>DATGWS010000342.1:0-17082 GCA_035299365.1 Candidatus Didemnitutus sp.
GACTGCTCGACCCACGGTCAATTGATGGAGCCCCTTTTGTTCCAACATACAGTTACCATCAAAAAGCCGATCCAGTGGTTGCGTGCGGATCAGCCAAGGGGCTTTGGGGACTGCCGCTGGATGTCTCTGCAAACTATCCCAAAATCCACGGCAGTTGCACACTCACAGAAGAATTCGCCAAGCGCGGTGTTGATACCCGTCTGTATGAAACCTGGATATATAATGGGGCGGAACATGCAATTCATGATGAAAGAAGCGTTGACAGCTTAGCTGCCGTGTTCTGTGCTCGCCATATCGAACCCGTTGTATCCGTGGATGAAACCTCTTTCGTACCCGACGAGTCGGGTCTACACACAATTCTCGACCTACGTGGTTCGGTCTGCACCACTACGTTGGGCACTCTCAACGGCATTCAACTTCCTGATGGGATTTACACGGCTGTTTCTACTCGACACGCCTTTTTGTTCAGGATCGTCAACGGTGTTGTGATCAGATAGAAGAAAACATGACGTTGGTCATTGTATGCAACCAACGTTACGACGAGTTTCCAGTGCACTACTATGGAGTCAGACGATGTATGCCAACCACAATCCCCTTGTTCATCAACTATTGAACGTTACAGATAAGCCATGCCTTAGCCTGTACCTATCTGCTCACAGAACACAGCCCGAACGGCGCGATGACCCAACTCGATATCGCGTGCTTGTTCGCCGCCTATCGGATTCTCTCGCTTCAGCCTATACTCCGGAAGAAGTGCAGACTCTTATGGCACCTTTCGTAGAGCTGGCCCACGATGAAGTGTTCTGGAATGATCGTAAGGAGGGAATCGCAATCTTCCGCTCACCAGGCATGTTTGTTACGCAGCATCTGGACAGACCCGTACCGGACCTTGCGATTGTAGCAGATACGTTTCACATGAAGCCCCTTCTCCGCATCCTTCAAACACTAGAACGGTATCACGTGCTTACGCTGACCCGCGAACGCGCACAACTTTTTGTTGGAGATCGGGACGGACTTAGCGAGGTAGACCTTGGACCGGATGTTCCGATGACAATTGAACAGGCACTCGGTCATGAACTCACCGAGAGACATTTTTCTCGGTCAAACTCCGGTGGAACACCACGCAGTGTTGGACATTCCACTACATCAGATGAAATCGAGATCGACACGGAGCGGTTTTTCCGTGTTATCGACAAGGTAGTATCCGACCACGCATCCAAACCTACTGGCCTGCCCGTGGTAGTGGTGGGATTGAAGGAGCATCTCGGCGAATTCTATCGCGTGCGCCACAATCCAAATGTGCTACTCGAAGGTGTTGCTGTTCATCCGGATGGCATTAGCCATAAGGAGCTCGTGAAACGTGCGTGGGCTGTGGTATCTCCCTATGTAACCAAGGAGAGTACTCGTTTTGTTGACATGTACCACGAAGCTGCGTCTAAGGAGCTTGGAATTGATCACGTGGTGCCGATGTCTCATGCCGCAATCGAGGGTCGCGTAGCTGCCCTCCTCGTGGAGGCAACACGCCAGGTACCGGGGAAGATCGATCAGGCAACCGGCGAGATCATTTTTGATGATCTCGATCAGCCGGATATCAACGATGTGTTGGACGATCTAGCCATGATCGTACTGCGTAAGGGCGGCAAAGTCCTGGTGCTCCCAACAGAGCACATGCCAACAGCCACTGGCGCTGCCGCCGTGCTTCGATATTGAGCGATTAACGCTCAAGGATGATGCGGATCGTGAGATCCGGTCTTGGCTTGTTCATTGTAGACCTCAATGGTCACGGTGAAGAGAAGTGTGTTCAAGACGCCAATAACATCAGCACCAGTAATACCAGTGCGATCCAAAGGCGAGTGTAGTACCACATTGCGCGTTCCTTTCGTGTTGCCTTCATTGCTCGATACGAACCTACCGCGTTTGCTGATGATGGTATAGCAAACTTTCCGATATTTATCCGATGTCAAGAGGACCATCGGAGGATCTGCACGCCCTTATTCATGCCCTTACACAGGCAGAGAAGCGCTATGTAAAGATCGAACTGCGAAAACACGTTGTTGGGGATGTGAATCAATCTGAATTGCTGTTCGACGCCTTAGCTGGACAGGATCAGATCGACGAAGCGTCTATCAAGAAACGTTTTGCCAAATATGGCTTTGCGAAGCGCCTCCCTGAGGCAAAACGGGAGCTTATGCTCGTCATTTTGCGGGCAATGAGGCAGTTCAATGCAGAGCGCTCACCAGCTCGCAGAGCCGTGAGCGCTCTGCAGGATGGAGATTTCCTTCGGCTCCGTAGTCAATTCCGGTGGGCCGAACGCCGTCTCAATGAGGCTCTGGAAGAAGCCACCCTCATCCACAACCACGCATTACGCGTGATGGTGCTTCAGTCGATGTCGCAGCTTGGACGCTCCACCGAGAGTATGCCCGAGCCATCCTCATCTCCGATAGACGACCCTATTGTTCAGGAAGCGATGCTCCTTGTAGAAACGGCCTATTACGATGCGATAGCCGATCGCCTAACAGCCGTTATTCGTCGATATGGTAGAGGGGGCGGTCCGGTTGCCAAGGCCCTAGCCTCGGACCTGGTCAAACATGGAGAAGCTCGGTTTCCGATCATAACACCGAGTGCTCAGAATACGTGGCTCCGGTTTTTGAGTGCTAAAGCGTTCTTCATCGATAACGACCCCGAAACGTCTTTGCGGTATGACCGCTCACGTTTGGATACAATTGAGCGTGACGAAAAATTCCGCTCTGCGAATGTTCATGAATGGGTAAACCTTGTTCACAGTGTAGCTCTTCGATTGGTCGTCCTTCGTGATTTTGCAGCTGCACGCCCCCTTCGAGACAAGCTTCACCATCATTGGCAAGAAGGTTCACGTCAGCTCTCGCCAGCAAATCGAATGGCGGTTGCATCTCAATACCTCAATATTGAGATCCAGTTAGCACTACAATCCGACGACTTGGAAGACCTCGAACATCGGATCCCATTACTCGATAAGATCCTCGCAGATCACGAACGGGAGAGCTACACAGAGGTTGGAATTGCCATCCTTTTCAATATGGCGTTGATAGAGATGGGCCTCGGGAAATTCCGAGAGGCACTGCGACGTCTCGCCAGAACAGACGAGTATCCTGAGAGCATTCGGGATGACATCCAAGCAGCAAGCAGACTCCTGCGCATCCTGTTGCATATCGATCTCGAAAACGAGTCTGTGGTCACCTCTCTCGTACGAGCAGAACGCAGGAGACTAAAGGGGAAACCAATTGCGCCAGACGTAGACGTACTACTCTCCGTTGCCTCGCGATATTTTACCACCACGCCCGGGAAGTCACGCGCCAAACTCCTTCGCGAAGGCCTCGAGAAGGTAGAGGCGCATTACGCCACTCCTCCAAGTGAAGCACTGACGGCGATATTTGAGTTTCGGGTCTGGTTGAAGGCCACCTTGAATAAATCAACGTGGCGGACGGAACTTCGCAAGCTGTCCTCATGAGCACAACATGACGATTCTACTCCTCGTTGTTATCTCCGTGTTTGCCACTGTTGCATCTGCCCAACAGACCGTTGGGGTGATTGTGCACGACCCGACAAAGGCATATCCCGGTTACACATTACTAGCACCCATCGCTTCAAAGAGTACCTACCTGATCGATAATGATGGCCAAGTTGTGCATACATGGCAGGGTCAGAATATCCCCGGCCTAGCAGTGATGCTTCTCAATGACGGCAGTCTCCTGCGCACCGGCAACCCGCTCATCCAGGTAATGGGAGGAGGGGGCGCAGGGGGTATCATAGAACGACGATCATGGAATAACGAACTTCTCTGGCGATACGAACATGTAGGTCCCACTTTTCGATCGCATCACGATGTGGAGATCTTACCAAATGGCAACGTTTTACTCATCGAATGGGAACGCCACACTCGCTCCGAGGCCATAGCGCGTGGGAGAGACCCAAAGCGTTTGCTTGATTCATCGATCTACAGTGAACGAATCATCGAAGTTCATCCAACCGGACCAACATCTGCAGAAATCGTTTGGTCGTGGTCAGCATGGGACAACATCATCCAAGATTTTGACGAGACAAAACTCTTCTACGGCGTGGTCTCTGAGCACCCGGAGAAACTGAACATTAACACTGGAGATTTTCGCACCGATTGGCTTCACATAAACTCAGTCCGATACAGTCCGGAACGCGATGAGATCTTAGTGAGTGTGCACAACCTCGATGAGATATTCATCATCTCACGAGCATCCGGCAAGATCGTGTATCGATGGGGCAACCCGGCTAACTATAGAAGTGGAACCGCGCTTGACCACCAACTGTATGGCCAGCACGATGCGCGATGGACGGATTCGTCGGGCTCACGCATCACGATCTTCAATAATGGTATCGGTAGAACAGCCTCGTTATTAACCGACTATTCAACGGTTGACGAGATCAAAGTCCCTCGTTTGAATGATGGTTCATATGAGAGATCTTCGGATGGGGCATATGGTCCCGACACTACATTGTGGACGTATCCGCGAGAACCCGACACGAGTTTTTATGCCATCAATATCGGTGGCGCTGCACGGCTTCCAAATGGCAATTACCTAGCGTGTTTGGGACCAGATGGAATTTTTTCCGAGATCACGCAAGACGGCATCGAAGTCTGGAGATATGTGAATCCGGTAGGCGATACCGGCGCAGTTCGCCAAGGCGTTACGCCTCGCAACAATCTCGTGTTTAAAGTTCTGCGGTATGGCCTAGATCACCCGGCCCTGGTCGGACGAGATCTTTCCCCGATGGGCCGGCTTGAGGACGGCCCGCTTGTAGGAGTCAGCGAATCAGTACAACCGGACGCCTCACACATCGAACTCGACATTCTTGCTCGCAGGGTGAAGATCATCATCAGTCAAACTTCTCACGTTACTCTCAATGCCTACGATCTTACCGGTAGGTGGCTAGGCACTGTTGTAAATGATCAGCTCGCACCGGGTACTCATATCCGGTCAGTCCCTTTTGGCACCTACCTCATTCGATAGGACGTTGATTCTATGAAGATTGTCATCCTCATCGTTCTAACAATCGGTACACTGAATGCACAGCAGACGGTGGGAGTGTTTACTCACGACGCATCACGGTCGTACAACGGCTACACACTTTTTGCCCCGGTTGCAACAAAGTTGACATATCTCATTGATAATGATGGTCAGGTAGTGAAGTCGTGGCCAAGTCAATACAACCCTGGTCAAGCAGTGATGCTCCTCAACGATGGAACACTCTTGCGCACAGGAACGCCACTGATCCAAGCAATGGGTGGAGGTGGGGCCGGTGGCATCGTTGAAAAGATTGCATGGGATGGAAGCATACTATGGAGATTTGAACACTACGGCCCTACATTTAGATCGCATCACGATGTAGAGATAATGCCAAACGGCAACATCCTGCTTCTCGTTTGGGAGAGTCATACACGTGAGGAGGCACTTGCCCAGGGTAGAAACGCCACGCGTTTGGCAGACAATACGCTTTGGTCTGAGCGCATAATTGAAGTTCAACAGACAGGTCCAACTACAGGACAGGTTGTATGGTCCTGGTCCTCGTGGGACCACATGATCCAGGACTTCGACCCAACACGAGCTAACTACGGCGTTGTGCGCGATCATCCAGAACGAATTGACGTCAACGTAGGCGGTAATCGTTCCGACTGGCTGCACATGAATTCCGTTCGCTATAACGCAATGCGTGATGAAGTCCTCGTAAGTGTTCACAACCTTCACGAGATATGGGTCATCTCGCGAACAACGGGCGACATCGTCTATCGCTGGGGCAATCCAGCCAACTATCAAAGCGGCACGAGAACAGATCAGCGCCTCTTTGGACAACATGACGCTCGATGGCTTAATGATTCTGCTACACGTATCTCCATTTTTAACAATGGTCAAGGCAGATCAGCAACTCAACCACGCGACTATTCAACGATAGAAGAGATCGTTCCTCCAATTGATGCAGGAGGGTCGTATCAAAAACAAGAAGTTGCAGCATTCGGTCCCATAGATGCCTTATGGCGCTATCCGAAGGTTGGAACGTCATCATTCTTTGCTACCAACATCAGCGGCGCAACGAGGCTGCCAAACGGCAACACCTTGGCGTGCCTCGGGCCTCAAGGCATATTGACGGAGGTAACAGAAAGTGGCACCGAAGTATGGAGATACGTGAGTCCGGTTGGTCAAAGTGGTCCGGTACAACAAGGAACCGTTCCACGGAATCCAATGATCTTCAAAATCTACCGATATAGCCCTGATCATCCTGCACTACAGGGGAAGCCCCTTATCAAACAAGGACGACTTGAAGACGGGCCACTTGGCGTTGAAGAAGTACATACTCTTGAACCGACGATGCATCTGAATATCCTCACCGGAGAGGTGCACATTGGGATTCTCTTGACGACACACGTTCGTATTGGAGCGTTTGATCTTCTCGGTCGCTTTCTAGGAATTGTCTCTGACGAAGCGCTCGCACCAGGGAACTATCTGCGTTCAGCCCCGCGTGGAACATTCCTTCTAATCCGACTGTAACCTTTCTTGGATGACGTACTCGGTTGGGTCGGTGCAGCACCTCACCACAACCAACACCTTGGAGTTCATCACTATGCGATCTTTACTCATTGCACTCTTTCTGCTCATAGGAGCAAGTGCACATGCCCAATTTATGATCTCGGCCATACCCCAACGGGTTCGTATGGATCCGGTTGCGATAGGCACTCAAGATAGTGCGTTTATCGTGCTAACAAACGTTACTCTGCTTTTGGCCAGCAATATTCAGTTTGAGTTTGATGGACCTGATGCGTCAAACTTTGCAGTCAACGCAGTCACGTCGGAAATCACAGCGGGTTCATCCAGCCCCCTCCTCATTTCGTTTACATGCATGCGTGCGGGTGAACACGAAGCACGACTGCTGATACGAGGCTTTATCGGCGGCGATACAATACGCAGCATCCTTGGTTTTGTGTATCTGGAGGCAAACGGCGATGCATCTACAGCCGGCATCTCGCCGTTCTATCAAGCCATCACCTTCGGTGGTGTTGCGCTTGGGCAGAATGCCACGCGGACGTTTACACTCTCTAACACAAGTGATGCCGACATCACAGTTGGCCTAAAGTCCACCTCTGATAATGGACTCACGTTTGAAGACTACAAGAGTGTCTATTTCAGCATCGAGGATGTAGGGGGCGAGACAATGCCGCGCCTCATCACCATCGGAGCCGGACAAACCATTTCGATCAATGCGGTCTTCACACCTACTTCACTTGAGAATGTAACGGACTCGATCTACCTCATGTGGGGTGGCAGAATGACACATGTGGCTTTGTTTGGCTACGGTGAAGTGACGCCAATCCTCACCGTGACATGGGCTCGTTCATTTTCAGTTACCACATCTATTAGCAGCGAGCCCGGCGATTTTGTAGCAGACAGCATTGGCAAAACGGACGTGTGGATCGCGCGCGTACACAACAACAGTGCATCGCCACAGATGATCAGCCTTGCACAGTCTGTTATTGCCATGCCATCACCATTTACGATTCCTGTCAATGTAGCACCAATCACAGTTGCAGCCGGTGGTACTGCTGATATTGATGTGATCTACACAGGACATGGCCCTACTCCGTTCATTGACACGTTAATCTTCCTTGATGAATTCTACACGCCGTTTGCTGGCGCACAGCTCGTGGGCTATGTACGGGCACGCCCAAGCGTACGTGTTTGGGTGGGTAACATCAGTGGCAAACCCGGAGAAACAGACAGTCTTGAGATCACGATCGCTTCGCCCCTTCCAACGGAGGCAGTACGTGCTCAACTAACACTTGCATTCAATGCGTCCGTCCTCGTTCCACAGTTTCCAGTTTCTTACGACGAAACATCCAACGGTACACGCACAGTTGTTACAACGGTAGATGTATCCGGTCACGCAGCAGGTAGTCTATTAGCAGCATTGCCATTCACGATCGCCCTTGGCGACCAAACGATTTCAGAGGTTACCCTTCCATCCGTTCAGTGGCTTAGCAGCACTGGAGCCGTACTTCCGATCTCCACTGAATCAGGAGATGGCACAACAACGGTGGAAGATGAGCGCAATGTGAATGCGAACGGAGGCTCTATCATCGTGAAGCTCTCGCCATCTCCGGCCATCACAACCGTTAATGTTGATTTTTCCGGAGTTGATGGAGACGTTGATGTCGATCTATACGACCTAACAGGTGTCCATCTGATGTCTGTGCCGGCTTCTTCTTCAAACGGGCTCGGAAACTGTCAGTTGAATGTTGCTTCGCTTGCAAGAGGTATCTACGCCATTCGTGTGAGCGACAGCACACATAGCATGGTTCGACGCATCATTATCGAATGAGGATATGACCGTAAGAGGCATACTTGTTATAGTCCTTGCGTTGTGCTTCGTTGATTCCACTCGTGCCCAACTATCTCTTACGGTGTCACCAACCGTAGGCATCACAAGTACATCCGCATCATTTCGTCAGCTCGGCCAGCTTGTGCTTCCAGCACAAGCGGCCGGGCTTTCGTCGTCTGCAGGCTGGAGTGCGGGCGCCTCGATAGGGATCAAGCTACCGGTTGCACCATGGATATCTCTACTTCCGCACCTTGGACTCTCCTATGCCACCTATGGCTTCACTGCCAGCGAGCCAACAACGTTTGTGATCAACGGATCTCCGGTAGCCGGTCGCATCGACCACGTCTATCAACTTACAAGCGTACCATTGGAAATTGGTGCTGATGTGTATCTCCGATTATTCGACAGACTATGGCTCACTGCCGGAGCTGACTACTCCGTACCTCTTTCTCTCTACGGAACACAAGATCAAACCATCGCTGAGCCGGCCAGTGTATCATTCATTGACGGGTCATCAACCATACGCACGGCAGATAGCGCTATCCCGGGATCTCGGCCAGCCCCCTATCTCTCAGTTGGGGTGATGTTTCCGATTTCTTATGACTACCTTGATATTGATCTCGAGGTACGCTATCGGACGCCACTGTCATCAATCGTAAACTCTGCAGAAATTCTACCCAGCTCGGTTCTTGCTCGCATCACAGTAGCCTTCCCTTTTGGTGGAGACGCTGAACAATCGCTTAATCTTGCTGAGATGCTACCTCTTCCCGAGTACAGCTATCAAACGTGGACACAAACGCAGCCGCGTCTTGACACAATTCTTCCAATGCCCCCTGTTCCTGATGTCTTCGCAACGTGCATGATTGGCTTTCGGTCAATCGATGGCGCTGTGGTACGCACGGGGTATGTGACACTCACACACGAACTCGCATTGGTAGCGGAACAACATGGAGGGGGCTTAGCACAGCACCGGCTAGATACGGTTACTGTTGCCGATCCGCCGGCGATGGTCATATCACCTTCAGTTCACTCCGATGATGAGATTGTATCGTGGGCCGTGACGATTGGATTGCGAGATACACTCATCACAATTGGTCGTGGAGAAGGCAACGTCCCGGCATCGATCGTATGGGAGTGCTCGTCTCTCTCTTCGTCGGTGCTCTCACAGCTGTTGAGAGATAGCGCACACGTTTCTGTGTCTGCCCTTGGCCGAAGGGGCGGAATTGCCCGATCTGCGCCTGTAACGGTTCATATGAGATCGGAGCCTATTGTTCGACTCATTGACACCACACAATTCATTGCCTCTCTCACTGGTTTCGAGCCGAACCAGACTCTTTTGCCTCCGTGGTGCTCAAACACTATCAGCGATCTCTTGTTGCATGCAACACGAACATCGCGGATCTACGTCACCGGAAAAGCCGATGGAGTTGGTGAACGTGATGCCAACGAGAGGATAGCTCGGGAGCGTGCGCTGTCCGCAGCAGCCGCGATTGCTCCGCGAAAGTGCGTGATACAGCTTGCACAACTTCCTGGCGCAGACTCCAACGAAGCGGTTCGCGGTAAAGACCGCGGCGTTCAGATCACCGTGCGGCAGACCCGACCAAATCGTTGAGTTCCTTTTCGCAGCGAATAGCTGCTGCTACATCTCCTAAACGAACTGCCCAACGATGTGCGGCACGTAACGAAGAAACCGCCTCACTTGTATCGGAGAGAGCAAGGTTGATGTGGAAGAGATCACGATACTGGCGGTAGGCATCAGCACCAACTGCATGTTTTGCAATAGCAGTACGCCGTTCACGCTCCTGTTGGAGTTCGCTATCATCCCGAACGGATTTCAACTCACCCAACGTGGAAACAGGCGCCCGCTCCACCGTCAGCTCGCGAGCCGTGTGAGGAGGTTGGGTCTCAACAGAGGGCGCTTCATTCACCGACCGTGTTACCGACGGTGGCGCAACAGGAGGCAATGTTTCCTTTGTATCTCCGGACCACTGCGATACTACTAGCCATAGCAGACCACCTCCAACTGTTACACCGAGACCCGACCATAACGTGCGGGCAAACAAAAGATGTTGAGAGATGGAGTGCTGAACGGATGAGTGGACATTCTTCAATAACTCCACATCTGATGCTCGTGGAGGAAGAACACACTGCTTGAGGAATGGCGACATGGAATGCATACGCTGCATGTCGCTAACGAGCGTTTGATCATTATGCTCCACCATGTATGCTTCTACTTCCGAAGCATCAATCGGGCCATCGTCGAGCATGTCCATGAGAAGTGATTCAATCGCTTCCATCATAGATCCTTGAAATGCGGATGTAGGACCAACGCCAATCTGCGCCTGGCACGAAAGAGACGCACCTTCGTTAGGGTGAGCGAGATTCCCAACATGGCGGAAATGTCGTTATACGAGAGATCATCGAAGTACCGCAGTCGGATGATCACTCTATCATCATCAGGCAATGAATCCACGGCCTTCCGAACAACTTCTACGTCAATAGGCGACATCGATGCATCATCTGACCGGATCGCGTCTGGGTCGATAAGGGGCATACTTCTCGTATCAACCCGCTTTTGCCGTAAACATGCATTGCGAGCAATGGCAAAGATCCATGCATCAAGATTCTCGCCTCTAAACGACGATCGAGCGGTGTAGACATTCGTAAAAACCTGCTGAACTATATCAGCGGCCTTTCCATCATCGCGCAGCACGGTTCGAGCATAGGCCAGAACCTTGGAGGCATAGGCCTCATACAAACGATCGAATGCGGCGTGGTCACCACGTCGCATTCGATCGAATAGTTCTTCTGTAGATAATGCTAAGGCGTCCATTTTGCCCAACCGAGTCCTTGAGGAGCGAAAGGTTACGGTAGGATATACCACCACCGCATTATTTCTTCACGAGATCGTGCATTTCGATAACGGTTGACTTCGTTACGGCATCATAACGCACACTGTATTTACCCGGATAGGAGATTCCCGTACGCTGCCATTGTTGAGGTTGTTTCACGGAGGCAGTGAAATTCGGCTTTGTTTTGAGGAATTCAAGCGTGATCATCGGCTCAAGAAAGGCTAGCGTACCCTTCGTGAAACCATAAATGAAGGTCTTATCGAAGTGATGTCCATGGAGTTCATTAGCCGTTGTGTCGATGTAGTGAACACCCATCCGTGGGATGCTAAAGTTGTCAAACGTCTTATAGTCCTTTGGGATGTATTTAGCATCAACGGGTACCATATCCGGGCCAAGAGGAATTGAGTCTCGTTGTGCTGGGCTAACATAGTAGAAGTGGACATCGTAGTGTTCATGATCGTAGATGCCTTCCGGTTCATGGCCATCCGGATTGTAGTCCAGCGACACATGGTCGATTCCTGTTGCTGCTGCCTCGGCAGGCATAGGAAGTGTGTATTCGTATCCCGGCGCATCTTGTGGGAGGTTCGAAAGAGCCCCGTCTGTGAGTCGCACGCCGTATGCAGTAGGCTTTCCTGCCGCATCAAGTTGCACATATGGTGTGGCTGTGCCACCACCGACTGTTACTGCCGCGCCGTTAACCACCTTCCCGGATGGTGTGGCCGGCGAAGCCGGATCGTTTTCGCAGGCCGTAGTAAGAAGTCCGATCGACAAGGCCAAGACGGCCGGCGTGAAGAGTGAACGCATTGAAAAATACTCCTAGATGAAAGTTGTTGTTGTGAGAACGTGTGTGATCGTGTTAGGGATTACTTCGCCGAAGCCATGTGTACGTCGAAGTCAAAGAACGGGCCCACTGGATCCTCTCCCGGCGGAAGAGCTACGTGTGCTTGCACACCCTTGGGTCCGAGATACTTTACATAGGCATAAACGGCGCCGAGGTCATCATTTGTCATGTTATGTAGTGACCACCATGGCATTGGAGGGAGCCCCTTTGCCGTCTTTGCGAATGAAATCCATTCCTTTTCGGAAAGAGAATTGATGAGTAGGCGGAGGTTGATCGGATACGATGTTCCCCAAGGACCTTTGAAGCCCACTACACTTCCTTGCAACCATTCTGATTCCGGCACTTGACCTCCAGTTTGTGCGAATCCATCGGTATGACAGTCATTGCAACCAGCCACTTCGATGAGATAGCGCCCTCGGTCAACCTTGGTCATTTCTTTCTTTGGAAAGTCGCTTCGCTTTGGTGTTGTACCGGCGTTCGCATTCCATCCAAGCAGTACTGTAGCGGTAAGCCCCGTTACAAGAAGGAGGGCAAAAAGTTTGCTCATGATCGTTGTTCCCAATGTTGATGTCTGTGATTGATGGTGCCAGAACGGGTACAGTGCTACGAGGTTGGAACACATTTCAACCAATTCTGCGATGTCATTCGTATTGCGGGAATGTCACGTTTTCCTGTTGTCAGAGCACGTATCGTCATATCCACACTACATGAAGGGGGCAGATATGACCCAGGAAGAGATCGATGACATGGAGCGATACATGGACCGGTTTGCGTCGCTTCGCGATTCCGAACGCGCCTGGCTTGATGATGAACACGAGCTGGAGATGATGATCGAGACAGCGGAAGCAGCCCGTGATGACATTGCGCTTAACATCCTTCGGGCCCGGCTTCGCACCATGCGGCTTGTGCATGAGCATTGCATACGGCACGACATTCATCACCTTCGCGGAACCCATCCGTAACGCATGATGTCCATAGCGGGTTTACGTTTTATTGGGTATCGATCCTACACGTACGGAAAAGAACATGTTCAGAACCATCACGTTCATAGTCATTACAGCTGCGTTCCTCATTTCTTGTGCAGACGATCCGAATGGTCCGTATCACCCGCGCAATGGTGATGACAACCGTCCCGATACCACAGATACAACGGGAGGAGATGACACAACCGACCCCGGGCCGGTGGACACTACTGTCTGCTTTACCCGCGATGTGCTACCCATCCTCGTATCGAACTGCACCATGGCTGAATGTCACGATGCCGACAGACCTGAAGAAGAGATCAACCTAACCTCGTACACTTCGATCATGAACGGCGAAAAGACCATCGTCAAGGCCGGAAATCCTTCCGATTCGAAGCTCTACGAATCCCTTGTGGACAACGATTCAAAAGAACGTATGCCCCCTCCCCCTCGCTCATTAACCCAGGCCCAGATCGATTTGATAGCCAGGTGGATTCGGGAGGGGGCTCGCAATCGCGACTGTTCTGCCGACTCCGTAGCATGCGATACAACGAATGTTCTCTACACCAGTCAAGTTGCGCCGATCATAACGTTACACTGTACCGGTTGTCACGGTGGGAATGCTCCCGAAGCCGGGATAGATTTAACGCAGCGATCCACAGTTGAGACCTATGCCCGTAACGGATTGCTTGTAGGAACAATCTCTCATTCCTCCGGTTTTACGAGAATGCCTCCATCCGGACCACGGGTCAATGACTGCACCATTGGCACGATCAAGGCCTGGATAGGTCAGGGCCTACGCTAGCCAGAATCGCGCTAACACCTGATTTTCCATGAACTTCCGTTCACGGACAATGCGCTCTTGAGTTTGGCGTCCTCATCGGCATGGTCGTATATTTGCGGTTTGTGGTTCATCACAGCAAGCCCAATAACGGAAGGTAGAGCATGATCGGTGCGGTCCGCACATACCGTGGCAGGACGTGGTTAATGACCATGTCTCTCATCTGCATGGTGATGGTGGCTCCGATCGTCTCCACAACCTCCCCCTCTGGCAACCCTCCCCTTGCTTCTGCCATTCCGGATTCGGCCAGACAGCGGCCCGTTTTTCCTGACGAGTTTAGCGACCTGGACGAAGAAACTTCTACGGCAGGCGAATGGGACCCGGAGATCACGGCCAATCTCGAACGCGCCCGCAGACGGTATCTCAAGGCTCTTTCTCTTGTTGAACAGAAAGACACGGTCCTTGCCGCAGAGCAGTTTGAGGCCGCAATAGCCCAGCTGAACAACCTCGCCTCGTATCCCAAGATCGAGGAGAATGTAGACTTCACGGACCTTGTGCAGGCTGTAATCGAAGACTATGAAGCCTACGTACAGAACATTGACAATCTCGACGAGAACTCCTCGGTGTTCATTCTTCGTGACCGACTGTTCGAGGAGATTGACGCGCAACGTCCAACCGTTGAAACGATCACGGTTCCAAAACCTGAGCCCCCTTCGAGCATTCCGGAAACAACCATTCCCTTGACCTACAATGAGGCTGTTCAGAAAAACATAGACTTCTTTACAGCTAGGCCGCTCGGCAAGAAGTTCATGAGGATTTCACTTGAACGCACAGGTCGATGGAATGAAATGATCCATCGCATTGCTACCGAAGAAAAGATGCCATTGGAGATCGCCAATCTGGCCATCGTGGAATCCGGACTCAACCCCAACGCATTTTCCCGGGCCCGCGCCATGGGTATGTGGCAGTTCATGCAACCAACGGGCGAAGAGTACAATCTTGATGTGACCTATTGGATAGATGAACGCAGAGACCCGGAAAAGTCTACACGGGCAGCCATGCGTTTCCTGCGCGACCTCTATAATGACCTCGGAGACTGGCACCTTGCGTTGGCTGCCTATAACTGTGGGGGTGGAAACGTGCGGCGCGCCATTCGGAAGTCGGGCATCGAAAAACCAAACTTTTGGCAGATACAGCCATACCTCCCTCGTGAGACCCAACAATACGTACCTCGGTTCATTGCCACGTCGTTGATCTACTTGAATCGGGACCAATATGGTTTCTCTGATGACTCTTTGAACTTCCACCCAACATATGAATACGAGACCGTCAAGATCACTGAGCCTGTGCAGCTTTCGGTCTTAGCAACGTGTGCCGACGTGGCAAAAGACTCCCTCGCCAAGCTCAATCCGGAGCTTGTACGGGGCTCTACACCTCCGTCAGGCCCCTATGACCTAAAGCTTTACCCAGGTACGGCCGATGCATTCAGGAAACGTTTCGCCCTGCTAAGCGACCAGGATAAACGTCCGTGGGTGAACCACACCGTTAATCGTGGCGAGACGCTTGCTTCGATAGCCAAGAGATACGGTGTCTCCGGATCTCAGATCGCAGAGGTCAACGGCCTAAGTGGATACAAGACCAAGCTCCGCAGAGGCAGCATCCTTCGGGTGCCCATCACGTCGCGCGTTTCAGAACCCGCAGATGGCAAGGATCTTGGGCAATCAGCTACGTCTCCGGACATACTGCCTATGAGCAGAAACGCCACGCCGTCTAGCACTCCTACGTCCACTCCGGAACCCGCGGTAATAAGCCGTAAACTGTCAACGGAAAATCGTACAACCTACACCGTTCGTTCAGGCGACAATCTATCCTCCATCGCCAAGAGATTCGGCGTTCGGATAGCCGATATTCGCAATTGGAACGACCTGCCGTATGACCATGAGAATATCCGCGTTGGAGATACACTTGTTGTCTCCATCACAGATGCCCCGAAGAGTGGCAACCCATCAGTGGAACGCCTTGCTGTAACACGTTCGATACGGCACACCGTGCGCAAGGGTGAAACGCTCACCGAACTTGCCGCATCCTATGAGACCACGCCTGAACGCATCCGTGAACTGAATGGCATGAAGAAGTCCGCAACCTTAAAGGCTGGCTCCACTATTGATGTGGAGACCTCACTGCCCAAAAGCAAGGTTGCCCAGATCCAAGAACCAAGGCCAACTCCCGCCCCTTCTATCAAGGTTCCGGCCAAGTATAAGGTCCGATCAGGCGATACGCTGATCGAGATCGCAGACCGCTTCGGACTCACCGTTGAGTCCCTCCAAGCCAAAAACCCCTCCTTGCGCCGGTCAACTACTGTGCGCAAAGGCCAAACCCTTAAGCTACGCTAAAGACCTTGGCAGGTGACCTATGCAGGTGACCTATGCAGGCGACCTATACAGGTGACCTATACAGGTGACCTATACAGGTGACCTATACAGGTGACCTTGGCAGGTTCTGCCCCATTAGCACTCTAGCACTCTAACACTCTAGCACATTAGCACATTAGCATATTAGCACTCTAGCATCCTACCGTATCTTTGTCTTCTATGCATGCCATCATTCCCGTTGCCGGAATAGGTACACGTTTGCGACCATTCACACACTCACTTCCTAAGGTGCTTGTGAATGTT
Organism: Candidatus Didemnitutus sp.; assembly: GCA_035299365.1. GTDB lineage: Bacteria > Bacteroidota > Ignavibacteria > Kapaibacteriales > Kapaibacteriaceae > UBA10438. Next base: position 16,491 of record DATGWS010000342.1, read on the forward strand.
GCAGGCAAGCCCATTCTTGGCCATATACTCGACACACTAGTAGCGCAGGGCGTAACGAGTGCAACGATCATCACCGGATACAAGGGTGAACTTGTAGAAGAGTATGTGCGCTCCACATATGAACTCAACGTAACGTTTGTTGTTCAAGAAGAGATGCTCGGCCTGGGTCATGCGATTTGGGTTGCACGTGAATCGCTGAAGGAAGAGCCTGTTCTCATCATACTCGGCGACACTGTATTCGATGTTGATCTCTCTGTTCTTGCAACGAGCCAGTTTTCATCGCTTGGTGTAAAGTACGTGGACGATCCGCGCCGTTTTGGAGTTGTGATCGAGGAAGGGGGCTTTGTACATCGCCTCGTGGAGAAGCCAGAGACACCCGTGTCGAACTTGGCTATCGTTGGACTATACTTCATTCGCCGTCCGGAAGCGCTTCGCACTGCGCTTACATCTCTCATCGATAACGATCTGCGCACAAAGGGCGAGTACCAACTCACTGATGCCCTGCAGTTGATGGTTGATGCGGGTGAAAAATTCACGACATTCAGTGTTGATGGCTGGTACGACTGTGGGAAGCCCGAAACACTGCTTCAAA
>DATGWS010000343.1:0-13843 GCA_035299365.1 Candidatus Didemnitutus sp.
CCGGACCGATATCGGCCTCGATGCCACGGATGGCGAGGTTCATGATGGCGAGCCTGCGTGTAGTTGCATTACTCTCTTGACCGTAGATGGCGATGTCGCCGATCTTTCCGCCATGTGCCTCTACGAACTTCTCGCTCTGCACAAACATCCCACCAGAGCCGCAGCAGGGATCGTAGATCCTGCCCTTGTAGGGGGCGAGCATCTCCACCAACAACCGCACAATGCATGATGGTGTGTAGAACTGTCCGCCGTTCTTGCCTTCGGCGCTTGCGAATTGCGTTAGGAAGTACTCGTAGACCCGACCCAGCACGTCTTTCGACCTGTTCTCCTTATCGCCCAGACCGATCGTGCTTACGAGGTCGATCAGTTCACCGAGACGATGTTTATCGAGGGCCGGACGTGCATAGTCCTTTGGAAGGACGCCCTTGAGTCGGGGATTATCACGCTCAATGGCCACCATCGCATCATCAACAAGTTTACCGATCGTGGCTTGCCTGGCATTACCCTGCAAGAACCCCCAGCGCGCTTCCTTCGGCACCCAGAACACACCCTTTGCGCGATACTCATCCGGGTCCTCGGGATCTGCACCAGCATACTCCCCTTCCCCTTGCGTGAGGAGTCCGAAGAGTTCTTCAAACGAATCCGAGATGTACTTCAAGAAGATCAGTCCAAGCACCACATGCTTGTACTCACTCGCATCCATGTTACTGCGCAGCTTATCCGCCGCCTGCCAGAGCGTAGCTTCAAAGCCAACGTTAGCGGTGGAAGAAGATCCGGATTTCGAAGAGCGAGCTTTGGCCATGCGAACTGATGATTTCTCTTAATGATCGAACCCGTCGAAGTTACAGGGTAGGGTGTGACGGAGCAACCTTTCCCTTTGGCTTTTGTCAAGGTGATTGGGATGACGTGCCTGGAATATCACTGCCCGCACGACGTATCATGTCGTCTTCGTCCCGGTTCTCCGGAACAGATCTACTTTTTCCTTGGCCAGACGTGTGAGTAGTCCAAGGAGGATGACGCCCCCTATCCAAAGAAACGATGAGAAGTAGAGGATCTGCACAACGGAATTGCCGCCACATTCATTACACAACACTTTCATTGCGGGAGAATCACCCTTGTTCACAAGTGGATACAGAAGTGTGTTCATTGTGCTAAGGAGATCGCCAAAGTAGGAGGGGGCGATTCCACCAAAGAGCACTGTGCCAACAACGGAGTAGACAAAAACATGCATCCCCAGCGCAATGAATACCAAGCTCATGGACTCAAATGCACTGAGGATCACGGCTGTAAGATCGCGCATGAGTGGGATATCAAAGGCGCGGAGGATTGCCACTAGACGAAGCAGACGCGCCATCGAAGCATATAAGGGGTCGATGGGTAGAACGCCTATGAGGTAGGTGAAGAGTGCAACGAGAACGAGAAGATCCACACGGAAGAGCACGATCTTCAATACCTGGAAGCGGCGGACATCATCGGCTGACATCGTACCGTAGGTCGACACGATCTCCTTGGCAAATGATGGGAGAAACTCGAGTCGCAAGGTTCGTATGAACGTCTCCGTAAGAAGAACTCCAAACACAACCCAGTCTACAACGAGAGAATTGAATCGACCCTGGGTATACGGATCCCATGTTTCAAATGTGAGCAAGGCACACACCAGCATGATCGAGACTACGGTGAGGTGTTTGAGGAGTCGCTCGGACTGACTGGTATAGAGGCGTAGTAGAAGTGTTCTGGTGTAACCGGAACCAACGTACCACGTGTACAACAACTCAAAGGTCTTTCTGATCCTTCCGTAGCCGGTAGTCCCATACCTGCGACCGATCTCAATGAGATCGCCGGCGTTCGTTGATGTGTCGTGAAAAGCCATTGCCTCACCTGTACCTGATACTCACCATGGATTCCCACGAACCAGGGTTTGCAATGAACGTAACGGCCTCGCTGGACACTACCTCTTGGGCAATGAGAATGACAACGTGGACAACGATCGTTTCTGCACGTCCTGCTGCGAGTGTGAGGGCAATGCCTACTGTGTCGCGTGTGTTGCGCAGAGAGGCTACGTTGCCTAGGGGATAGTTGACGTTAGGAGATATTGGCAGGGAGGACCTGCCGTCGTCATATCGGTCATAAAAAGCACAAAGCTCACCGTTTGACTTCACTACTCTTCCTTGTGTGTCGGTAACGCGTATACGAAGGTCTACGCTTGTGTCATCAGACAAACCGCTGCTAAACACGACGATCATGGTGCCTCAGTTTCATCAGTGTTCGGAAACCACTTGCTCACTCCAGCATGATCATCCTACTCCTCCGCAGGATGACGTCCGAACTTCATGAAAGCACCTTTATCACACATCCCCACAACAGGGGATTTCGTGGTCGGTTCAGATGGGCGGGTTCTTATCCAGTCCTACGTACTTGGCATAGCGGACGAGTTCGGCGGTCTTGTGCACACCGAGTTTGCTCATGATGTTCTTGCGATGTGAGTTGATCGTTTCTTCGCTGCGGAACATCGTCTGAGCGGTCTCTTTCGACGTATAAAAGCACACGCCGATATAATAGAGCACCTTAAGCTCTGTAGTGGTCAATGGTGTAGCAACGGTAAGGGGCTTCTGTTTTGGTTCTGGTTCAATAGGACCCACAACGCCATGATGTATGCTCTTTAGATGGTCAAAGAGCTCTTCCTTGGTCACGTTCTTGTAGATGAGACCATCAGCCTTTGAGCGATCTACTTTGTAGCGCATCTCGGAGTTGATGTGATAGGTCAGGAAGACAACTTTGGGATTCGCAGATGTTGCTCGTAGTGCGGAACAGATGTCGAGCCCCGACATATGAGGCATCTCAATATCCGTGAGCACGATATCGATCTGCTCCCGTTTGGCCATGATCTCGTCCATGCCTATACGTGGGTCCGTGGCCGTACCAACAACATTGAACTCTTCTTGGTCTACGAAGTATGAACGAAGACCGTCGATCACGAGTACATGATCGTCCATGATGTAGAGTTGAATCTTCACGAGGGATAGGTACGTGGAACAGTGATCTCTACAAATGTACCGTGACCCAACGAGGTGTCTATGCGCGTTCTGCCACCGATGAGTTCTGATCGAGCATAGAGCTCGCGAGTGCCAAGCCCCTTCTCAACCGTGTGTTGGTCGTACCCAATTCCGTTGTCTTCTACAGATGCAACGATGGCATCGGGACGAACAAGAAGTTGAAGAATACACTTTGTTGCCTTTGCGTGACGCAGCACATTTTGCGTAAGCGATTGATAGAGACGAAGTAGTGCTCGGGCAACGGCATCATCGATTGCGTGGAGGTCACCGGTCACGAGCGTCTCTACAGAGCATGTACTGTTTGCACTCATGATATCGCGTCCCAGATCATGCAACGCAGTTTGAAGTCCGGGACCTGTAATCCCAGCACCTGATAAAAGATGCGAGAGACGTCGGGTATCGCTATACACCCGTGCGGAGACCAGTTTCAGCTTCTCAATCGTGGACGTAAGGCTTGGGTTTTTCTCCGTCGTTGCCGCTTCATCCAACTGATGAACGAGCATGTTCAACACAGTGAGATCTTGTCCCACTGAGTCGTGCAGGTCTCGTCCGATCTCTTCCAACATCCTCGTCTGTGTATCAATGATCACGCGCGTTCGTTCCTGTTGACGTTCAATCTCGAGTGTGGCCTTCTCTTGTTCATACTTCGATCGCAAATCGATGATAGAACTCACGGATGAAGGAACTGCCTTGAGTCGCTCATTCAGTACATCAACGAGCTCCTCGAGAAGTCCGAGCCTGTAGGTAGGATCCTCGATATACGTTAATGCATCCTTGAGCAATTCATGCCGTTCATCCACTAGTCCGGCTTGGCGTGCAATATCGCGGGCATTGTTCACAAAGATCATCGCCTTGGCGAGATCACCTTCAACAGCTGTAACACGGCCGGTAAGTGAGGCAACTGCCGTCTTTACTTCAAGAGGTATGTGGTGGTCTTCTATTTTTTCGATTGCTTCAATGTAGGGTTTCACGGAGCGAAGGTCGTCCATTCGAAAAGCAAGATCGGCAAGGCCACTCATGAGTCGAGCACGTTGACCATACAGCCCCCTATCGGCCAAACAAGAGAGTGCTTCTGCATATCGTTCCTCTGCAATGGCATACCTTCCATCAAGTTTTGCGATCACTGCAATGTTCTGAAGCAACATTGCACGTTCCGGTCCCGGGTTGATAAAGGGGCTATCCTTGAGTGATTGGAGATAGAGTCTTTCAGCTTCAGCAGCATTCCCGGACCGCTGCAAGGCCGATGCGAGGTTAGCCTTCACTACTGCGCGTTTAAATTCGCCCGCCTCACGCTCGATCGTCGTAAGAGACGAAAGGTAAGCGGCCGTTGCACCTGCAACATCGCCACGTGAGAGCAACGTTGCCGCAACCTCTGTCATACATAATGCTGATTCGAGGGCTCGTCCATCAGCATCGAACACGGCCCGAGCCCCAAGTTGTCGCGCCAAAGCATCATCATATCGTCCACTTAAACGCAACACTATGCCTATTCGATTGTCGGCAACTGCTCGCGCAAGGGGTTGGCGATAGAACGGTTGCAGCTCAAGTACTGAGCAGCATTCATCAGCATAAAGAAGATCACCGGTAGAAATCGCCGTGCTTAGGCGTAGAAGATGAAACACGAATCGTTCCACTTCTGTCGTCGGTTCGTTGATTGAAGCGAGTATCTCCTCTGCACCAACAACATCTCTTCTTTCAAGTGCCCGTTGAACAGCCCGTATGGATATCCAAAACGGCTCTTTCGGCGTTGCACCATCATCCCGTACGAGACCGTGAACAAACTCAAGAAACGTCACCTTTTCCCCTCTTTGCGGTATGTACACGCGAACATACTCTGATTAGCTTGATTCATCGTTCAGCTGTTCATTTCTCAATACTCGTAAAAGGTATCAATATGGGAACACAGGGCAATGTATTTCTCAAAGGCGTCAACAATCAAACTACAGCCACCGTCTATCTGATCGACACTTCCGACGGTACACGTCAGGGGTCCGTTATCCAGCTACCCAACACCTCCACCATTCTTGTAGACGGAAACGATCTAACTGCCGGACCGAACAACACAGAGTTTGTCCTCTCGGGGTCCATGATCTTCATCGTACACCACAGCTCGGACTCCAGCTATGACGGAAAGATCGTAGAGTCTACCCTACCGATCACTGTCATCATCGCATGAATGCTGAACGAACCACAAACGTCATGCCGAGCGAAGTCGACGCACAGAGGACAGAGGTGGTGCCTAGCCCCTTACATATGCTTTTGCCTCATCCAACGTTGCGGCATTGAGGCCGTTGATGATGCGTGAGGTTCCGGATTCGCATTCGAGTTGGATGCCGTTGGCGCTGAGGATCCAGAGAAAGCGGGCGCTGACGGTGCTCAGGCTTGTGATGTCGGCAACGGCGATGGTCTCGGTGATGAGGCGTTGGGAATACGGGATCACCCATAGCGGATATTTCCACGACCGCTCGCTTACGATGATCACGCGCTGATCGGTGATGACGATTACGGCACGGTTGCGGAAGAAGGCGGTGACGAAGATGGCAACGTAGTTTGTAACGATGTATGTGACCCAATAGATCATAGCCAAGATGCCGCTAGGGGGCACTGCATCAAGCCTCCTGGATCCTATGAATCGTGTTACTTCGCCAACACGCAGCACACGCTGCACATGGTCTACGGCCCAGTTTGGAATTGATGTCATACGTCTGCCCCTTTACATGAATGTGAGTGTGAATCACAAACATCAAGGTCTGGGCGACGTAATGTGTCGCGAATGGCACCTTGCATCATTGCTGCTCATTTCGTGACATATTGCTGTATTCATAAAATGAGGATCGGATGATTCCACTGATCGTGTGTTGTGTATTGTGCACTGTGTTCTCTCTCGTGGCAAGCGCGCAGTCCAACGTGCAGGAGCCTGCAAAAGGCACATCAAGAATGAGCATCGGACTTGTTGCTGGTGCAACGAGCAACACATTTAGTAGCTCTACGAAGATCCCTGCCGACACCAACCATGGCACTGGCGCCGTTTACGAAAACCAGTCGGCTCTGGGATGGTTGATAGGTGTAGATGTTGGATTGCCGTTGAGTACCGATCCTTCGTGGACTCGCTCGTTGGACCTGCGCCTAGCGTATTCCACGTCTCACATGGATCTCATAAGTACCAACGTTTCTCTTCCTTCACTTGACTCGGACGGAGATACGGTCTACTCCACCATTGACCAGAGTGGCAGTGTAAGCTATTCTGTGCTCGACCTAGCCCCTTCCCTGATCATCGGAATTGGCAACACTCCTTTCTCTGTGTCGATAGGGGGCTCCTTCGGTCTGATCCTCACTTCAACGATGACCGAATCGGCACATTTGGTGTACCCGTTGAACGCTTCATTCGACCCGACATTCTGTCCGGAATGTGAAATCTCAAGCGATGGTCGAACCTCGGTAAAGCCCGATAGTGACATAGAGGGTGTTGCAACTGTGATAGCATCAGCCTTTGCCGGTGTAGAGTATTTGCTGGCGCTGGAAGACGTGGAGTTCCTCAGCACCCTACGTTATCGACTTGGACTTACGGACATAAGCTCTACGTATGCCATGCGCGTGAACGCGCTTGAATTGTCCATAGCCATGCGGGTTTACCTCTAGACTCCCGACGTCACTCCGGGAGAGTAAGACTCCCGACGTCACGCCAGGATCAACGCACGCTCGTGATCGTCGTAGAGATCACCTTCTCTCCACAACGAAGCACCACGTGATACATACCGGTGGGTAGGGCCGGACCAACAGCCATGCCATCATGCTTAGACAACGTTCGATGAATGAGCACGCCGTTGATGTTATAGATGCTGATCTCCCACGAGCTGCCTGGTGTGGCTCGTATCGTCCATTGATCAGCAACGGGATGTGGTGTGATTTTGATCTCATCCCGCGATGGTTGCACCTCGTCAATGGATGATGGAAGATCCACCATCCACGAACGAATGCGCGTGGCAGCATCGGCATAGAAGTCACGGATGGAATTGATTCCACCACTAGCCATGCGTTGTTGCCGGTCAGTTGCCGACATCATAACAAATGCACTGGTGTAGCGAAGTGTATCACCGGGCTCAAAAGCCCCCTCTGCACTCATTGAATAGATGGCTGAGATGTCCGTCGGGCCAAGGTCACTGAGATACTTTCCGTTCGACATCTTCTCGTATCGCGAGAAATGCTCTTGTGGATCATCATCGAAAAGCTTGTCATCAACGGTTTGGGTGTAGGAGTCAGGGGGCGATTCCAATACCACAAATCCGAATTCACCGGTGCGTGACTCGTCATTATCGAATGCCGTGTAGAAGACCGTCTGTTGATCGAGCAAGATTACTCGATGTCGATCACGTAAACTGGCCTGTTGAGGATTGATCCGATCACCCACGTCTGGATCGAGAACCCACGAAGGAATGAAGCCGAAGATTGTGTCCACCCCTGTGTTGATGAACTCATGCCTACGAACGACAACGTCGGTCATGTTCTCGTCATCAAATGTATAGGTCCATTCGCGCACGTCCAGATCGGAAAGTCCTCGAATGAAACCTTTCGTAGTTGTTTGATAACGTGTTGTATCACCAAGATGATACCTGCTCGAGAGCACCTCAACACCGTTTTCAATGCGTCGATGAATCTGATACTGGTCAGCGAGATCTGGTCGGACCAGTCGTCCATTCCGCAGCTCACCAGGGACCGCCGAACCCAGCCCCGTCGTCAGTACATAAGTGGGGATCACTCTTGCCCGTAAATCGTCATAGCCGCGTACATAACCACCCAGCCATAGTCCGCTCGCGAATAAGTACTGCCAGCCACTCGTTCGAGGGTAGAACAATCCTGGGCTACCCTCGGTGGGCTCAAAGCCACACATCCCATAGTTCGATTGAAGCATTTCTACCCTGCCAAGCGTGGTCCACTCCAGATCAAAGACCGGCGCTTGTGCCATTCCCTGTAGGTATGTTCCAATGAGTGCGATCGCAATAACGACGAAGTGTTTCATAAGCTTGACCGTAGATATGACATTTTTACCCGGCAACATATACACCCGTAAGTTACGTCGGGAGTCACTCCGGGAGAGTAAGACTCCCGACGTCACTCCGGGAGTGGGGATATTCGCCCGTTCGCCTTGCCCCTACCTTTTCTTCCATTGAAACACGTCGTCGAGTGTAACGCCAAAGACATCAGCGATCCGGAAAGCGGTTTCGAGTGATGGAGAATATTTGCCCCCTTCGATGGCGGCTATGGTCTGACGGGTGAGGCCAACGCGTGCTCCGAGGTCGGACTGTGACATTTCATTATGCTCAAATCGCAGTCGACGGATGTTGTTGGTTATGATGTCGTCGCTCATGATCGCTGCTTGTAATAGTTGCGGACGATGATGGTGTCGCGAACAAACTCGGTAATGAAGACAACGCAGATGGCATCGTTAACGATGGACCAGCCACTTTCAACGAATGGTTTGTAGATACCAACGATGATGATGCCGGTGAGGAGGATCCAATAGCCAGCGCGGTAGGACTGTCGCTCGATCGTGACGTCGCGCTCATCTGCCGGCACCTTTGCCTCGGCAGGATACTTCAACCGCAACACCAGGTACCCAAGTCCCACAAACACCGCAAAGGCCGATGACGCAATGCCATAGAGTTTGAGCTGTTCAAACCCAGGCATTGGGATCAGCACGTTCTGTTGGAACCCATACACGTAGATCAGATATGGTCCGAGTGTGACTATCATGGACAAGAGCATCATCCAAGCGATCCGTTCACGATACGCCATCGTTGACTCCAGAATGAATGTTAAGAATACTGTACAATATGCAGAGAATACTTAACATCTAGTTCACTCCGGGAGAGTAAGGCTCCCGACGTCACTCCGGGAGAGTAAGGCTCCCGACGTCACTCCGGGAGAGTAAGGCTCCGGGAGTGACTCTATCACGCAAAGGGCTCGGCACCTTCATTCAGTATCGCCAGAAAGTGGTGATAGGCATATACGCGATTACGCTGTTTACCGGTGATCTCGCGCACGATACCAAGGCTCAGGAGGATGTCGATGGCCTTGCTCGCTGTGGGGAAGGTCATGTTAGCCATCTCGCAGATGTGATCGATGGTGACGATGGGTCGCGCTTGTAAGGCCGAATGCACACGGAGAACACTGCCTAGCTTGAGGCCATTCGTGCGAATGGCTTCGTTGTCGATATGGAAGCGAGAGAGAAGGCGATGTGCTGTTTCGACAGCACCGGCAGACGTTTGCTCCACTCCCTCCATAAAGAAGCTGAGCCACTGCTCCCAATCTCCTGTTGTCCGAACACTTCCTAGTAGTCGATAGTATTCGGCCCGGTTCTGCTTGAGATACAAACTGAGATACAAGAGCGGCTGACGAAGCACGCCCTCGTTCTGCAGGATCATCGCTATGAGCAGTCTGCCGGTTCTTCCGTTTCCGTCGAGAAATGGGTGGATCGTTTCGAATTGCACGTGAGCCAACGCGGCCTTCACGAGAGTGGGTACATCATTGCGATGGATGTACTTCTCTAGATCGGACATGCATTGTTCTACCAGGGTTGCTGGTGGGGGCACGAACTCTGCATTGCCGGGGCGGGTGCCTCCGATCCAATTCTGACTGCGGCGGAATTCACCGGGCATGCGATCAGAACCACGGCCACCCGACATGAGCCGCTCATGGATCTCCTTGATAAGTCGATTCGAGAGCGGAAACCCTGCCGACATTCGATCCAAACCGTGCTGCATGGCCGCCACGTAGTTCGAGACCTCCGCAACATCGTCGAACGGCACACCAGGGGCTTCATCGAGTTCATATAGAAGGAGGTCTGAAAGCGATGACTGTGTCCCCTCGATCTGCGAAGACAGAACAGCTTCACGTCGGACATACGAATACAGAAAGATGCTCGGATCCGGGAGCAAGGCCGACACGCTATCCAGCCTACCACATGCCAGCAGCGCGCGCTCCATTGTCCGACTCAATGCAGCATCCATGTCAATGGGTGGAGAGGGCGGCAAAGCCCTCGGCACGAAAGCACGTACCGTCTCACCCCCAACAGAAGTGGTTTCATATGTTCCGTTTTCAAGCCGGTTCATGACACCAACCTACGAATTCTTGGTCGTTATTAAAGAAAATGAGCATTTTCTTTAATAGTGGAATTCGCTATTAAAGAAGACGTTTGTGGCTCCGGGAGTCACTCCGGGAGAGTAAGGCTCCCGACGCCACTCCGGGAGAGTAAGGCTCCCGACGTCACTCCCCCACAACCACTGCCCGAACAACGTTTGCCCACCTCACGTAATACATACCGGGTACGAGTCCAACGGTGGAGATATTGGTTGTTGGTCCTGCAACGCGAAGTACAACTTCGCCTACCGTATTCACAACATCGATGTTACTCAATGCACGAGTAAACGTAATGGTTCCATACGCGGGGTTGGGATATAATACGACCTTGTTCTCCGTTACATCATGTTCCCTGTCTACACCAGTAAAGGTCGTACGAATGTTATTCGACGTATCCGAACTGCAACTCCCCTTCGTCACGATAACGTAGTACGTATCCTCCACCGTGGGCGTATAGGTCTGACTTGTCGCACCAGAAATCTTCCCCGCAATGTTGTACCATTGATTTCCCACAGAAACATTTGAACGAAGCACCGCTCCGTCAAAGGTGATCACAGGGATAGGGGGCTTGGGAGTAATGGTGATTGACAACGATGTTGCTCCTCCTTCTCCAAAGCTATTCACGCCTCGTACGGTGATGCTCCCTGAGGTAGCGGCGTCTGTCATCCGAATGATGATGGTGTTGGTTGTGCTTGCCCCTTGCATACCTTCCGATAAGATCCACTCATAGGTTTCTGCACCGGGGATAATGGGTGTGGTGAAGGTTACGGAGTCTTGACCAGCACACATGGTTGTGGGACCAGCGATCGATGCGGCACATGCAGGTAGACGTTCGATGATAACGTTGTAGAGCAAAAGTGTTACTCCTTCAACACCGGATGGCCAGGAGTTGGAGATGCCACATACTGCTGCGCCAAGACAGGGGTCGTAAACCATGCGGCTGCGGTAGCCCCATGTGGAGCCGCCGTGACCCATCACGATGTGATTGAAGAAGGACTGGCGTTCAATACCAAGGCCGTATGTGTATGGTCCGGGTGTTGCTACAAACGTGGTGAGCTCTCTGAATGATGCGGAGTCGAGAAGTTCCCCACCGAGCAACGCGGAATACCACCGAACCATATCTCTCGATGTAGAGAACATCGCGCCAGCACTTGCGCCGGCAGTATTCAAACCCACACGCGATGAATCGTGAAGATCTACTCCATTAAACCATCGATGTGCAATTGGACCGGGCGCAATTTCTTTCACATCAAAGAACGTTTCATCGAGTTCCAATGGTGAGAGGATGTGCTCGCGTATCAGCGTTGAGATATGTTTACCCGATGATTGCTCCGCAATGAGTCCGGCTATCACATAGTTCATGTTCGAATACCCCCAACCTTTACCCGGTGCGAACAATGGAGCACCCACCCATTGCATCACCTCTTCGGGAGTGAACACACGCGTAGAGTTATTGCGGATCGTATCCACCCATGGCGCAATGAACAGCGGATCCGAGATGCCACTGGTGTGTTGCAGGAGCTGACGGACAGTGATGCTCCCATCGATATTCGGATACGGGGCTATCCACTTCCCAATCGGATCATCAAGACTCAGTGTTCCGCTCTCCGCGAGCTTGAGAATAGCAACGGCCACAAAGAGTTTGGTATTACTGGCAATGCCAAAGAGCATGTTCGGCTCTATGGACACACCGGCATGAGAGACTCCCGCCGTGCCGGTCCATACGTCGCGTCCGGGCAGTTGCACGCTAACAGATGCCCCTTTGATGTTCGGGATCGACGCTACGTATTTGGCGAGCGTGTCCTGCAATGCCTGCGCAAGCCGCGGGTTGATCGGTTGGGTACCTGCATCAACAAGCGCGAGGACAAGCGCACAGGCAAGGAGGAATGTCTTCATCGCCAAACATACCACACCCGACTCTTACCCGACTTCATGGTTGTTACGCGTGGTCACTCCACAGCTTTGACATTATCGTCGGGAATCCGATCCACCAGATAGTTATAGGGGTCGATGCCCACGCTAGCCGGACGTTCTTGCACGTTAAAGGTGTAGGTATTCGTTGACCGTGATACCTTCACACGACGCATGGCCAGGGGCTTACCCAGTTTTCTCTCTTTAGACGCCTCTCCAAACACACCAATGTCGATGTAATCCTGCAACGCTACCGGTGTCTCCTTACCAAGCGTATCGGCACGGTATTTCTCAGAACGGGTGTTCACCGTCACCTGCCATTGTGCGCCCACCTTCTTCACGCTCGACGATTCGATACGATTGGAAAACAAGGTGATGTTCTCGAACAGATCCGCAATGAGATACTGCAAGGTATCGGGCGTCACTTCTCTGAATGCGTTTACGGCATGGATCGATGTCGGATAAGGGGCTTCCTTATACGCATGGTCTGCCAAGAGCTTGCGCAAGGCTGCGTTCACGTTGTCCTCCCCAATCATTTCTTTGAGGTAATAGAGAACTACGGAGCCTTTGTTGTAATGAATGTAGCCCTGACCTTCGGTTGCCATGATCGGGCGCTCGGCTTCGTATTCACCTGCCCTACCGCTCAGGTACTTATCCATCTCATACGAAAGGAACTTCCGCATCTTCTCCTTGCCATACTCCTTCTCCATCACCATCAAGGCGGAGTATTCGGCAAATGACTCGGAAAGCATCTCAGATCCTTGCATGTCCGCCCCTACGAGCTGATGGGCCCAATACTGATGACCCATCTCGTGGGAGACTACAAAGAACACAAAGTCAATATCGTCCTCGCCAACATCGCGCAGATCAGCAATGAATCCTATTCCTTCGCTATAGGGCATGGTGCCGGGAAATGCCTGAGCAAAACTCGCGTAGCGTGGGAACTCAATGATCCTGCACTGCTTGTGCATGTAGGGACCATAATTGTTGGTGTAATACTCCAGACTCTTTCGCAGACTCTTGAGCATGTTTGGGACGTTGTAGGCATGCTGTGGAATGTGATACACTTCTAGATCAATGCCATTCCACTTCTCTCGGGCAACATTGTATCGGGCCGACATAAACGAATAGAAGTTTGCCGATGCATGGTCCAGAGTGTACTCGAAGTACCGACGTCCGTTCTTCTTCCACTCTCTGCGTAGCGAACCGGGTGCAATGGCGATCTGATCTTCCGTTGTTCCGATCACGGTTGACACATTCACAAGATCGGCATCTACGTCGAGGTACATTCTTCCGCGAGCATCCATATCCGTAGTGTCGAGCTTTGGCATTCTACGTCGAGGGGGTAAACCATATTCGCGACGTTTGTTCTTGTCTGACAACTCCGCACCGGTACTGTATCCAATGCTTGGCAGAATCTCCATGTTGTTGAAGAATGTTCCGTTCTGCGTCACCGATGTGTTCGATACATAGTTCTCGAAGCCCTTGGCTATGTAATGTCCATACGTACGGATCGGCAAGGTATCCCCAGGCATCATCGGCGATGTCAACCGATAGATGCGATACTTCAAGCGTGTATCGTTTAGCGCGATCTTCGCGCCCGGGATGTTGATCACTACCGAGTCGAGCGATGAGGGGATGTTAAAATGGATGTCGCGGATCGATTCATTGGTCTTGTTTACCACATGCCCCTTCACATCTACGAACAGATTGCGCTGCTCAGGATAGATTTCGATGGCATA
>DATGWS010000344.1:0-5994 GCA_035299365.1 Candidatus Didemnitutus sp.
AAATAGAGGCGGCATTACATCAAGCAGGCGCTTTCATCAACGATGTTGTGCGAACGAGAATGTATGTGACAACGTCAAACGTGATCAATGACGTCCTTCGTGCTCACGGGGAAGTATTTATGGGCATTAGACCCGTGGCAACGCTTGTAGTTGTTAGTGCCCTTATCAACGACCAGCTCCTAGTAGAGATTGAGGCTACCGCGATCATCGAACAGGAAAGAGGCTGATGATGGTCGACACATTTACCCTGCCTGTTTGGTGGGACCTTACTGCAACGTTCTTGTATGCTCTGATCGGCACTCGGTATGCTATCATGCGCGGATACGACGTTGTTGGTGTGTTGATGATCTCACTCGTTGTAGGTGTTGGAGGGGGGTTGCTGCGTGATATACTGCTTCAAGACGGACCACCTGTTGCTCTGCGTGACCCAATGTATGCAGCCATGACGTGGGGAGCAGCTGTTGTTGGCCTTGTGCTCTATAAGAAGATCCCGCGTCTTCAGCGAATGATAGACGTAGTTGACGCTCTCTCCATTGGGCTGTATGGGGTCTTTGGCGCTCAAAAGAGTATGAGCCTCGGACTTGGACTTCTCGGCGCAATCTTCGTTGGCGTTTTGAATGCAGTAGGGGGCGGCATCCTGCGTGATGTCATCGTCCGCAATGAACCTGAAGTGTTTCGTCCGGGCACGTTCTATGCCGTAGCCGCCATTCTTGGCGTTACGTGCTTTGTAACCCTTTCCCGCATTCTCTCCATAGACGCAGACATCGCTGCCGTCATTAGCATCGGCATCACTGTTGTAATCAGAATGCTCGCCCTCCGCTTCGGCTGGAAAACAAAGACATTGGCCTGAAGGTGACCTTGTAGGTGACCTTGTAGGTGACCTTATAGGTGACCTTGTAGGTGACTAGAGGCGTAGCATCATACCTAGTGTCACCCCAACCGATGTAGTTGGTGCAGATATCGTCACGCGGGCAACCGTCCTATAACTCGCAGTGTACAGCGTGTAGGATGCAAAGTCTGCCTCATTGAGGTGGTGTTGGAGTCGGGCTTCCACGCGAAACTCCCATGATTGAGAGACTGGATATCGAATCCCACCTGAAAAGAGGGCCGACACAAATGGTCCACCTAAACCCCCGGTGCCTGACGTCTGAGATGCAAATGGCGCAGAAACCGATTGTCCACCTTCACTATACGTCTGTGTACCGGAAGCCCCGATCGTTGTTGATGTTGTTGATGAAAGCACTAGACCAAAGCAGAAGAACGGATGAATTGTTGATCCTGAATCTGTGGTGCTGAACATTGCCATGATGGGAAGATCAACGAACGTTGCATTCGTCGTAATAACGCCAGTTGCGCTGATGATGCCGTCGCCCGATGCGGTAGTCCCAGCAAAGCCGACATCGCCACCTACGGTCCGGATCTGTGGGTCGCCTCGCAGGCCCCACGTTCGGGAGAACATCCCCTCAAACGAAAGGCCACCAACAAATCCCACCTGGCTTGATGTTGACGTCACGTTCCCGGTGGCGCCTATGCCGCTTACGGGAAGTTCCGCTCCTATGCGAGGACCAACATGACCCGAAGCGCAGCCAACGAGTATCGACAGACTCAAAATGCAGAGCTTATTGAGCATAGAATTTCTTTGCGTCCGCTTTCATTTGTATGAGTGAAGGCTTGAGCAGATACATCATATGCCCGGCCGGGTAATACGTCATGCCAATGTTCTTCTGCAACGAGCCAGGGAGCCCCATATGACTAAACGTATATTCAGTACCATAGAACGGTGTGGCAAGATCGTAGTATCCATTGAGCACCCAAACACGGAGAGACGGATTCATCTGTATGGCTTCTCTCAGGTTGGGTGCTACGTTGAGATATTCATTCTGAACATTTGAAAAATCCCAGGGCCATACTCTGCCGGTAAGGACTTCATATGGAAGTGTGGTGGACACGTTGAGTTCGCGCGAGAGGTAGTCGTTGATGCAGGTGGAGAAGCAGCCGGCGATGGTAGGGTGGTGACTCGGATCGCGCTCCATGGAATTGCCGAGCCTATCGGAAACTGTTCCTTTATACCGACTATCGAACCGGCCAATAACGAGTGCTGAGTCGGCCAGAAGTTCTTGACAATAGCGGAAGATCACTGGACGAAGTTCTGCCTTGTCGATGTAGTCGCGTGTGAGTCCGGTGTATCGAGCGATGCGGTCGATCATAGCTGAACGCTCACTTGGACTAAGAGCGGTGCCCTTCATAAGTGCAACGGTGTAGTCGCCCATGGCAAATGATCGCGCCTGATCTACGACCTGTTCAACGGTAAGAGCCTGCATATCTGCACTGAGCTTCTTGTGGTACCAAGCTGTTGCGGCATACGTTGGCAGGAATGTGGCAAATGGCAGATCGTTGCCGTCTTTGAAGTCGATCGATTGAAAGTTGAGCACAGCGCTCACAAGGATCACACCATTGAGATACATCCCATAGCGATGTTGGAGATGCTCCGAAAGTCCACTTGCACGTGTGGTCCCGTACGACTCACCAATGAGAAACTTTGGTGATGCCCAACGCTTGTTATCAGAAATCCACCGACGAATGAACTCGCCCACAGACTCAATGTCTTGATTGTATCCGTGAAATTGTTTGGCGTCCTTCTCCTCATTGGCGCGCGAATACCCCGTGCTTACTGGGTCGATGAAGACCAAGTCCGTCATGTCCAACCACGACTGATCGTTGTCGACGAGTTTGTAGGGAGGGGGCAGGGTGGTGCCGTCATCATTCATCGCAACTCGCCGCGGTCCAAGCACACCCAAATGCAGCCACACGCTTGACGAGCCAGGACCTCCATTGAATGAAATCGTCACCGGACGTGTTGAAGGGTCTGACACGCCGGTCTTTGTGTAGGCAATGAAGAACACCTTTGCGCGCGGCGAGCCATCCTCTTTAAGCAGGGTGAGATGTCCGGCAGTGGCTTCATATGACACCTGAGCCCCATTGATCGAAACACTGTGTTTCGTGGTAACAGGTGCTTGGTACAAAGCAGCTTTAGCAGCTGCAGAATCTGCGGCATGCGCGGCAAAACATGCAGCGAAGAGTATCGAGATCGCAACGAGGATTTTCATGGGCCGTAGATGAAGTGTGAGGGACGTAAGTTACAGCGCTACGAAATGACGCAGAAACGAAATGACGTCCCTTCCCTTAGCTCACCCCACTCCATCTCGCTGCGCTCGATGTCGTCGCCCCTCTCTCACGCCTTCGGCTAGAGAGGGGCTATCCGATTGTGCTAGTGCTGTACGACAAAGACGAAAGTTCTGTCCTCGATGACTGCTCGGTAGGCCCCACTTGCCAATCCGTCAAGCATCAGTACGAGGTCTTCTCCATCGTTCTTGCATGAAACGTCAATCATTGATCCTGATGACGAATAGAGAGTGACAACCGATAGTTGCTCAGTCGAGTTGTTCGCCACTCCACGAATTCGAGCGTACGTTGATGCCGGACATGGAAACACCTCGGGGCCTGTGCCTGTAGGTTGTTCCGTTTCTATGCTTGTGCTGAGCGGGGTGAACCAAGTCTGTAGACCTGGTTCTGGTGTATTGTCTCTTGATAGGTATGATAGGCAAGGAGCGTTAACAAGGTAAGGCCGACGCCAATCATTGGCGAAAAGAGCTTGCACATCAGTTCGGTCGCTTCCGCGAATCCCGATTTCAACAAGCACGTCCTCTGCAATCATTGGTCCAAACTCAATTCCGATCTCTCCATTTTCGACGATTGTAACTCGGCCTGAGAGGTGTACTGTGCTTTCTGTAAAATCTGGCATGAAGATCGACATGTCATGCCAGGAGACGGTATAAGCCTGCTTCCCGTTTCGAAGCCACGTAGATTCTGTGATGTTCGTTGTCTGTCGACCGTTCAAATCCCTTGAGAACACAGAGACAACAACAGGGGCGAACAAGCTTATCGATAATGGCTGTTTAATACCCCTAAAACGCTCGTCCATCCATCCAAGAACTAACCAGCCATTGGACCCTATCGTAACCTTCCTACCTGTCATAGGAGAGGAAGGGAATGTAAATGGCATCTCGCGAATCCATCCTGCATCGTCAATGGATTTTCCCGAGGCAATCGAGATTTCGTTGCCAACGCTACTACTCCAGTTTCCCTGTTCGACTGTAAGTGTATATGCCTTGAATTTCGGAAGGCACCGTGGTCGGATTACAAAGGGAATAATTGGGTTTAGGTACGATGCCGCGACAATGAAGTTATGCTTTGGATCTAAGAAGGCGGTGGTGTCGAAAAGGGGCTCAATCACATACCGACCAAAAGGAATGCTGTCGAATGTGAATCTTGCTCTGCTTGGTCCATTGCGTGAAAAGCTAATTGTAGGATCGTCCGCATTAACTATCCTGTAGTCAAAGTCATTAGAACTGACGGTGGTTCCAGACGTAGTGTCGTAGAAGTACACTCCAACCGGAACAGTTGAAAACCCTTTCATTACCTTCGTAGAGATATAAACAGTGTCCCCATCTTGTTCTGGCACGAGGATCTCGAGCTCCTTTGGGGCCATCGACACTTCGTTGGTACCTATGATCACGATTGACCTGCCAGAATCAAGAACAGCTTCGCCGAACCCATCACTGAGCGTGACGGTGCTGTAGGTGGTATGTGGAGCGAAGACCCTGACTGCCATGTTCCTATGAGCAGGATTCAAATCCTTGATGAACACGCGATACGTGAGCTGAGCACTTGCAGGTAGCAGCCCAAGTACAAGCAATGCGAAAAGTGTACAGTATCTGGCTCGATATATCATGATCGTACGGTAGATCTGAAATTGTGAAGGGCGTAAGTTACTGTTCTCAGGCGTCATCGTGAACTACAGGTGCCTCCCCCTTGTGACCAAGTCAGCTCAATGTGCATTGGTATGGTGTGAGCAACAACGATCAATTCCTCGAAGCATATCGCGCTGTGCGGCGCGAGGTGGAGCGGTTCGCGTTGTTCGTGGAGCGTGATCGCGACAATGCTGCTGATCTGTTGCACAATGCACTCGTTTCTGCCTTGCGGGCATGGAGTAGGATAGGGGATGCCCCCTTGCTGAAGTCCTATCTCATTTCGTCAATGTTGCGAATGCATCGTCGTGGCAAGAAACATGCAGAGCGATTCGAGATATCAGAGATGGATAGTCTGGTTGCTCCGGATGCACTGTCACCGGAGGTTGCAGCTGACATGCGCCTTATCCGTGATGCTATCGCCATGCTACCTGATGCTGAGCGGATTCCATTCATCTTAGCCGAGGTTGAAGGCTGGCCCTTGGCAGAGATCGCTAAGGAGCTCAACATCGGACTCTCTGCGGTGAAGATGAGAGTAAAACGAGGGAGAGACCGGTTGCGCGTGTTGCTCGTCGACCCCCAAATCACACCCGATGAGGTTCATTATGACAGATGATCGATTCGAGCAAGCGTTGCAGGCCTTGCGCAAATCCACTGTCCGTCCAGTTCTTATCCCTGAGGATCGACTTCTTTCAGCGTCTGCGTCTTCGTGGCCCTTAGCAGCAATTGGTGGCGTCATCCTCGCGCTTGTTGTAACCACATCGATGTTGCTCTGGCACAGAGCTGATGGTCTATTGGAAGGCGCGGCATCAACAACGAGCTTCAATGAGAAGGAGCTGAAGTTGCATACGGTACCCATTGCTTCATCGGACAGGCTGCAACCCTCACCACTTGTTTCTGCATCGATAGAAATTGACGACGGGTTGCTCGTTATTGATCTCACGCCGGAGGAGCTCCGTGAATTCGGTGTAACGGTCCATGAAGAAGGTGCGCGGGTAACCATTGAGCGCGTGCTTGTTGCTGGACAGTATTACGGTGCGCTCACGGAGGCACTTCGAGAAATCGGGATTGAGAAGGACGACTCACTGACACTCATCCGAGCGTCGGTCGACGTCACGGCCGATACAGTTTTCCGTGAACGACTTGTTGGACGTGCCGACATAAAAAACTCCGAACACCTGTCCGT
>DATGWS010000345.1:0-12850 GCA_035299365.1 Candidatus Didemnitutus sp.
GTGGACAGAGGTGCGGTTCTCTCGTCAGAACAGACACTCGGCAATGTGATGGTCCTCGGTGCCAGCATGTCTTGGGCCGGCTTCACCGTTTTGGGCAGACCCATGGTTGCCAAGTATGGTCCAGTCTACGCCACAGCCTTAACCTTTTTTGCCGGACTTGCTCTCTACATCCCAGTGTGGGCATTGATCCCCATTCACGATCCCGCAATGGCCCTTACCGATGAAACATGGTTGGCCACGTGGTCTCAACTCTTCTACCTCGGAGTGATCACCTCCGGTGTTGGGTATGGGCTTTGGTACTACGCCCTCAACCATATGGACGCCGGACGTGTGGCCGTGTTCAATAACCTCCAGCCGATCATCACCTCTGTCCTAGCCTTGATCATCTTTGGCACGGAACCTACACCACTCTTCTTGGTAGGGGGCGTTATAGCCCTTGTAGGAGTGATCATCACCCAGCGCGGTTGATCTACCTCTGTATCTACCTCCGTGCGTCGTTGTAGATTGTGGAACATCACACATCCGATACGGGAGAAGAACATGAGACTGGAAACAAATCACGCCGTTGCGATATGCGTGGATATTCAAGAACGACTCTTTCCCCACATCTATGACAATGAAGCGCTGGCCAAACGCTGCCGCATTCTGATCAAGGGACTCCAAGCAATCGGTGTTCCGATCATCGTTACGCAGCAATACACAAAGGGCCTGGGCCCAACCATTGCGCCGATAGCGGAGGCTCTTGGCGCATTCGACCCTATTGAAAAGCTGACGTTCAGTTGTTGTGGTAATGACGCAGTTGAAGCGGTTGTTCTTGGTTCAGCCCGACACCATGTGATCCTCTTTGGCATCGAAACTCATGTATGTGTGATGCAAACAGCACTCGATCTCATATCGCAAGGTCAGCGTGCTTACGTTGTTGAGGATTGTGTGTCATCACGATCACCAAACGATAAACGTATTGCAATAGAACGCATGCGTCAGGCAGGTGCCATCATCACCACAAGTGAGTCGATCCTTTTCGAACTCCTGCGCGTTGCCGGAACAGAAGAATTCAAGGCGGTTTCTGCGCTCGTTAAATGAGGACATCAACTATGGCAACGAAGAAGGTAGCGAAGAAGGCATCGGCACCGCGTGAAATGTCGATCTCGTCTGTCATGACCGAGCTGCGCACATTCCCACCGCCAAAGGCATTTGCAAAGGCATCACATTTGGGCAGCAAGGCTGCTCTTGCCAGACTTGTGGCAGAGGCTGCCGACGATGTTGTTGGATTCTGGGAAGACCGAGCCCGCGAGCTTGCATGGTTCGCCCCCTGGAAGAAGCCTTTCGTATGGAAACATCCGCATGCGGAGTGGTTCGTTGGTGGTACAACAAACGCCTCTATGAACTGTTTGGACAGGCATCTCGGATCGTGGCATCGCAACAAGGCTGCGATCGTCTGGGAAGGGGAGCCTGGTGATACTCGCACACTTACGTATCAACAACTCCATGCAGAGGTTTGTAAGGCTGCCAATGCCTTGCTCGGACTTGGTGTTAAGAAGGGCGATGTTGTTGCCATCTATATGGGCATGGTTCCAGAAGCCGTGATCGCCATGTTGGCTTGTTCGCGTATCGGCGCCGTCCACAATGTTGTGTTTGGTGGGTTCAGCAGCGAAGCATTGCGAGAGCGTATCAACGATTCTCAAGCCGTGGTACTCATCACGCAGGATGCAGCGTGGAGAAGGGGCGACGCAGTGCATTTGAAAGCATCGGCCGACGCTGCCATCAAGGGGTGTAAGACCCTGAAGCATGTAGTGGTATTGCAACGAACCACGGAGCGCACTGCGATGAAGGCGGGACGTGACCATTGGTGGCACGAACTCCTTGCCGGTGCTTCTCGCCTGCACGAACCTGCGAAACTTCCAAGTGAACACCCGCTCTTCATTCTCTATACCAGTGGATCTACAGGAAAACCAAAGGGTATCCTCCATACAACAGGAGGGTACCTCACACAAGTTGCCTACACCACGAAGATGGTGTTCGATATGCGCGATGATGATGTGTATTTCTGCACGGCAGATATCGGTTGGATTACCGGACACAGCTACATCGTCTACGGTCCGCTGATGAACGGATCTACCATTGTGATGTATGAAGGGGCTCCCAATTGGCCCGAACCCGACCGATTCTGGGACATCATTGAACGTCACGCCGTAACGATCTTCTACACAGCACCCACAGCCATACGCGCCTTTATGAAGTGGGGAGAGGCCTGGCCGCGGAAACACGATCTTTCATCACTGCGACTGCTTGGAACCGTTGGTGAGCCAATCAACCCCGAAGCCTGGATGTGGTATCACTCAGTTATCGGCAACGAACGCTGTCCCATCGTAGATACGTGGTGGCAGACCGAAACTGGTGCCATCATGATCGCTCCCATTCCGGGTGCAACACCTACAAAGCCCGGTACGGCCACAAAGCCCCTTCCCGGCATTCTAGTGGATGTGGTTCGTAAGGACGGTACGTCGTGTTCGGCAAATGAAGGTGGACTCCTCGTTGTACAACATCCTTGGCCGTCCATGTTGCGAACCATTCATGGTAATGATGTCAGGTATCGGGAGGCCTATTGGAGCGAGTTCCCGAAAACTCGCTCACATCCCGGATGGTATTTCACAGGTGATGGGGCTCGCAAGGACAAGGATGGATACATCTGGATCATCGGTCGCGTTGATGATGTTGTGAACGTGAGCGGACATCGCCTTGGCACTGCAGAGATAGAAAGTGCCCTCGTAGCACACAAACTGGTAGCCGAAGCAGCCGTTGTGGCACGTCCGGATGAGGTAAAGGGGAATGCCCTTGTGGCCTTTGTCTCTCTCAAAGCAAGTGCGAAGGGGGCTAACCTCGACAAACTTCGCGAAGAACTACGTACTCATGTGGCAAAGGAAATCGGTCACATTGCCAAGCCGGATGAAGTTCGTTTTGCAGATGCACTTCCTAAGACCCGGAGCGGAAAGATCATGCGGAGATTGCTACGGGAGATTGTAGCCGGTGGGGCTGTGAATGGAGATATCTCAACCCTTGAAGATTCCGGGGTGCTGGAAAGACTGCGGCTCAATAGTGACGAATAGGTAAGTTCAAAGAATCCATTTTTCATACCTGGGAGGGGACATGAAGAAGCTTGTACTTGTAGCATGTGGCCTGGCGCTAATAATGGCAGGCTGCGAAAAGAAACCGAAAGACGGACCCGTTGAGTTGAAGAATGTGCTGGCTAGCGCAGATTCTTCTGTACTGGCCCGATATAAGGCCATACCAGACTCGATCCGCATCGTCAGAAAGGATGTTCCGTCGTCAATCCTCTCGCGTCCAGAGATCCTAGATCTAGAGATGCGTTTGCTGTCCATCGACACGTCAACCACACCCGTTCGCACCACGCCGGACTTCACAGATGCCGGAGTAGGCATGCTTATTTCTAATGCGGCATCGGCTGGCCCAACGATGATATCAACATGCGTACTGCCTGGCCTGCAAGCGTGGCTGGCAGAAATGGCCGCAGGCAGAATGAGCGCTACGCTGAGTCTTCCGGACCCATCCACCCCTGCAGAGTCTTGCTCATCGGGCGTAATGGTTCCATGGAAGGCAACGGCAGGCCAACGGTGTTCGTGGAATCTCACGATTTCAACCGTGTCTACGATGTTCATCAACGCTATTCGCAGCTATGAGAGCGCTCTTGTGGCAGAAGGGTACTATTTCCCATGCACAGTGATAGGCCTAGACTTTGGACGGGTGCTGTGTTCGGGATATGTCAAGGTGCAGATACAGCGCATCCTGGAGTCTGAAAGTGGCAGGATCATAGAGTATCGCATCGTGGTTGACTCGTTCTGACCCAAAGGGCCAGTTACACAAATAATTCCAACGCCGGGCACCCATTTGAGGGCTCGGCGTTGAGTGTTTGGTGCCTATGTTTGTGCCACTCGTAGCGCATCATTCACGCTGGATTGACCAAAGCATGAGCATTCGCAAGGCCGTTATCATGGCCGGGGGATTTGGAACTCGTCTGCGACCGCTTACGATGTCCGTTCCCAAGCCCATGGTCCCCGTGGCAAACCGTCCGATGATGGAACACATCGTGGAGCTCCTCAAGCGTCACGGCATCAAAGACGTTGTGTCTTTGCTGTATTTCCAGCCGGAACACATCTCCGAATTCTTCGGTGAAGGCTCGGCCCACGACATCTCCATGCGGTATATGTTAGCCGAAGCCGATTTCGGAACAGCGGGAAGTGTGAAGAATGCGGAGTCGTTCCTTGACGAACGGTTTATCATCATCTCCGGTGATGTGCTCACAGACATTGACATCGAGAAGGCTGTTGCCTTCCACGAAGAACGTGGGGCAATGGCCACCATCGTTCTGACACGTGTTGCTCAGCCCCTTCAATACGGTATCGTGATGACGGATGATACCGGTCGCATCACACGATTCCTCGAAAAACCATCGTGGGGCGAGGTGTTTAGCGACACGATCAATACCGGCATCTACATCCTCGAACCGGATGTAATGGATCTGATCCCCCCAAAGACGGAATTTGACTTCAGCAAGGATCTCTACCCACTTATGCTTCAAAAGGGGCTCCCGCTCTTTGGTTACGTGGCCGATGGATATTGGAAAGACATCGGAAATCTTCATGAATACCAACTCGCCCATGATGATGTGCTTGCAGGACGTGTTCGTGTTGAGTTCAAAGGTGAGAAATGTGATTCGAGCTATTGCGGTACGGGGCTCCAACTTTCGCCCACAGCAGAACTTGATGGACTTGTAATCATTGGCGATGAAGTTGTGATTGGCGATCACGTACGGCTTACAAACTGTGTGATTGGAGACGGGTGCACGATCGGTGCTGGTGCATGTATCGACGGGGCGGTCCTCTGGAACGATGTAAACGTTGGCGAGTTCGTTGAGATTACCCATGCTGTTGTGTGCAATGACACAACCATCGGTTCTCAGGCATCTATCGGTGAGAATGCAATTGTAGCGGAAGACTGCGTTATCGGAAATGATGCTCGTCTTGTTGCCGGGGTGAAGCTCTGGCCACGCAAGGTTGTTGAGTCACATGCTGTTGTCACACATAGTCTTGTTCAAGAAGAACGGTGGTCTCGCGAGCTGTTCACAGATGCGCGCATCAGTGGCATCTCCAACATCGAAGTGAATCCGGAATTCGCGGCAAAACTTGGTGCGGCGCTGGGGACGTCCTTGGGTGCGGGCACAACGATTATTGCTTCGCGGGATGACGATGCTGTGTCTCGCATGATCAAGCGAAGTGTAACCGCCGGACTCATGAGTGCCGGAATCAACGTGTCTGATCTTCAGACAACGTCCATTCCTCAGACGCGCCAAGAGCTGCACAGCGGAAAGTATGTGGCTGGCTTCCATGTGAGACGTTCTCCGAGAAAACATGGACGCACAGACATCATTCTCTTTGGAAAGGATGGTCGGGACATACCACTCGCACAAACGAAGTCCGTTGAGCGATTCTACTTTGGTGAAGACATCAAACGTGTCGAGTTTGATAACGTTGGTCGTTTGGCCTTTCCTGAACGATCCACGGCAATGTATATCGACCGTTTTCTTACAGCCTTGGATACGGAGCGCATACGTAATCGACAGTTCAATCTCTTGGTTGACTATTCGTTTGGACTAGCGGCAACCGTCTTTCCTCAGATTCTCGGGGAACTGAAGTGTCGCACGCTGGGCATGAATAGTTATGTTGATGCTTCGCACTTTGCCGATCCAATGGCCGAAGTGCTCGATGAATCATCAATCATCATGCGTTCACTCGGTTATGAGATCGGCTTCAAGATCGATCCCGGTGTAGAGAAGATCGCTCTTGTTGACGAGCGAGGCATCTGGTACACATCGCTCCGACTCCTTTCTATCGTAACAAAACTCTTCCTCGAAACGAACCGACATCACGAACCGTATTTGATCGCCATTCCCGTTCAGGCAACGGAGGAGATCGAAATGATTGCTGCCGATTACAATGTAGAGGTTGTACGCATTCGAAACTCTCATGGCGCAATGATGGAGGCTACCAAGGACGAACGCATTCGTTTTGTTGGTGGTACACGCGGTGGTTTCATCTTCCCGGAATTCCTTCAGGCATCTGACGGAATGTACACGGCGTGCCGCATTCTCGATATGCTTGCTCAAACAGATCACCAACTCTCAGAACTCGACCTGTCGTTGCCGAAACGTCATCAATCCACCGTATCGGTACCGTGTCCGTATGAAGCACGCGGTACAGTGATGCGCAGAGCAATGGAGCATTCCGAAGGATTGCAACGTTTGCTTGTGGATGGTGTTCGCGTTAGCAAGGATGGCGTAACCGTGCTACTTGCCCCAGACAAGGAAGAAGCATTGTTCACTATCACCGCGGAAGCAGATTCGGCAGACCAGGCCCGTTCTACAAGAGATACCTATGCAGAACTTGTCACGCAATGGCGTGACGGACAATGACCAGCACCTATGGATATCAAGATCTCTGACATTCTCGACCCGGCTTGTGTTGCCCTCAATCTTGAGGTGAAGGACAAGACCGATGCGCTTAACAAGATGGTTGACCTGCTTGCCAAAAGTGGCAAGGTGCAGGATCGAGCCACACTTGGAACAGTGATCCTCGAACGCGAGCGACTTATGTCGACCGGTATCGGCAACGGTGTGGCACTTCCTCACGGAAAGACCAACGTCGTTGACAGATCCATGGCGGCATTAGCCACCCTAGCCTCGCCGATCGACTTTGACGCGCTCGACGATAAACCGGTGTCGATAATCCTGCTCCTCGTTGGCACAGAAGGAAACGTAGGTGTCCACCTGCGTTTGCTCAGTCGCATCTCGCGTATGGTTGGGTCAGAGCAGTTCCGTACTGCTCTCCTTCATGCACGCTCAACAGAAGATGTGATGGCATTGATGGGCCAGAACGAGGAGGAACGCGCGTGAGCCTCCAGGCAGTACGTGGTACACGGGATATCTTCGGTCCGGAGATGAGCGCATGGCACCGTGCCGAGCAGATCTTCCGTAGCGTGACAGACGCATTCTCCTATAGCGAGTTCCGAACGCCGATGTTCGAGAGCACAGAACTCTTTAAGCGAGGCATCGGAGAAGACACCGATGTGGTGGGCAAGGAGATGTACACGTTTGAAGATCGTGGTGGAGACTCGCTTACGCTACGTCCAGAGATGACAGCTCCCATTGTGCGGGCCATGATCGAGCATAGTTACTTGCGTCATCATCCAACAACACGGTTGTGGTATGCGGGACCGCAGTTTCGGTATGACCGTCCACAGAAGGGGAGATACAGGCAGTTCCATCAATTCGGCGCAGAATGTATCGGTTCGCCATATCCCGAAAGTGATGTAGAAGTTATCCTCCTGGCCAACGAGGTCCTGCAACGTGTTGGTATTACGAAATACACTCTTGAGCTCAACTCACTAGGCACGGCAGATGTGCGATTGGCCTATCGCACGGCACTGGTTGAGTATCTCACGTCCAATGCAGATGGTCTCTCCGTCGATTCCCAACGCAGGATCACAACCAATCCCTTGCGGGTATTGGATTCTAAGGAAGAGCGAGACAGAGCAATAATTTCCGGTGCGCCCCTTCTCAGTTCCTTCCTCGATGAAGCAAGTTCATCACATTTGGCATCTGTGCGCGCACTCTTGGACGTAGCCGGTGTGAGCTACGTGATGAATCCGTTGCTCGTTCGTGGTTTGGATTACTACAATCACACCGTGTTCGAATTCACAACCAATGAACTCGGCACACAGAATGCGATTGGTGGGGGAGGCAGGTACGACCCGCTCTTTGCCATGCTTGGTGGGGGTGATGTACCTGCTGTAGGATTCTCGATCGGAATTGAACGTTTGTTGTTGCTGTACGAAGCCGAGCATGGAGGATGGGGCGAATCGTTGGTCAATGGTGTCTATGTATGTGCTATTGGTGACGCAGCACTTCTTCCTGTGCATGTACTTGCTGCACGCCTTCGCAAGCGTGGCCTTCACGTTGTAACGGACCTCATGCGTAGGTCCGTAAAGGCACAGATGAAGGATGCCAACCGCGAAAACGTTCGTTGGGTTGTTATGATTGGCGATGATGAGCTTGCGCACGGCACAGCAGTTGTAAAAAATATGGAGTCGGGCGAGCAACAAACCATTGCTCAACACGAGCTCGAAACAGTTCTCCTCTGACCATGAACGATGCACGCATAGAACCAACCATCGACCACGAATTTGTGGTAACCCTTGCACGCGAAACCGAGCCTGATTCCAAACGTGCTCTTCTTGCCCTGCGTGTGCGCACTGTTCGCGAGTTCACATCGTTTGGGTATGAGATTGGGCTAACAAACCGATCAGCCCCCTCCAAGAATGAATATGGCGTTGAGATCGGCGGATTGTCTGTGCCACGTGTTTCCACTCCAGTAGCCGGTGGGGCCAGGTCCAGCATCTCCCTCGTAATGCCGGTTGATGGTACGTATGATCTTGTGATTCACAAGCGCAACCGTCAAGGTAGAGCACGATTCACTATTACCGGCGGAATACCAACACAGATCGATGATGCAGGGGGCGATCCCTTTGTCCGATTTGAGATCGACGCTGCATGAGTCTCGGTACAAAGGTTGGGCGAGCCGACAGAGTTCGCATCTGGCGAGCAAGCGTCACGAAATGGCAGCTGAAGATCTTTCTCACGGTATTGGGTCTCGGGATTATGGGCGCGGTGTTGTACTACACCAAGACCCTCGTTGACGAACTCGTTGCTAATGAAAAACGAACAGTAGAGTTGTACGCCAGTCTACTAGCTCGCTCATACCAGTCAACCAACGACGAAGACCTGCTCTTCTATGTGGACATGACGTATTCGTCCATCCACTTCCCCGTGATCTTTGCTGATCGTAATGACGATCCTGTATATCCATACCAGCAATTCATGATGAATGTTGATATGGATACAACACTATCTGTTCAGCAGCAGAAGGAATGGTTGCGGAGCTACATTCAAGAAATGAAGAGAGAATATCCGCCATTTGAAATGGTGGATCCAACAGGCAAGGTGGTGCAGAGGATGTTCTACACCAACTCTGCCATTGTGCGCAGGCTCAGATACATGCCCTTTGTGGAGATCCTCATTGTAGCTGCATTTATTCTGGTGGGATACGTTGCCTTTTCAACGATCAGGCGGAACGAAGAATCGAACATCTGGGTAGGCATGGCTAAGGAGGCAGCGCACCAGTTAGGAACGCCCCTTTCCAGCATGCTCGCATGGTTGGAGATCCTCCGCATGGAGCGGCACGATCCGCATCGCGTTGATGAGACCTCGCGCGAGATGGAGCGAGATGTGGAGAGACTCAATGTGATCGCCAATCGTTTTGCCAAGATCGGTTCACAGCCAAAGCTAGAGACCGTGGCCTTGGGGCCGGTGATCGAACATGTGAGTACCTATTTTGAAACGCGACTTCCCAATCTGGGGAGGAAGGTGACCATCGAGCGTAATCTCGACCTCACTTTAGAAGCAAACATCAGCGTTGAACTCTTTGAGTGGGTGATCGAGAACCTCATAAAGAATGCCGTAGAAGCCATTGAACGCCATGACGGCCTTATAGAGATTTCGCTCAGAAAAAAGATCAAGGGGCAGGGTGTGCTGGTAGTGGTTCGCGACAACGGAAAAGGTATGACACGTCAGATTGCCTCCCGTATCTTTCAACCAGGATACACCACCAAGAAGAGGGGATGGGGCTTAGGACTATCGCTCTCCCGCCGCATTATCGAAGATTATCATGGTGGAAGGCTGTTTGTTCGCGAAACACAGCCCGGACACGGAACCACCTTCTGGATCGAACTGCCCTAGCATGAATACCCGTCCCGAACCATCGAACATCGATTGGCTTATTCTCTTGCCGATTGCCGGACTCTTGATGTTCAGCATTGCGTTTGTGTATTCGGCAAGTGCATCCTTTGCCGACGTCAAATTTGGCTCAAGCGAAGAACTCGTGTGGAATCATGCCATCCGAGTGCTCATCGGCCTTACCTTGATGATCGTGTTTGCCAAGATCGACTATCGCGTTTGGCAAGGCACGTCCGCCACTGTTCTGCTTGTGGCCATAGGCTTCCTGTTAATGGTCCTCGTGATGGGAACCGAGATAAAAGGGGCGAGCAGGTGGGTCAAACTTGGTCCGGTGAATTTCCAACCCTCCGAACTGGCCAAGTTTGCCTTGGTCATTCATACCGCAGCCATGCTGAGCACAAATCGCACAACTCTGCGAACCTGGAAGAAGGGCATTCTGCCCATCATGGTGTGGGTGCTCCCCGTGTGCATTCTCATTGCCTTGCAGCCGAACCTCTCCACTGCCAGCGTGATCTTCTTTATCGTGATGGTGATGATGTTCTTGGCGGATCTCGATATCAAGCACCTGGGCATCATCGTGGGCACGGGACTCCTTGTTGCTAGTGCCTATGCCGTTACAGCTGAGTACCGACTGAAGCGCCTTATTGCCTTTTTTGGAGGGGGCACGGGGGACGAGCCAGTCCGTTACCAGCTCGACCAAGCCCTTATTGCCTTTGGCAATGGCGGGGTCACCGGAGTAGGGCCGGGCCAGAGCAGGCAGCGCGACTGGTTCCTGCCCGAGTCGTATGGCGACTTCATCTTCAGCATCGTAGGAGAGGAATACGGCTTCATCGGAGTGAGCCTCCTGGTTTTTGCCTTTATCCTCATTATGTGGCGCGGCTATACCGTGGCAAAAAAGGCCCCCGATGCATTCGGTCGGCTCCTGGCAGCCGGCATCACCACAACTCTAGCCATCTACGCCTTTGTGAATGCCGGGGTAACATGCGGGATCTTGCCCACCACAGGCCTACCCATGCCCTTCATTTCCTACGGGGGGTCCAGCGTATTCTTCAGTGCAATTGCCGTAGGAATACTCCTGAATGTCTCCTCACAGGCAGGGGTATATCGCAGACGAAATACACGCCCCTTACCTGAATGACAATCCTCTGTCGAGGGTTTTTTGTATTATCGGACTCCAATGCAACACGCCATTAAGAAGCTATATCACTCCATCACCGAAGCCGCCAAGATCATCGGTGAGGAACAGCACGTTTTGAGGTACTGGGAGCGAGAGTTTTCCCAGTTACGACCGCAAAAGAACAGGGCTGGGAATCGTGTGTATACACGTAGAGACCTTGCCGTGTTACGAGTTATAAAGCGTTTGCTGCGTGATGAGCGATACACTGTAGCCGGTGCAAAGGAATATCTCAAGCAGCAAGGGTTGCCTGAGGATGTTGAGAACATCATTGACGACGTTGTGCCGGTAGAGACTATGCAGGCAGAGCGTCCTACAAAGACGATGGGACAAGACGTGGTTGTTGAATTGCGTGCTATCGCCTCCGATCTGCGCATGAGACTTGCTACGTCATGATCATGGGGCGAATCATTCATCTAATGGGTTGAGGATACGATGCGAATGCTACGATCGGGAGTTCTCGTGCT
Organism: Candidatus Didemnitutus sp.; assembly: GCA_035299365.1. Lineage (GTDB taxonomy): Bacteria > Bacteroidota > Ignavibacteria > Kapaibacteriales > Kapaibacteriaceae > UBA10438. The sequence goes on from DATGWS010000345.1 coordinate 11,507, forward strand.
CGCTGCAACAGCCGTTTGTACGGTTGGCGCTTGGGCACAACAACGCTCCTACACCGCCACAACAGTCGGTAAGCATGCCGATGAGGTGCTCGGTGTTTTTGTGAATGATGCGAACACCATGGTCGCCACGTGCAGCCTTGACGAAACCGTCAAGCTGTGGTCTCTTCCTGATGGGAAGGAATTACGCACGCTCACAGGGCACACAGCACAGGTGAACAACATCTCTTTCTCCGGTGACGACAAGTCACTTGTGAGTGCCAGCAATGACCGCACCATTCGCGTGTGGGACGTTGAGACCGGCAAGCAAACACAACTGCTTCGTGGTCATACGGCTGAGGTGATTGGTGTATATTTTAATCCGATCGAAGGCAGCTCGCTTGTTGCCAGCACATCGTTCGATAAGACGGTGAAGATCTGGGATGCCAAGATCGGCGTTGAGGCCAAGACACTGCGTGGTCATACGATGCAGACCAATAACGTTGCATATTCCTATGACGGGCGATTCATCGCATCGTGCTCGGATGATCGCACGGTGAAGATCTGGTCAACGGACTTGTCGAAGAAAGATCCGATCATGACCCTAACGGCACATCAAGCGCCTGTGCTTGTTGCGTTGTATTCTTTTGACTCAAAATATCTTGCAACGGCCGATCAAAACGGAGTTGTAAAGATCTGGGCTATGCCGTCCGGTGATCTTGTTCGTTCGATCAACGCACACCTCGACCTCGTTCAAGACGTTGCGTTTGCAGAAGACAATAAGACAATCGTAACGGGCAGCCTCGATAAGACGGTTAAGATGTGGGACATCACTACCGGGCAGAACCTTATGATGAACAATGTTGGCGTTGAAGTTTGGTCGCTTGATGTAACCAGCAACGCCGGCCTTATTGTTCTGGGATGTGCCGATGGTACTGTTCGCATGCTCAAAGAAGCAGGAACGGAAGCCGGACGTTCAAATCGCGGCGGAGGACGTTGAACATGACACCTACAAGAACTATGCGCATCATCACGACGATAGCAACTGTTGTCCTTTTGTTCGGTGGCAGTGTTGCTGCAACTGCACAGAGTGCCTTAGGTACCGTGGTCACACTGACCGGGTATTTCCTGAATGGTCAGACACTAACGCCGGTTGAAGCCAGCTACGTTGTTATTGACGCTCAGGGCAAAAAGCTTGGTCAGACATCAAAGAGCAATCCAAACGACGGATATCTTCAGACCGGGCTCAAGCCAGGCGAGAGCTATGTGATCCGAGTAGAGGATCCTCGCTATTTCCGCCAGGAATTCCGTGTGGACATTCCATCAACCGGCAAATACCTCGAGATCTCCAAGGACTTTGTTGTCCGC
>DATGWS010000346.1:0-3265 GCA_035299365.1 Candidatus Didemnitutus sp.
TCAAAGGACGACCCGCTCACAACAACGGATCGCTCCGGATATCACTATGCAACGAACTCCTATACTGGGAACTATACGGTGCCTCTTAGTCCACCCGTTACATTGTCGAACAAGGGGGAGAGCGATGTTTGGGTAACGAAGTCGACACTCGGTGTATCAACCGAAGATGTTTCAGACAGGATATTTCGCGTCGTTCAGCCGATTCTGAGAACGGATCTCGACACCATCTTCTTTGATTCAACAGCTATTGCGCGAGCATCAACAAGTTCCAGTACATCTGCCCTGCTCAACGTTGGCACAGCGCCGGTGATGATTGATAGTGTTATTGTAAGTGGTCCGGCGGCGTTGGACTTCACAGTGATCGATGACCTCGACAGTACGATCCTCGACACTGGTGCTATTCGTTCAATGGAGATTTCATTCTCCCCAACAGCTGTTGGCACACGCAGAGCTCGCGTTACGGTCTATGGATCGTGTGACAACGTTGTGTTCTTTGATCTCGTTGGCGAAGGAAGACTTGAATGTCCGTGGATCTTGCAGGACACCATCAACATGGGACGTCACATCGTTGGTACGTCTGCAACACAGAAAATCGACTGCATTCTCAAGAGTGAACGTCGAGGCACTGTTCGAGGCTTTCTTGCTATCAGCGGTTCACCGGACTTCCAGGTAACACCATCCGGAGTGTTCACACTGAAGTATGGTGAGTGTATCAACGTACGCGTAACATTCACACCAACTATTGCCGGACCTCAACAAGCGCAGATCGACCTCAACCTTCCAACGGAATGTGGCATAGCCTTCACCCAGATCTTCGGTGAAGGCATCACACCGGAACTCACCGTTTCCGACGTCGACTTCGGAAACAAACGTTTGCGTACTCTCAGTACCGATGCGATCAACATCGTAAACAACGGAACCGTAGATGTTGAGGTAACCTCACTGACACTTGTAGACACAATAGCTGCCGGCATCAACGTTGTATTACCGTCACTTCCATTCACGATAGGCGTGTCAGACACCGTTAGCATTCCCGTTTCGTATGTACCTACCCAACGCAGCACTATCCTCTCCAAGCTCCTTGTTGGTGCACGCGGCATGGATTCAACACTCGTTGGCAGCATACGTGGAAGTGGATATCAACCTCTCTGTGAAGCACGCGGGTATTCATTTGCTCCGGTCCTCACCGGAACCATCAGCTCTGAAGCAGGCTTCGTCCGCATTTGGAATCGTGATGTTTCTTGGCCACTTCATATTGATGGTGTGCAGATTCCGACAGGGCAAGGCGATTTCGCATGGGCTTCTACGCCAGGCCCCTTCCCTATCACCCTTGCACCAAATGACTCCATCGATCTCTTCGTGACTTTTGCTCCTCAGGGGGCTGGCCTGCGCGCCGTAAATGCCGTTATCCTACATGATGGACGTCCGGGTCCTGAAGACTTTCCACCCTACGCTCAAACGGAAGTTCTCATTGATGGTGTTGGTCTCCAACGTAGTGTGTTGCCACCGGTGGCGATGGACACCATTTTATCGTGCCTCACTGATTCAACCGTTGTCTACCTTGTTAACGACGATCCAACAACATCCCTTCTCGTCGAGCGCGTCATAACTGCGGGAGACATTGGCGCTTTCCGCTGCGACCCACCACCGCCATTTACGATTCCGGCAGGCGGAGCGCAAGAGATCACTGTTGTCTTCACGCCTCCCGCACCCGGACGTTATGCGGCAACGTTTGCCTACGAAAACCCTCGCTCGCTCGATCTCACGATTAACGTCTCAGGCGTTGGCACTTCCAGTCCAATCGCTGTTGCGATGTCTGGCGCAACCACAGCCACCATCGATGTTCCGCTTCCTGTCCCGATCGATGTAAATGTGGGCTCTATAGCCCCTTTCAACCCAACCACGATGACGGTATCGATCGCCCATCCTGCGTCGTCCATGAGATTCAGTTCCTTTGGACCGGGCATGGCCGCCGGCTGGACGTTCGTAGCACAGACACCCACGCCGGGCAGGGTACTCCTTATTGGCACATCTGATGGAAGCGCTCAACTCACATCGGGCAGACTCGTAACGCCCGTTTTTGATACGTACCTCACGGCCGATACAGATCTACCGATCTCATTCACCCTTGAGACACCATACTCGTGCGTAGACGAGAGTGGAGACATTACCTCAATTGCCATGCACGTTGTGTGTTTTGCACAAGGACGGCTCATTTCCGTTTCAGGAATTCAGTATCAGCTCGATCGTCCCCGTCCATCACCGGCCACGTCGGAGATAACAGTGCCCTTCTCGATTGGTCTGCAAGGGGCAGCCGAGTTCCAGATCATCGATGCAACCGGCAGAGTCGTGCGTACCATGAGCCTTGCAGGGCTTGTTGCCGGCTCGTATGAACTCCCTGTGTCGGTTGATACACTTGGTCAGGGGGCCTACACTCTCCGACTCTTTAGTGGACCATATACTGCCGTAGAGCAGTTCATCGTTATCCGATAATCCCCTGCCGTATCTTTGTGCTCTTCTCAAATCAAAGAGCACGCCATGATCGATCGTATTGTTACCGCACTCGGCACCAAGGCCGACTACTTTCTCAACCATACGTCAACGACCATCCCGAAGGCATCGATCCACGTACCGTCACCAACATCGGTAGATACGATGTTCAGCGGCTCAGATCGTAACAACCGCGTCCTGAGAAATCTTCAGTGGCTGCACGGCTCAGGAAGGCTTGCCAACACAGGCTATGTGTCTATCCTCCCGGTGGACCAAGGTATCGAGCATAGTGCAGGCGCATCGTTCGCCAAGAACCCGATCTACTTCGACCCAGCAAGGATCGTGGAGCTTGCGATTGAAGGGGGCTGTAACGGTGTTGCCTCTACGTTCGGCGTCTTGGGTAACGTGGCGCGCACATACGCACACAAGATCCCATTCATTGTGAAGATCAATCACAATGAACTGCTTACCTATCCAAACAAATTCGATCAAGTGCTCTTTGGTACTGTTCAACAAGCAGCCGACATGGGGGCTGCTGCTATTGGCGCAACGATCTATTTTGGATCACAAGAAAGCACACGCCAGATCACCGAGATCGCCAACGCCTTTGCACGTGCACACGAGCTTGGGATGGCAACAATTTTGTGGTGCTACGTTCGCAACAACGCCTTCAAATCCGACAAAGACTACCATGTTTCGGCAGATCTTACGGGTCAAGCCAATCATCTTGGTGTTACAATCGGCGCCGATATCATCAAACAGAAATTGCCAGAGA
>DATGWS010000347.1:0-4542 GCA_035299365.1 Candidatus Didemnitutus sp.
ATAAGCCCCTTTTCAGCAACAGCCATCTGCATCCCTGTTGGCTCACCAATGATAGCAAAGGAAATCGGATGCTCTACGAAGACTTCTCTCGACAACATGGCCATGCCATTCTGTCCGCTTACTTCTTCTTCAGCTGTAGCAGCAAAACACAGCTGCACCGGTAGATCCGTGCGTTTGTGAAAATGCAAAAACGCCGCGAGCATCATCACCAATGCACCACCGGCATCGTTACTCCCAAGGCCGATGAGCCTTCCGTTGTCGAGAACCGGAACGAATGGATCATGCGTCCACCCCGCACCGGGTTGGACGGTGTCGTGGTGGGAATTCAGGAGGACGGCATCCCGTGCCCCACCCCCCCATGCCACAACGTTATTCCCATAACGTTCCACGTTAGCGCCGGCATCGCGCAGCACCTGTTCAATGATGTCGGCTGTTGCCCCTTCTTCACGACTGAACGAAGGCGTAGCAATCAACTGTTTCAGCAGTTCAATCATTGGATCAGCGTCCCCTCTTCCGTACCTAGTGCGGACGTATGTTGAATGCGCACGTTGATGCCCACCTTCGCAGCTTCCACAGCGTTGGAGATCTTTGGCAACATGCCTTTGCTGATCACACCATCGGCTATGAGGTCATCCACGTCCGATGCTGTGATAGCATCGATCACGGAGGTTGGATCATTGATATCACGCAATACGCCATGATGTTCGTATATGAACCTCAATCGGATCAGGGCGCGCGCATCCATCGCCATTGCGATCCGTGCCGCCATGGTATCGGCATTGGTGTTGAGGAGCGATCCTTTGCCATCGTGCGTGAGTGGTGCAACAACAACACTGATGCCATTGGCAAGCAGGAGTTCGAGCACATCAGTGTTGACCGCATCCACATCTCCGACAAATCCGAAGTCGATGGTGGGATGACTGCGTTTATGAGCTCGCACAAGGTCTGCATCTGCACCGGTCATGCCGATACATTGTACACCACGTGCCTGCAATTGCGCCACAACGTTTTTGTTGATGAGACCGGCATAGGCCATGGTTACAACACGCAATGTTTCGGCATCCGTCACACGCCTGCCATCGATCATCGTCTGCTCTACACCAAGATCAGCTGCGAGTTTTGTAGCAACCTTCCCACCTCCATGGACCAAGATGAACGGGCGTCCTAGCGCCGCACATCGGTCGAGCACGTCATTGAGAAGGAGGGGGCTATCCACAACCGCACCACCGATCTTGATCACATACGTCACGCTAGCCCCTTGAGCAAATAGTAGAGTGCTGTTTGTGCAGAGACCACACGGTTTGCGGCTTGCGGGATCACAATTGAATTCGGTCCGTCGAGCACACCATCAGAAACGATCATATTCCGCCGTACGGGAAGGCAATGCATGAACTTCGCGTTGTTGGTATGCGCCATCTTGCTCTCGGTTATCGTCCACGACATATCACGGGAAAGAATCTCACCGTATTGTTCGTATGACGACCAATTCTTAGCATACACAAAGTCAGCGCCTGCTAATGCTTCATCTTGATCGTTGGTCACAGCTACTCCGGAGACAAACTCAGGAGCAAGTTCATATCCTTTTGGATGAGTAACAACCAGATCGACATTGGCGGCCGACATCCACTCAATGAACGAATTGGCAACAGCCTGTGGGAGTGCTTTGGGATGGGGCGCCCATGTCAGCACCACCTTGGGACGCGGAGTAGGTTTGAACTGTTCAATGGTAATGAGATCGGCAAAGCTCTGAAGTGGATGCCGTGTAGCACTTTCGAGACTAACAACCGGTACTCCTGCGTGCGTAATGAACTTTTCAAGAACATCCTCAGCATAGTCTGCATCGCGGTCCGTGAGAGACGCAAACGTGCGGAGTCCCAGCACATCACAATACGCACCCATAACTGCCGCAGCTTCCTTGATATGCTCAGTGCTTGAGCCATCCATCACTACACCATCGCGTGTCTCAAGCGTCCAAGAGTCACTACCCGCATTGAGTACGATGGTCTCTGCACCCATGAGTGTAGCAGCCTTCTGTGTGCTCATGCGTGTGCGCAACGATGGATTCATAAAGAGCAGGCCAACTGTGCGGCGTCTGCCGATTTCGGTATTGATCCACGGGTGACGTGCGAACTCGAGTGCGTCGTGGATTGCAACGTCGAGACCAGGACCATTGATGAGATCATGAACGGAGGTGAATCGACGCATGGTTGTCCCTTAATACACAGACGATTTGAGATTGAGTCCCGACGTTTCGTCGAGTCCGAACATGAGGTTCATGTTCTGTACAGCTTGCCCGGCAGCCCCCTTCAGGAGGTTGTCGATCACACTTACAACCATGAGCACATCATTCTTCACAACAAATCCGATATGACAGTTGTTGGTGTTCACAACACGCTTCATATCAGGTGGTTCATTGCATATCACTACGAACGGATGATCGGCATACCGCCACCGATACATTTCAGCTACGTTAATGCCACTCCAATCACCGGGCACAACAATACTGGAATGAATGCCTCGTGCAAATGGTCCGCGTACGGGAACAAAGTGCAAGGAAACATCCCCAATGGTCTGCTTGATCTCCGGCTCGTGCTGATGTTCGAACACCTTGTAGGTGCTCACGTTATTGGTGCGCCAGGAATAGTGCGTGGTGTCTGTTGGTTGTTGTCCGGCTCCGGTGGAACCTGTGATTGCATGCACAACCATGTCTCCCGTCAAGAGTCCACGCTCGGCCAAGGGCAGAACTGCCAGCTGAATAGCCGTGGCAAAACACCCTGGATTGGCAACACGAGTAGCTGTGCGTAATCTATTGCGATGGACCTCTGGGAGGCCGTATACAAATGCACTCGCTTCGTTTTCGATTCTAAAGTCATTGCCGAGATCGATAACCTTGGCATGAGCATGTAATTCGTTCTGTTCCATCCATGCTGTTGACTTCCCATGGCCGAGACAGAGGATGTAGAGGTCTGCGTCATCCGGGGGCGTCGCTACAAAATGGAGATCTGTAGAACCATCAAGGTCCGGGTGGGCTACGGCAACATGTTCTCCGGCATGTGACGAGCTCACAACAGTAAGATTCTGTACACCAACGTGATCATGATGCAAGAGAAGTCGAAGTACCTCGCCCCCTGTATATCCAGCAGCGCCGATCACAGCTACGCGGATCATGACTTGTCTCCGTGAACAGACATCCACAGTGATGATGGGACAGCACTAATGGTAGCGAATCCCTTTGCATCATCGCCAGACCATGCACGGTTGGCTTCGCCATACGTAGCAAATGATGATCGCATGAGATCGTTGCGGCTTACGACACCTTCAACAGTAAATCGTTCATGCTTGAGTTTGAGATTCACATCCCCCGATACTGCAGCCTGCGTATCATCAAAGAACTTCTCTATACTGCGCATTGCCGGCTCGAGAAACTGACCTTCGTGAAGGAGTTGTCCGTACCAGATAGACAGTTGGTCCTTGAGCGTGAGTTGCCATTTTGACAGCGTGTGTTTTTCAAGTGCGTGATGCGCCTTGATCAACATCAATGCGGAAGGGGCTTCAAATGCTACGCGACCCTTGATACCGATGATCGTATCACCAACATGCATGTCGCGACCGATATGCCACCGTGCACCAACGTCGTTGAGCAAGCGAAGTAGTTCAACAGGCTCCATCGTTTCACCATCCACGGCAATGGGTTGCCCCTTCTCAAAGCTGATCTTCAAGATTCGTTCTGCGTTGTTGTCAGGGGGCGGGAATTGAGCAGATGGCCATACAGATTCTGGAAGGGGCTTGTCTGACGTTAGCGTCTCCTTCCCTCCAACCGTTGTGCCCCAAATCCCTTGGTTGATGGAGTAGGTGGCCTTGGTCCAATCACCCTCAACTCCGTGTTGTGCGAGGTAGGCAATCTCTTCGTCGCGAGAAAGTTGTTTGTCGCGGATCGGCGTAAGAACGTCGATCTCCGGACACATGATGCGGAAGATCACATCAAAGCGAACCTGATCATTCCCGGCACCTGTGCTTCCGTGCGCGAGGTGTGTCGCACCTATTGAACGTGCGTGCTCGGCGATGGCAATGGCTTGCACAACACGTTCAGCACTGACACTCAACGGATATGTAGCGTTCTTCAGAATGTTGCCGGCAATACAATGTCGGAGCACCTTTTCATACAGTTCATTGGTGCGATCGAGGGCGGCATGAGTGGTAGCTCCACATGCTAATGCGCGTTGTTCGATGTGATACAATTCGTTGGCTGAAAAGCCCCCTGTATCAACGATCACAGTGTGAACTTCCATGCCGAGATCCACGGCAAAATACCGGGCACAATACGATGTGTCGAGTCCGCCACTAAAGGCGAGGAGGATTTTTTTCACGCCGTTGGGTCCTTTGGATCGAACAACATACCCGTACACAGACACATTGCACGGTTTGTGCGTTGGAGGATGTCGTAATTCGGGCACGACTGGCATCCCTTCCAGAACGCTTCATCGGTGGTGAGTTCCGAGAAATGCACGGGGCGATATCCAAGTTCAGAGTTGATCTTCATCA
>DATGWS010000348.1:0-15283 GCA_035299365.1 Candidatus Didemnitutus sp.
GTCATCGCCGGTAGGTGGGATCTGGCATTGCGGTATTACCAGCAACTTGGAAGGGGCTCCACAGCAGACCCAGTCTTGAACTATAAGATCGACGAGATTGAGATCCTCAAGAGGGAACGCGTGAAGGACTACGCAGGCGCACTTGCTGTTGCAGAAGGACTCCGCGGTAAGTACTCGATGATCGCACCGGACCGTCGTACACAACAGGCTGCTCAAGAACTTGAGCAGCATATCATGGACTTGAAGAAGAGACTAGGACGCAGCACACAACCAGCCATATCCATGGTGCCGTGAACGACCTTTCCTTATCGCCTCTAACACTCACGATCGTGATCGCCACTACGGCGATCACGATCGTTGCGTTTAAGAACAGGCGCATCTTTGCCATGCTCATGATGGACATTGAAGCCGTGCTCGGTGAACGTGGTCAATGGTGGCGTATGCTTACCAGTGGTTTTGTGCATGCAGACTATCCGCACCTCTTGATGAACATGTTGTCGCTGTTCCTCTTTGGCGCCTGGTTCGAGCACGTTGTAACATCGTGGCGTTTCGGTCTCACCTATGTACTCGGCATCCTCATCGGATCGTTTGCATCACTCATCGTCCACCGCAACAACCCCCACTATCTTGCAGTAGGTGCATCGGCCGGCGTTTGTGCCATTGTTGGTGCTGCTACTGTTGTCTTCCCAGATCTGCGCATGATGGTTTTCCCATTGCCATTCCCTGCGCCGGCATGGATTGTTGGAGCGTTGTTCATTGTGTATTCTGTTGTTGGGTCGAGGTGGGGCGGAGACAACATTGGTCACGAAGCCCATCTTGGTGGCACCTTTGCCGGCATAGGACTCATCGCCGCATTCTATCCCGAGCTTGCGTTAGAGCACTGGCCCTATGTTCTTGTGATGATAGCAGCCGGAGCAGGGGGCTACCTCTTTTCCCGAAGACTGAAAAGGCAGAGGTAGTATGATTGCCATTGTTGACCTTGTTCGCAACAAGAGCAAGCTCGATCCATGGCAGCGCAACCTCCTTGTTTTGTGGTTTGCGCAATTCATTGCCATGGTTGGCATGAGCGCTTGTATTCCATTCCTACCATTGTTTGTGCGAGACCTAGGTGTTGCGCAAGAAGATGCTGCGTTGTGGAGTGGGATCATCACAGCAGCCCCCTTTGTTATGTCGAGCCTGCTTACGCCACTCTGGGGAAGTTTAGGCGACAAGTATGGTCAGAAGAGCATGGTGGTGCGTGGCATCTTAGGTCTAGGCATCGCCATGACCCTGATGGGATTTTCCAATAGCATTTGGATGCTCCTTGCGCTTAGAATTTTCCAAGGGGCAGCCAGTGGGTTTGTAGCATCCAACAATGCCTTTGTGAGTGTGCAGACGCCCCCTGAAAAAGTAGGTGTTGCACTTGGGACATTGCAGACATCAATCAGTGCCGGCAACATCATGGGTCCACTCGTTGGTGGTGTGATCAGCGACGCCATCGGCTTCCGTCCAGTCTTCTTCTTTGTTGGTGTGATGTGTGCCATCAGCCTCGTTATCCTCATCTACAAACTCCGTCAGGAGCGAAGTGTCGTTTCTTCGCGTGGTGCACGTGTATTAGGCAACGTGCGTGTAGCATGGAGGAGCGTTAACATCCGCTCGTTGCTCATCATGGTGATGATGGTACAAACAGCAATCGTGATGGCCACACCCATCTTCCCGTATTATCTCGAACAGCTCGGTGCCCCAACCTCGATGCTCTCAACCCTTGCCGGCATAGTGGTCAGTATTGTTGGAGTCTGCACCATCATCAGTGCTCCATGGTGGGGCAGCAGGAGCGACACCATGGGCTTCCGCACCACGATGATCACAGCCGGTAGTGTTGTAGGTGTTGGGATGTTGTTGCAGGCCGTTGTCCCATCGTACGAATGGTTGTTCCCCGTACGCACACTGATGGGTCTGGCCGTTGGTGCACTCTTACCCTTGATGTACGGCGAACTCTCTCGTAATGCCCCAAGCGGCAGAAAAGGCGGGATTATGGGGCTAGCCAGCAGTGCAACATTGATGGGCAATCTCACCGGCCCCCTTATTTGCAGCGCTATTGCCACACAACTACCCTTGCGATGGGTGTTTGTTGCCAGTGCCTTGGTGATGGGCATAGCCATCCTTGCAGGACTCGGTCGGCGCAGAAGAACTACCGTTGTCCCTATCTGATATGGGAATCATCCTTTCGCCGTGTTATTTTCGGGCACATTAGCACATTAGCACATTAGCACATTACCACTCTACCACTCTAACTTTCTAACACTCTAGCAATCTAACAACAGCGTATAGCGCAGCCCGGTAGCGCGCCACTTTGGGGTAGTGGAGGTCGTGGGTTCAAATCCCGCTACGCTGACAAAGAAGAAATGACGAAATGACGTAGTGACCTAGTGACGTCACTCGCTTCGCTCGCAATGACGGAGTAACGAGGTCCCTCGCTGCGCTCGGGATGACGCTGCTCTGTCTAGTGTATTCGTGTTAGAAAGGCGAGTAACATCATGGATGGTGCTCGCCTTTCCTTTGTGAATGAGTTAATTTCACTGCAACGAGATCAAACAACTCGTTGATATGAATTGGTCACGAGAGATCTCTACCTCTAATCATCTGCGCATTTCTCCATGAGACTAGTATTACTGCTATTGATTACCGTTAGCTGTTATGCCTCCGGCCAAACGATTGATGAGTTCTTGGCGGCGGGCAAATCGAAAGCCGCGGCGAAGGACTACATAGGTGCGAATGCCGACTTTACGAAGGCAATTGAGATCAATCCCAAGTATGACGTGGCATACATCCACAGAGGCAACTGTAAGGGAGATCTTAAGGATTACAATGGAGCGATAGCCGATTTCACTACGGCAATTGAGATCAATTCTAAGTCTGCCAAGGCATATAACAATAGAGGCGTCTGCAAAGCCGAGCTTAAGGACTTGAAAGGAGCGATAGACGACTACACAAAGGCCATCGAGATAGATCCTCAATATGCAACGGCCTACTACGGTAGAGGCGACAGCAAGGCGAAACTGAAGGACTACAAAGGTGCTATTTCCGATTTCTCAAAGGCTATTGCGATCGATTCAGAGTTTGCCATGGCATATAACAATAGAGGCGTCTGCAAAGCCGAGCTTAAGAACTTCAAAGGTGCGATAGACGACTTCAATAAGGCAATCGAGTTCGACCCTCAATCCGCAGATGCTTACACTAGTAGAGGCCTCTGCAAAGCCGACCTGAAGGATTATCATGGTGCAATAACCGACTACACAAAGGCCATCGAGATAGATCCTCAATACTCCCTAGCTTTCTACTCTAGAGGCAACGCCAGATTGAATCTTGAAGACTTCGATGGTGCGATAGACGACTACACAAAGGCTGTCGATTATGATCCTCAAGACGCATATGCTTACCGGTGTAGAGGCGTCTGCAAAGCCTTTCTGAAAGACTTCGATGAGGCAATAGCCGACCACACAAAAGCCATCGAGATAGATCCTCAATATGCATTAGCCTACTACTGTAGAGGCGACAGCAGGGCAAACCTGAAGGACTTTCAAGGTGCTATAGCCGACTTCTCAAAGGCAGTTGAGATTGATCCAGAGTATGCCATGGCATATAGCAATAGAGGCTTCTGCAAGGCCGAACTTAAGGACTTCAATGGTGCGATAGCCGACCACACAAGGGCAATCGAGATGAACCCTGAAGATGCCGTTGTTTACGTAAACAGAGGAAACTGCAAAGCTGAACTGAAGGACTTCAATGGAGCGATACAAGACTTCACCAAGGCCATTGATGTTAATCCTCAATATGCTCGAGCCTACTACCTCAGAGGCGACAACAAATCCAAACTAGAAGACTTCAAAGGTGCGATTGCCGACTACACTACAGTAATCGAGTTCGATCCTCACGACACATATGCCCTAACAAGTAGAGGCCGCTGCAAAGCTGACTTGAATGACATCAATGGTGCTCTAGCTGACTTCACGAGAGCCATTGAAATCGAACCTCAAAATCCTGTTGCTTATAACAATAGAGGCAACTTCAGATTTAATCTGAAAGATGTCAATAGTGCGATATCCGATTACACAAAAGCGATCGAGATCAATCCGCAATTTGCAGAGGCATATTACGGAAGAGGCCTCTGCAAAGGCCGTTTAGAGGACTTCAAGGGTGCGATTGCAGACTATGCCCAGGCCATCAAAATCAATCCTCAAAATGCCGAGGCATACCTAGAAAGAGGTTTGCTTGAGATTGCACATGGGAGCAAGGACAAAGGTTGTACAGATCTAATGAGAGCCCGTGAATTGGGATCAACTCTTGCGAATGACCAGATCGTGCTCCACTGTAGGTAAATCGAAGTGTCTGCATCGTTCTCTAGCAGAACATTCTGAAACACTGTAACGTTGATGATTTGTACCCTATCGGGTACAAAACACCCCAGTAACCCTGAAAATGTACCCCAACGGGTACGATTCTATCGAGACGTTTATGCTACGTGAACTACGCGATGCAATAGCCGGTACAGATGCGGATTATACCAAGATCCCTCTCCGCAAAGCCATAGTACTACTTGCCGTTCCAATGGTACTGGAGCTGGTTATGGAGTCTACTTTTGCGCTGGTCGACATCTTCTTTGTTGGGAAACTCGGTAGTACGGCAGTTGCAACAGTTGGGCTTACGGAGTCATTCCTGTTCGTTGTCTATGCTGTTGGTATGGGGCTTGCCATGTCCGTAACAGCAATCATCGCCCGACGAATCGGAGAAAAACATACCTCTGAAGCGGCCACCACAGCCGTACAGGCCATCATTGCCTCGATTGTAATCTCTGTTCCAATCGCTGTTGTTGGCCTCGTCTATGCTCCGGAACTCCTGGCCCTCATGGGCGCCGATGCCAATGTTCTCGCTACGGGTCCGGCCTTCACACGCTGGATGTTAGGGGGCAATGTGGTGATCATGCTCCTATTTGTGATCAACGCCATCTTTCGCGGTGCCGGTGATGCATCGATTGCCATGAAGGTCTTGTGGCTGGCAAATGGCATAAACCTCGTCCTCGATCCTCTGCTGATCTTTGGCTGGGGACCTATCCCTGCCTTTGGAGTGGAGGGTGCTGGTATGGCAACCACTATCGGTAGGGGATGCGGTGTGGCATTCCAGTTCTGGGTGCTCTTCAATGGTAGTAAACACCTTCGCCTAACACGAGAGAATCTCGTTCTCAACGTGAAGGCGATGGTTGCTATTCTCCGAACGTCTATCGGTGGAATTGGTCAGATGCTTGTTGGCATGACGGCGTGGATTTTTCTCCTGCGCATCCTCGCCTCGGTTGGGACCGATGCCGTGAGTGCTTCAACGATCACCATCCGCATTATGATGTTCTGCCTCATGCCTGCCTGGGGGATGAGCAATGCAGCTGCAACGCTGGTTGGCCAAAACCTTGGAGCAGGGAGTCCGGAGAGAGCAGAGTCGGCAGTGTGGAAGACCGGCATGTACAACATGGTCTATCTGGCCGTGGTCTCGGTGGTGTTCTTCCTCTTCCCCGAGCCCCTTATCGGACAGTTCACCACCGACCCGCGTGTCGTATCCATCGGCGCAGAATGGCTTACGATCCTCTCGTATTCATTCATCGTATACGGATGGTGGATGGTGGCTGTTCAAGCCTTTAACGGAGCCGGTGACACACGCACCCCAACGTTCATCAACATTGCCTTCTTCTGGTGCCTCCAGATACCATTGGGCTACGTGCTCGCTATCAAATATTCAATGGCACACTCAGGAGTGTTCTGGGCAGCATTTATCTCAGAAACATCCGTGGGGTTGTTCACACTGTGGCTCTTCTCACGCGGGGGATGGAAGAAGGTAGTGGTGTAGAAAGCTGTATCTCACGTTACCAGGAACAGACTTCAACATCAATCATTTAAACCCAATCGATGTAGACCCGATGCACGACTTCTGTCGGTAAAACGTGGGTATCGGGGAATACGCCGTACGTTCGCTATTGTGCGTGTCGAGCTCATGACTCGATTCGTAGTCCGGCGGTCGACGATGTAAGCACTGTTATGTATGTAGAGGGCTTGACAATGAGAACGATCGTGATCATCGCACTGTGTGTGACCGTGGGCTCCTTTGACCTACTCTCAAGGGATTCTGTAGACGTATCGGGCGCACGCCATTTGCATATGCGGACGATTCCTGTCCAGGATCCATTGGGAGGACGGGAGTGGCGGCTCGACAATCCGAAACTCTTTTCGAATATGTGCGGCTTAGACGGTGCTGATCTCATCGTTGGTCCGTCGTTGTTTGGTCCAGATTACTATTTCTTGTTGAAGAATGGAAGTCTGGTTCAAGACACGTCGGATCGATTCCGTTATCGCGTTTCGTATTACTCTCAAGAGTATGAAGCAGACGGGTCATTGCCCAGTGAATACATAACGCTCTATGATGTACTCCGATGTTCCGCGTCGGGGGATACGTTGTTTGAACGCGACACGTTTACTGTGTGCGATGCGAGAGTGCAGAACGGTCTACATGCCGATATCACCGGTGACGGTGTGAATGACATTGTATACAGTTTTGGTAGTTCCTTTCAGATTGCCATTGGCGCGCGACCAACGTCGCTGACGTGCGATTCAATCTGTGTAGTCCCGAGAATTCCAAACCGCCACACGCAACGTCCGCTCGTGAATGATGGGTCGCTGTACATCGTTGCTCACGACACTCTGGGCTCTCCTAACGGAACGCTATACTACCATCGAATCAGATTCGATTGGCATGCAGCGCTTGGCCAAGAGGGTGTTGCAGAATTTGTTGATTCAATACCACCACCGATCGTTGGTTCAACCTTGTTCAGTTCCGGAACTGTGCATGACCAAGGTGCAAAACAAGGCTATCTGTGGGTAATGTGGATTGGGCCGGCTGGTGAAAATCAAACTGTGGTCTACACGTTTGCGGGAGAGAAGCTATCGAAGATTACAACGATCGATCAATTCTTGTTTTCGATGAGCGCCGTGCCTGGTAGTTCAACGGACTACAAACCAATCTTGATGTATGACATTAGTGCTTCGCGTCAGGCCTATCTTGCGCGAATTGATGAGCTTGATAGACCATTTGCCCAATTCAACACGGGATCGGGTGCGATTCACGTTGAAGGTGTACTAGCATCAGATCAGAACTCCGATAAACTACCCGAGATGGTTTTCTTCGGAAAAATGGGGGATACTCCACTCCAGTATGCGTCCTTCCACTACGAATACAATCGCATCGATGATCCTACTTCGGTAAGAGATTCGGAGATTGACGATCCAACACCAATGAACATCAGCAATGGGGAGTTAGTTGTGAGAGGCCTGTATGAACCGTATACCATCGATGCATACAACCTGCTTGGAAGCACCGTGTTGCCAACCATTAACCACACAGCCCCTTCTACAATCAACATCGAGCGGTTGCTCTCAAATCTGCCACAACAACGGTACTTCATCGTGGTGCGCACAGCTGGTGCGTATTGGACGTTGCCCTACTCAAAGTGAACTGCCCTCCTATGAAAACCCTTCTGCTCCTTCTCTGCGCTATCACACTCATCGCGTGTTCAAAGACAACTGCACCGGTTGAGGATCCGTTTGATGCAGACCACAGTGCCATCACAGATCCCAAGGCTCGGTGGGAGGCATATGGGGCTGATGACTACGTGATCTCTCAGTTCATAGGCTGCTATTGTATTGAACGTGGACCTTGGTACCTCACGTATACGAACGGTGTGCTGGCTGATGTGAAGGACAGCGTTACAAACGCAACGATCGAACCTTCGAGCTGGCCGACATCTACGGTGTCTATTCCGGAGTTGTTTGTTCGAGCCGATAGTACTACCTATACCACGAAGCCCCATATCCTACGAGTGACATATGACCCTCGATACGGCTATCCGACAGATATCTATATTGACTATGAAGAATCGACCGCAGACGATGAGTTCCATTTTACAACGAGACTAGTACGATAGGAACGTAGCTCGATATGCCCGAGTACGTCACGTTTTGGGGTTCTACGCACACATATAGTTGTAGCCAACTCAGGAATTGAGAATTACACTATATTGTAAGAGCATCAAGCGTGATCAAGGTTATCCCATGGATCATTTCAATCGAATGCTATTGCTTACGATGCGGCTCAGTTCTTGGGGATGATCACATCTATCTTGCAAAGGCGGATAGACAGCGGCGAGATCGTTCAAGTAGGTTCAGAGTTGATCGGGACGTTTTCGGATTCTTTTCACATTTGATCCTTGCGTGTGCTATGGGAATCGTTGAGAAACTACGATTAGAGACAACGCCAGCAGAACGCTTGTTGGTGAAATGGCAGTATACAATTGCAAGTAATCTCATACGGCTTCTTGATCAAAGAGGTATGACACAGAAGGAGTTTGCTCATCTTGCCGGCTTGACGGAGGCTCAAGTCACAAACCTTCTTACCGGAAGTCCAAACCCAACGTTGAATACATTGGCAAAAATCTCAGCCGCATTGAAGGTTGACATCTTGAATCTCATCGATGCAAAACCATGAATCAATTGGCGATCGGCCTTCTTCTACTTCTTAGTGGAGCAACACTCCATGCCCAAGACAACGGGCCATGGAATAGTCCACTCATGTGGGCAGAAGAAACAGCTCCTGATGTCTTTTCTACCCCGCGGATCTTTCAAGATTCTGCTGGTGTGCCAAGCATGATACGTAAGGGAACTTCCGATACCCTGTTGTGCGCGTTTCAATGGTTCAGGGAGCCCCGTAACACTCCTACATGGGATAGGGTGGCTGTGAAGATGAGCACGGATGACGGTGTTACGTGGACGCAGCCGGTGCCGATCGTGATAGATGGTTTTCCTGCCGGATATCAACGACCCTTCGATCCAACTCTCGTGAGTTTCAATGATAGTATACGGATCTACTTTTCGTCGAGCGTACGTATGCCAATGGGCGGACTCGACTCCCTTGTGAACACGTATTCAGCTGTTGGGACGGATGGCATCCACTATCGATTCGAACCCGGCGCACGCTTTGACAATGCAACACGTCCGGTGATCGATCCGGCGGTTTCGTATTGTCCAGATTGTCTTGAAACAGAGACGTATGGTGCTTGGCGACTTACCGCACCAATCGGTGCTCCACAGGAAGGTGCTTATCAGGCTACAAGTTTTGACGGACTCCTTTGGACTCGGACAAATAACATCCCGTCTGACAACACACATAACTGGACAGGCAACATGTTGGTTGATGGACCAACGTTGGAGTTCTACGGTAGTGGACCGATGATGTGGAGAGCTTCCTATCTGGGAGCCGGTGATTGGGGTGTGCCTCGTAACATAGGTCTTCAAGGGGGCGACCCAACCGTTGTAGCCCGAAGATCCTCGGTAGAGAGAATGATTGTGTTTGTGGGACCTCGGTATACTACGTCAGCCGATTATACCGGTTATGACGGGTATGACAGAAATGACATAAATGACGGTTATGACGGGGTGACGCCGTATCCAAATCCGTCGAAGGAACACGTTCGAGTTGCTGACGACGTTGAGGATGGATCCACTGTTCGATGTGTTGATCTTCTTGGTAATGATTTCGTGCTCGATGTTCATGGAGCCATGATCGATGTACGAACATTACCTGCGGGTATCTATGTCCTGTTCGGTAGGAATGACCGACACATGGGGAGATTTGTGAAACTCCCGGACTGAATGATCAGTTACTCAGGTGAAGCATCGTGGTACACATCTCACGAGACACGGGTTTAATCATATACCGCTCAACGATTGGAGAATGCAGTGCCATGTCTGCATCCTTTGGGTCTGTGGATGAGCTGAGCATATAGATCACGGGAGTCTTGGAAAGCGATGGTAGCAATACTTCCAGCTCCTTCAGTACTTCCCAGCCCGTTGAGATGGGCATATAGATATCCAGAGTTATCAGATCCGGCAGCTCATCGGGATCCAAAACGTGTTCTTGCATGTGGTTGAGCAACGCACGTCCGCCGCTATAACACACTACGTGGGCAGTACACTCGGTTGATTCAAACATGCGCTGAATGACGAACGATGAAATTCGGTCATCGTCAACTATCGCTATCGTGCGTCGTGGCATTGAGACCTATCTCCGGCTTGTGATTGTACGATTCTCACCTCGGGCATGCCGCAGCTCTGCAAACCCGTAGACGTTGAGATCATATGTTGGACTTGTGCATCAAGAAGACCCGTCGCTTCAACGATTCTATCGATAAGAGGGCTAGACACACCGTTCACATCGTGTGACTGCGCCAAGGTAGCTAGCCCCATAAGCGTTGTGAGAGGGCCGCGTAGTTCGTGTGCGATCATCTGTGCAACATCGCCGAGTTGAATATTGCGTTTAATGAGTTCGAGTCGTTGTGCCCTGTATTTACTCACATCAAGCATCGAGCCTAGTCTCCGGATCTCAAGCCCCTTCTCATCGAATATCCTCATACTGTGATCCTGTACCCAGACGTACACGCCATCGCCTCTACGGAATCGATATTCAAAGACCCACATTTCTTCGCCAGACGTTCTCCATTCGTCAAACATCCGGACCACAGTACTCACGTCGTCCGGGTGAATGTGCAATGTCCACCAATCGCGGGTTGTAACAGTACGTTGGTGTTTGAAGACGATACCGAGATAGGCATTCCAAGTCACAACATTCGAGTTTGTATCCACCTCCCACACCGTCATCTGCGTTGCGAGACAGGCCATCTCGTAGCGCTCTAAGAGCCTCTCCTGTTCGTCGCGGCTGTCAATGTGCATGGTCCATCTCCCTAGCAAGTAGCTACAAGGTGAGCACCCCTGTGCTGAAACCATACACGGCTACCAACAGCAATGTTCCGATATTGAATCATGGAGCCAAGGGTACGAAGTACGAGTTCACGAGGAATGCGCTATACGCTGGGCGTTATAGTGCTGGTGCTGTTCCAGCTGGCTCCTCTGGCAATTCCACTGGTGTGGGCAACAGAGTGGACCATTACGACAAAGGGTGTGCTTTCAGCGCTTTTGGCCCTAGGAATACCGGAAATTGGTGTTTTGCTGGCCATTGCCCTGATCGGTAGGAGCGAGGTTCGGCGTATTTGGCGGTTGGTGAAGATCCTTGTGAGGCGAGCATGGCGTTAAGCTGTTTCAGTTCTATCTTGCAAGTAGCGACCGTTCACGTCTCTGAGGAACACCCATGAAAACCGCATCTTCGCTTCTTCGCCTCTTTGCCTTGCTCATCATTATGAGCACACCACTTGTTGCGCAGATATCCATCAGTGACGGAACGAGCAAGGATGTACCCAATCCGGATGCAGCGTTCGAAGTGTCTTCGAGTACACAGGGGATACTTCTACCTCGACTCAAGCTTGTGTCTACGGACAGCCCAAAGCCCCTTCGTGCATTTACCGAAGGCATGGTGGTGTATAATCTGGCGCAAACGGAGGGAGATAATCCTGTTGCGCCCGGACTCTATGTTTGCGACGGCAAACGATGGATCCGCTCTGGGAGCACGCAGGTAGTTGTGCCTTCCGGGCCCGCTCCTGCATCTAACCTCCGTGGTGTTTATAAGCCACCGATGGAATGCAAAACATTTGATATCGCAGTGAACGCCCCGATCCCGGAAAATGCTGTTGTATTGCTTACGCTAGAACATGCAGGCGAAAGCCCAACATGTTTGTCGATTCGAGAGATCGATAGAGTGCGTGGTGTTATCTCCGTGAACAGCAGTCAGCTTCTGCCAACATTTACACGGATACACTGGATGGTTGTTGAGTAGCGTTATTGTTTCGCAAACGACTTTAGATCATAACTGAACGTCAGCATCGCGTATTGTGTAAGTGCGTTGGTGCGCGTGTCTTCGATGGAGATGTCGTTCACACTGCGATTGATAGCATCGTTCTGACGGAGGATGTCAAAGATCGTTAGACGGATTTCTGCCGCCCGGTTCTCTAAGAATCGATATCCAATGCCGGCATTCCACACAGTATAGATTCGGTCGAACGACGTGCCAAGACCTTCATACAACGTGTTGTTCACATCTGTGCTGCAGGCTATCGCACCGATGTTCCAGATAACGCGTAGAGATGCAACGTGATTGAAGTAGTTGTCATCGGCAGTGCGCTGCAAGGTATTGGCTACCCATGTGTACATGCCATTGTACGAAACAGATACGTCAAGATCTTCTGAGTTCGCAGAGCCAAGGAAGAAGCCAAGCGACCCTGTAGTGGAGTTGGCAATATTGGTTTCGGTATTGATCCGTCCGGGCGTTCGGGAATAGTTTACACCCGACGTAAGGTTAAGATTCGCACCAAACACAGGAAAGCCGTATGTGAAGAATGCTCGTGCATTCCACATACCTTCGAGATTCACGTTTGTTGTAATCTGCGTGCCCGGACCTACCACTACATTGTTACCGATCACTGAATCATTTTGCGTGATCACATTAGCCGTTCCGATGTAGTTGGCCGTGTAGTTCAGATTCACCACACCGAACATTGTTTTGCCGGCCATCCAATTCGAATTCATCACGCGTGCATTGAAGCTATGCGAATACTCCTGTGCCAGATTCGGATTACCGATGCGTAACTGCACGGGATTGGAGTTGTCAACAACATTCTGCAATTGTGTGATGGAGGGGGCTGATGTGCTCGTACGATAAAACATCCGAAGATTGCTCTGCTGCGAGAATTTGTGCTGGACCATCAACGTGGGCAAGACGTTGCTGAAGGTGCGAGAGATCGTTCCTTGCAACGGGAATTCCTGAATACCATCGAGAACAGCGTATTGATAATTACCGCCGAGCGTAACGATGGTGTTCTCCATACGGAGTCTATAGAGCGCTCCGGCTCTATGCGTCTGATACGTATTCTCGTAGGTATTGCTCAGGATGGTATCGAGTTGGGTAAAGCCCCCTGTAAGAGGATCGAGGCTATTCGTGGTCTTTGTGGACGTGTTGCGCGTGTAGTTGGGCTCATACGAGATCTGCAACATGTCCTTTTCGCCAATCGGTTCTGTCCAGGCCAACTGTCCACCAAGCGTAAGGCCCGTTGACCCGCCGTCTGAACGCTGGTCGATGGTGTACACAGTATCTACGTCTGTATAGAACGCATTCTGAGATGTGAGTGCAGAATTGTTTGTGCGGTTCGATCCGTCGATGGAGAAGGTAGCGGCGAGGGATCTACCGCGAACGGGGAAGAGGTGACGGTAGGTTGTGCTCACCGAGGCTGTGTAGCCGGCATTGGCACCGGCATTATCGGTATTGGTAGCATTGAGTGTATCTGCATCGGTACTGGTGAGCCCCTTAACAATGCTGTTGTTGTTGGAGTTCTGATAGACCACGCGAGGAGAGATGATCAGGGCATTTGCTGAGTCGATGGTGGACTCGATACGCGCATTAAAGCGATGATTGCGCGAAATGGAGTTTGCTGTATTGAGTTCGTTGTAGGCTTGGTCGGCAATGGAAGGAGTGATGTAGGTTCGGTCGAGTGTTGTCTCTCGATTGTTATCGGCGTAGTTGAAGAAGTAGCTCGACGAGACATTGGTTGTTCCAAACAGATCGCTGTAGTTCAATCCGAGTGAATTCGTGGTGCTTATGCCACCTTGTTGGCCGGTGAAGAAGTTGGAGAAGCTCGAAGGCCCACCCCCTCCGCCTCCCGTCATGCGCATCATGGAGCCCCCGGCACCGGAGCCGGCAAACCTACTCATCATGCGACCCATGGATGAGCCACCCATACCACTTGCGCCGAGAATGTCCTGAAAGGCAAAGTTCTGCTGATTGATGTTATTGGAGAGCCCAAGGATAGTCATGCGCTGTGATTCACGGAAGTCATTCACCGTTACACCAACGGAATATCTATCGTCTGTTCCGTACCCTCCATACGTCCTACCAAACGCACCATTACGCTTGTCTTTTTTTGTGACCACGTTCATGGTCTTCTGCGTGTTCCCGTCATCGAAACCCGAGTACATCGAGAGATCGCTACCACGATCATAGACCTGCACGCGATCGACCATGTCCGCCGGAAGATTCTTCAATGTTGCCGACGCATCATCTCCAAAAAACTCCCGTCCGTCTACCGTTACTCGTTTGAGATCTTCGCCCTGAGCCTTGATCGTCCCATTCTCCACCGTGATGCCCGGCATCTTCTTGACAAGATCTTCGGCCGAGGCATTGGCATTCGTCTTGAAGGCAGAGGCGTTATAGTCGATAGTGTCACCCCGAACTTCCGCCCTGATTGCCATGCCTTCCACCTGCACTTCGCGGTTATTGACCGTATCACGCTTGAGCTTGTATGTGCCGATGGTTGA
The DNA here is from genome assembly GCA_035299365.1 of Candidatus Didemnitutus sp. Classification (GTDB taxonomy): domain Bacteria; phylum Bacteroidota; class Ignavibacteria; order Kapaibacteriales; family Kapaibacteriaceae; genus UBA10438. Next base: position 14,328 of record DATGWS010000348.1, read on the forward strand.
ACTAGAGGAGCGAACGAATGTTGTTGACTCTAACTTCCTGTACCCAACATAGGTGATCGCGATTCTATACGCGCCAAGAGGTACGTCCTTCACTTTGAAGTCGCCATCACGATCGGCATACGCCCCCTTTACAATGTTCGAGTCCTTGGCCGAGATAAGACGTATGGTGGCCCCGGCAAGGGGCGTATCATCGTCGGTATCTACCACCCTGCCACGAACATCAGTAAGTTCCTGTGCAGAAAGGAGGTTAGAGGACGTAAGGACGAGGAAGGCGACGAGGATGTACTTCATAGAACGACGTAGAACGTTTGACCCAATGAAAAGGTTTAGTGGAACGCATACACCAAGCCGAAAACACCTAGGTTTGTAGTCTATGGCTAAACACACAGACGACCCAACGCCGCAGTTCTTCAGAGGTCCGGGCTTGATGCTCCTTCTTGCATCCTCCCGTTGGCGCATGGCAGCCGATGCCGTTTTTGAAGAATGTAACGTCTCTGCCATTCAAACTATGATCCTGGTCTCTACCCAGGCATTGCAAAACGAAGAGGGCCCTGCCAATCAGGTAGCGATCGCACGGTTTGCCGGACTGGACGTAATGACGATGTCGAAAAACGTCCGCATTCTCGAGGGCATGGGGCTAGTGAAACGCACCACCAATGCCCATGACTCGCGAGCCAGAACTGTTGAGTTAACAAAGGACGGTACGGCGCGATTAAAGAAGCTTGAGAAGGGGCTAGATAAGGCCGACGTCAAGGCCTTTGACGAACTTGGCGGCGTTCAGAAATTGCGCCGAACCTTGGCGGCGTATCTGGAGTCGGCCCGATGAATCCCTCCGTGATCACATCACTCGGATACCTGAGAGTAGCTGCCTTTGCACCGCGTATAACTGTGGCCGATGTAGACTTCAACGTTTCCGAGATCCTCGCCAATGCAGAGCAAGCAAAGGCAGACGCAGT
>DATGWS010000349.1:0-7593 GCA_035299365.1 Candidatus Didemnitutus sp.
TCAGGCCCGACACGACTCGTCGTCTGCGAGCCTTCGCATCCGCTCAATCGAAGACTCCATGACGGATCACGATCGCGACCACGGAACTCACCGACACGAGTTCTATTTCGTTCTGATCGTTATACGAGGCTCGGGTACACATGAGGTCGACTTCGTCACCTACGACGTGCAGGATCATTCGGTCTTTGTACTCCGACCCGGCCAGGTTCACCGGCTCACGTTGGCCCCCTCCTGCACTGGCTATCTCGTAGAATTCGCCCCTTCATTTGTCCACCACTACACGGGATTCGCAAGGAAGCTTTTTCGACGTGTCAGCCAACGAAGTCATGCTCTGCTCACCCCCGATTCGATTGCGCGTCTTACCAACATCGTTGGTGATATGCAACACGAACAATCTATGGGGCTCCTTGGTAGCCATGAAGCAATACACGCTCATTTCACACTTTTTGTCACTGAACTCGCCCGTGCAAGTGCTGCACCAAACTCTGATGCCCCAGATCATACGCCTATTGAGCAGGAACGTTTTGAGGAGCTGATCTACCTTATTGAGCATCACCTCGCCGAATGGAAGCTTCCCTCCGACTACGCACGTGGACTTCACATCTCGCTCTACCAACTAAATGCTCTTGCTCGATCAATGGTCGGAAAGACCTGCTCCGAATTGATCAATGAACACATCATTGTTGAGGCGAAACGTCAGCTCCTAGCAACGTCTGCGCAGGTAAAGGAGATCGGCTATCTCCTCGGGTATGATGATCCGTCGTACTTCATTCGATTCTTCAAGAAACACACAGGTCACTCTCCCGACGCGTTTCGAAAGCAACACCGATAGTACCTCTCAACCTCGATCTTGTCCTATCCCACACATATGGCCGTCGGATAGCTTTGCAGTTCCTTTTCACATACACCGAGGATTGCTCATGAAGACGAAGGCGCGATTGATCGCAACGGTTAAGATCTGGATCGTCATCTATCCAGCTCTCACCTTGTTCCTATATCTCATGCATGATACAATCTCCCATCTACCGCTGTATCTCAGAACATTTCTGATGACCGCTACCCTTGTTCCCTTGATCGTCTTTGTCGGAGTCCCAACCGTTGACAAGATCATCGGCATATTCAAGAACAAGACCGAAACTGGCGCACAATGATCCAACGCACTCGACGGCACTTCCTTCGTTGCGGAGGACTTGCATTCGCGTCCCTAGCCATACATAATCGACTCTTAGCACACATGAACAACACAGATACATTGGATGAAATCCGTTACGACGCGATCATCATTGGCGGAAGCTATTCCGGCCTTGCCGCCGGCATGGCTCTCGGACGTGCATTACGGAATGTTCTGATTATCGATGCGGGTCTTCCATGTAACAGGAAAGCCCCTTACTCCCATAACTTCATCACGCATGATGGTCGTAGTCCCGCTGAGATCAGCCGGATAGCACGAGAACAGGTTGCGGCATACGACACGGTACGCATGATACAGGGACAGGCAGTGAAGGGGCTTCGCACTGCAAATGGATTCACCGTAGAATTGGCGGATGGGGCAGCGTTTGCCGCAAGGAAGCTCATCTTTGCCACAGGCATCACGGATATCATGCCTAACATCGACGGGTTTACGGAATGTTGGGGAAGTTCTGTACTTCACTGCCCATACTGTCACGGATATGAAGTTCGGGGTCTTCCCACAGGTGTGATTGCCAATAGCGGCGCAGAGTTTGACTATGTACTGCTGATTGCGAACTGGACGCAATACCTTACGGTATTCACGAACGGTGTGTCGGTCCTATCTACGGATCAGATGAATACTCTGAGTGCACGAGGTATTCGCATCGTTGAGAAGCCGATAGCCAGACTGAACCACAAAGACGGACACATTCACAGCGTTGAGCTACAGGATGGCATCCGCGTGTCGTTGGACGTACTGTATTCCCGTCGCCCCTTTAAACAACACTGTACCATCCCCACATCAATGGGATGTGAACTCTTGGAGGAGGGCTACATAAAGATCGATCAGACAATGCAGACATCGATTGATGGCATCTATGCATGTGGCGACAACACCACGCCGATGCGAACTGTAGCGAACGCTGTTGCCACAGGCACTGCAGTCGGCATGCACGTGAACAAGGCATTGATCGCCTAGTGTTCGGTAACCGCGCCCACGGCGCGTCTACCGCGTCGGGAGCCTTACTCTCCCGGAGTCGCGTCGGGAGCCTTACTCTCCCGACGTCACGTCGGGAGCCATTTGCTGATCAATGGTCTTTGTGAGCGGACTCTCTACGCCCCCTGTATGATGCGTGGTCTTACGCTCAATGAGCATAATCAGGCACTCGTTACGAGCGCGAGGGCAGTGCAATACTCCCTTAGGAATCACCGTTGATTCACCGCTATTGAGAATGATCGTAGATCCTTCGAGTTGAATCTCAAGTGTGCCTCTGAGGATGAAGAAGAACTCGTCCTCATTGCTGTGCTGGTGCCAAACGAACTCACCCCTAACCTTGGCCACCTTGATGTAGGTGTCGTCTACCTCACCGATGATACATGGCGACCAGTAATCAACAAGTGATTCGGCGATGGAAAGGGGCGAAAGTTGCGTGATTGGCACGTCCACTACTTCTTGAACTCCGTTGGTTGCTCGAGGCTATAGATTGACTCCTTGACGTCATCGATGCGTTTCATCAACGCTGCTTGCGCATCATAGAGACCGCGGTTGTAATAGTAGGGTCCCAGTTCCCGAGTTAGGAAGTCAAGAAGGAACTCCGCATCGAATCGGCCTATCTCGTGGTCGAGCTCGGACTCGAAATACACTAGGAGCTTGTTGGTGATTAGCTCTCGTTCAACTGGGGTAAATGTTATTGCTGACATGATAGCAAACTACTATGATTTCTCTCCCGGAGTCACACGTCGGGAGCCTTACTCTCCCGACGTCACGTCGGGAGAGGCTATCGCCAGGAGCTGTGCGAGGCCGACGGGCTCCCGCTTCAGCAGCGGAACAACTGCGTATCGGTGCGCGAGTGATTGTGACACTCTTTCGATCTCGGGCAGCTCATTATGGGCGCGCAACGTGAGGAAGGGTGAGGATGGCTTTGCTGCAGCTATGCTGTTGTTGATGACCCATGCCCAAGGCTCAATCCCGGCTCTACGGAGATCTTCTTGTAGGGATGCTGCTTCTAAAACTGGCGTGGTCTCTGCAAGCGTTACGATCAGTACCTTGGTGTGGAGCTGATCCTGGAGCTGCATCATGGGTGTTGTGAAGTGCATGCCGGACTTCCCCATCTGACGTGACACGTCGCGATGATAGGCACCTGTTGTATCGAGCAAGAGGAGCGTGTGCCCTGTCGGCGCAGTATCCATCACTACGAACTGACGGTTCGCCTCTCTGATCACACGCGAGAATGCATGGAACACCGCAATCTCTTCTGTGCACGGTGATCTTAGGTCTTCTTCCAACAATGCCTTCCCGGCATCATCGAGCCGATACCCTTTCGATCGCATTATGTGCTGCTTGTATCTCTCCGTTTCTTCTCGCGGATCTATCCTACTCACGTCAAGGTTCTCCATCGCACCACCTAGCGTCTCTTGAAGATGAGCCGCCGGGTCAGACGTAGTAAGATGAACCGTATGCCCCCTATGCGCAAGCTCTACAGCAACCGCCGCAGCAATTGTCGTTTTCCCAACTCCGCCTTTTCCCATGAGCATGATCAGCCCCTTACCATCTCTTGCAATCTCGTCCACAAGAGTAGAAAGTTCTGGTGCCGTGATGGAAGGGGGCGGAACCGGATCCATGGACGTAGGAAGGGTAACGTCCTTTTCAAGAAGTTCATTGAGCGCGTTGATCCCAACGATGTTGTAGGGCTTCATCTCAACAACGTCACGCGGGAGAGAACGGAGGACATCTGGCATTGTGTTGAGTGCTGCCTTTTCGCGATCGAGAATTGCCAATGCCAGATCATCATGCGCACCTTCCTCGTATGGTAGTGAGCCGTTGATCACGAGGTATTGATTCAGAAGACCGATTGCAGCGAGTTCATTGAATGTTCGCTCCACTTCCTTGAGTGAAGATCGTTGCGGACGCGACACAAGAACTAGTCGTGTTCGCGTTGGGTCGGAAAGTGAAGCCACTGCCGAACCATACTGTGATCGTTGTTTATCAAGTCCGGCCAGAGGTCCAAGGCACGAAGCATCACCCTTACCAGATTCAAGGAACCCACTCCACGCTCCAGGGAGTTGAAGGAGTCGAATTGTGTGTCCTGTAGGTGCCGTATCGAAGACGATGTGATCGTATGCTGATGTCAGTTCTGAATCCACGAGCAGCTCTGTGAATTCATCGAATGCTGCAATCTCTGTTGTGCATGCTCCGGAGAGCTGCTCTTCCATGTTTGCTACAACATCCGGTGCAAGGACCCCGCGTGCTGGACCAATGATCTTGTTGCGATACGCCTGTGCCGCCTGTTGCGGATCGATCTCTAAAGCATCAAGGTTTGGAACGGAGTTGATTGCAGTGATCGTGTTGCCAATATCCTGTCCAAAGACCTGACCAACATTGGACGCAGGATCGGTGCTGACGAGCAAGACCTTCTTTCCGGCTCGAGCGAGTTTCACAGACGTAGAGCAGGCGATCGAGGTCTTTCCAACACCTCCCTTGCCGGTGAAGAAAACAAAGCGCGGTAGGTTTTTGAGGAAGAGCATGGTATCTGATTTCGAACGTTGGCCCGACATTACGACAAATTCTCATGGCGAAGTGGATATGGCGGATGGAACATTCCAAGCCCCCTTCAGTATGAACAAAACACCTGCCTGATCTGTGCGTAGATTAGTGTGGGATACACGTGTTTGCTGTTTGACTATGGGATCGCGATGAATGAGACACTTGCATTTCTACTGGATACCCCGATCCTTCATACCGGTACGAACGGCATAACGGTCAAAGCGCTGCTTATCACGGTGGCAACCATGGTGGCCGTGATTCTGATATTGCGAGCGATCCGTAGGGCCGTTATGAAGAGGGTTTCAAAGAGGCAAGGGGCTAATCTTGGTCCTGTAAACTCGATAATGATCATTTCGAGCTACGTCATTATTGTCATATCAGTGATTACCATTGTTGAATGGTCTGGCCTCAATCTCGGTGCGCTCACAGTAATCTTCGGCGCGCTTAGTGTTGGTATTGGTTTTGGTCTGCAAAACATCGTCAACAACTTTGTGAGCGGAATTGTGATTCTGCTGGAACGTCCAATTAAGCTTGGTGATCGTATTGTGGTTGATGGCGTTGAAGGGAATATCGTAGACATCGCAATTCGCGCCTCTACACTGAGAACGAACGAAGGCGTCTCAGTGATTGTGCCGAACTCATACTTCATTGGTTCGGCCGTGATCAATCGGTCGCTCGACTACGAGACCGTACGTTTAAAGATCTATGCTAACGCGGCCTATGATTCTGACCCACGAGAAGTTGAGCGTGTACTCCTCGAGGTTGCCGGCGCGAACCCAGGAATTCATAAAGAGCCGGAACCTGTCGTGATCTTTGAGGCATTTGGTGAATCAGCGTTACGGTTCTATCTCTGGGTATGGACGAGCGAATATGCTCACCGTCCGGACACAATATTGAGCGACGTAAACTTTGCCGTCAGCGTAGCATTTGCCGAGGCCGGTATTCGTGTTCCATTTACTCAAATGGACGTACACGTAAGCAACGCCCAGCCCGTGGCAACGGACGCCCCGGGTGCGTTGGTACCGCTCCGATAGGTAGCCGTCGTTCATCACGTCGGGAGTCTTACTCTCCCGGAGTCGCGTCGGGAGCCTTACTCTCCCGGAGTTTCTCCGTCCATGGGTTCACACATTTGCTCCAAATAGGTGACCCACTACTGCAGTAACACCCATAGCTAATGCGCCCCAAAACGTTACCCGTAGAGCACCTTTCCAAAGACTAGCTCCTCCTGCCCATGCTGCGAGTGAACCAAGAACTGTCAGAGATAATAGTGTCACACTAGTAGTTGTAATCACTACCACTTCCTTTGGTGCAAGAAACGTGGCCAGTATAGGCACTGCCGCTCCAACACCAAATGCAGCAGCCGATGCTAACGCCGCTTGAACAGGGCGTGCGCGTAGAACATCTGTGATTCCAAGTTCGTCTCGTGCGTGAGCTACAAGAGCATTGCCTTCCATCAATTTCGTGGCAACAAGTTTTGCTAAGGGTTCATCAAGGCCTCGGCCAACATAGATGTTGGTGAGTTCTTCGACTTCTTTTTCTGGTTCTTCGGCAAGCTCCTTACGCTCTCTTTCAAGGTCAGCATTTTCTGTATCCGCCTGTGACTGTACCGAGATGTATTCGCCAGCAGCCATTGATAGGGCACCGGCCACTAGTCCGGCAATACCAGTAAGCAAAATCGCATCGGAGGGAGCGCCCCCTGCCGCAACCCCGACTACGAGACTCGAGACTGACACCACCCCGTCGTTTGCTCCCAGGACTGATGCTCGGAGCCAACCAACACGATGAGTTCGATGTTCTTCGATGTGTCTTGCGCGCATATGTGGTACAACTTACGTCGGGAGTCTTACTTTCCCGGAGTCACGTCGGGAGCCTTACTCTCCCGTAGCAACGCCGGGACACGTGTCACGTTTTGGATGATTGAAGGCACAGAGTGTGAACTCACTGGTTCCACATTTTCTTGAGATCAATATGCCTGCACGCACAACTGTCCCGCATGAAGGCGAGTTCTACCACGTCTACAATCGTGGAGCGCTGAGAATGACTCTCTTCTTCACGCCAAACATGTATGATCTATTTCTGAGGCTTCTCGCCGTTTTTGCTGAGAGATGCCACATTAGCATAGTAGCCATTTGCCTTATGCCTAATCATTTTCATCTATTGATCCGAGTTGATGAGGGTGGTACCGTTGATCAGTTTATGCAGCGTCTTTGTTCTGGATATTCTCGGAGGGTCAATCAATTCCTGACGCGGTCGGGAACGATGTTCGAGGGAAGGTATAAGATCAAGCACGTTAAGAACGACAACTATTTCAAAGCCTTGTGCCGGTACATTCACCTAAACCCAGTGAAGGCCGCGTTAGTTGAGCACCCGTCGGCTTGGGAGTATTCGAACTATAACGAGTGTCTTGGATATCGAAACATGATCAACGGAGAGCATACTTTCGTGGGTGACATGTTTGGTGGTCAGAAGAACTATGGAGCTTTTGTCCATGAAGGCATGAGTCGCAACTCGATTGACAATGCAGATCTCGCAGCGGACCTCGCAGAGATGCGTGCCCTCTAGATAGCGCCCTGAATATTGTGCGATATACTGACTCCCGAAGTCACGTCGGGAGCCTTACTCTCCCGGAGCCACGTCGGGAGCCTTACTCTCCCGGAGCCATGTCGGGAGCTGCTGGGCTTGGGCGTCTCATCGGAGTGCGTAGATTCGGTCGAGTACTTCTGGAAGACCTATGTATCGATGCCTACTACATGTTTCGCTCGTTGTCATTCTCAGTTTGATGACGAATTCTATGACCCTGGCCCACGCGGGTAATCGCGCGTATTTTACTCTACGCCCAGATCAGCATTCGGTGAGACTCGAGCTACGGGTGCATGAGC
>DATGWS010000350.1:0-8999 GCA_035299365.1 Candidatus Didemnitutus sp.
GGATTTCCAAGATGGTTGTTGGCGATACCGTATTGAATGTTCGCCCCGACCGTGATCTCTGTTGAGTCAAAGAACACAGCCTCGGTGTATCGAAGATCATTCGTGCAATGCTGTCCAGGAGCCTCACCGTTCAGAACGAATAAGCCTGCGATAACGAGTAAGGGGATGATCCGCATGTGTGTACCTCGATGTTGTTGTTGCTTTGGCGCAAGTCACTCGAGCCAATACGTCTTCATCAGCCCCTTGCCCTTGATCTCGATTTCGCCTCTGGGCACAATGAGCGCCTCGGAGAGCGATGTTGTATGTGATTCGTTGAGTACCGCTACAAGCGCTTCGGAGATATGAATGCGCCCAGATTCCCCATGGCTCTCCATGCGGCTTGCCACGTTTACTGTGTCGCCCCAAAGGTCATACTGTAGACGCTCTGTACCAATCACGCCGGCAGTGACCGGGCCAGAATGAACTCCGATGCGGAGCTGGAGTCTTTCAGTAGAGTTAGCGATTGGCCAAAAAACATCGAGCCTCATCATTTCCTCAGCTACGGCGACTACAGCGCGAGCATTGTCAATGGCACTAGCGTCACCTTTAAAACAAAGGTAGCAGTCACCGATAGTCTTTACCTTGGTCACGCCGTGTCTGGAGCAGATTTCGTCGTGACATCGATAGACATTCTCAAGAAAGTGGGCTACGTCATCCGAAGTCATGTGAGCTGTGTGTGTTGTAAATCCAACAATGTCAGCGAAGAGAATGGTAGCATGATTGAAATGATCACCCTTGACAGTTTCACCACGTATCATTCGGTCGGCAACCTCTTTAGGAAGCGTTGAATAGAGGATTAGACGTTCGCGCTCACGTTCATTTCGTTCCGACTGAATTGCGAGTTCAGCATCACGAATTGCAATGCGACTCTTGATTTCTGCACCACGGATCTCTTCAGTAAGCCGACTCATGGTCTCCGTTTGCTCCACAAATGCAGCAAAGTCCTGACGTTGTTTGGCAATGCTCAGGAGAGACTTCGCAACGGCCAGTTCGTGCAGCTTATCTGACTGTTCTATGGCGTACATTCGAGCACATTCATAGTGCTCAACCGCTTTGTCAATATCCCCTTCAGCGCGCGCTAGAGCTGCAAGGACAAACTCTTCTGCGATTCTATCTGCTGCCGTGTAATACTGATCCGATCGGTATGATGCGTGCAGAATACGCGCTTCTTCAAGTGCCCCCACATCGGCAAGCGCCTCAACAAGTAGTCTCATTGAGTATAGACATTCTGAAACAGGGCCTGTGGTCTGGAGACATTCCACGGAACGACGATAGTGTCCGATGGCTTCCTGAGTGTCGCCACCATTCATCATCAACATCCCCAAACTACGAGAGTGTTTACCCTCCTGATTGACGTCATTCCTGCTCTTCACATCTACGATCACACGTTGTAGAATCTCGATAGCCTTATCACCATTGCCGAGGTTCTCATGAATCATTGCCAGAGTGGCCAAGGCATGAGAGATGAGGGCGGAATTCTTGATGCGCTCCGCTTCATCAAGAGCGTCTTCAGCTAGACGCAAGGCCATGGGAAGATCGCATTGGATAATGAATGTATTCGCCAGAGAGATCTTCGTCATCACCACTCCTTGGTGATCGCCAACCTCCGTAGCCACGTCGAGTACACGATACCTCAATGACAAGCTGCGCTGTACTTCACCAAGATCCGACAGAACGGCAGCGATGTTCTGTAATGATCTCACCTCGAGCTTTCGGTCATTGATTTGCAGTGCCGTCTCCAGCGATTTCTCATACCAGCTAAGGGCACCTGCAAGATCTCCGTTGTTGTCCATCTCGATAGCGATGTTCATCAAAGTTCTCGCTTCGAGATCCAAGAATCCATTAGCACGGCTAACATCGAGACATCGTCTATACAGTCTTTGCTTCTGTTCCTTGTCGCCGATCTTTCCGTATGCATTAGCAAGGTTTAGAAGTACCCGCGCCGTACGATCATGGTCGTTGATGGCCTCGCACATCTCTAGTGCACGAGAATAATGTGCAATGGCAACACTATAGGCTGATTGATCATACGCACGGGCACCATAGTGTCGGTGGAGCTCCACCAGATCGGTATCCGAAATCGTCTCCTCAAGAGCACCAACGACTTCCAACATATCAGCAGGGTCAAGCGAATCGTGAATACGATTCAACTCCGTGATGATCTCCTCTACTCTACTCACGGCCCCTCCAATACCATGATGCCTTTGCTTGCAATCATAATCACTTCAAAAATGTAGATCGAATAGGGTTGCAATGTTGACTTCATGTTCCCCCGATGTTCAATAGTCCACACAATTCGTCGAATTCTCAATATTGAGTGATGGGCAAGCCGTTGGCACGAGTCCAACTCTTGCGTCTACCGGGTGGTGCGGGGTCTTTGAACATGAATGTACAATCTAACTTCGTTTTCTGAATGGTGTTCATAACGGAAGAACTCGCATTTTTGCCGTCATGAACACGCCCCACACGCCCCTTACCCTTGAGCAACGAATAGCCTTGGCCGACAGGCTTGATGATTTGATTGACGAGGTGGATGCCGGATGGAGCATGCCGGTGATGGAAGGGTTTTTCATGGCGTTGGCAATGGCACCGAAGCCGCCGGAAGCATCTGTATGGCTAGCCGAAGCGTTGCCGGTGCAATCACTCCCCGAGGAGGAGCGAGAAGCACTCACGACTGACGTGATGCGTGTCCATGCAGACGTGCATGATTTCTTAGGGAACGAAGACTCGGAGTGGTTGCCGTTGTGTGTCCATACTGAACCCACGGATGTGGCACTCACGGCACTCGGGTTTGTGCAGGGCATGGAACACTTTGCCGCTAAGGAGTGGAAGCGGTTTGTTGCTGGACATAAGAAGTCAGCGGCCATCATCCGAACGGTTGCTGGCTTTGCGTTAGATGATGGCCACGTAACGCAGGCGCAGTTCGACGTCGCTGAGAAGAAGTTTATGGAGTGCGTTTTTGAAGTCTATGGCACGCTGAAGGAAGAATGACGTCAAGCGAATAGCGAATAGCGAATAGCGAATAGCGAACAGGGAACGCTTGTTAAGCCTCGTAGGCGTGAAATGTCTGGAGTAGTTACGGGAGTAATTACAGGAGTAATTGCGTAACTCCAATCACTCGTATCTCCGTAAATTCGCTCATGCCACTTACAGCCTCCCACATCGCTATCCTTCGCATTTCTCTCAACAACATCGAGCCAGAAATCTGGAGGGTGTTCACAGTGCCGGCAAAGATCGATCTTGCCGAACTGCACCTCGTCCTACAACACGTGATGGGTTGGAAGAATGTCCATCCGCACGAATGGGAGGTCGATGAAAAAGGTGGTAGTCTCCGAAAGGTCGCTGCAAGTCTCGGAGACACGTTTAACTATAGCTACGATCCAAAAGAGAAGTGGGATCACACCGTTGAAGTGGTGGCAACCGGACCTCTCTCTACCTTCTTGCAACCGTTCAAAGTCCTTGATGGTGAAGGGGCTTGCCCACCGGAAGATGTGGGTGGCGCAAAGGGCTTCGAGAAATTCTGCGCAGTGATGGCAGATACAAAACACCCGAAATACGCCGAACAACGGGCATGGTACGGGGGAACGTTCTACCGCGATGCGTATAACCGCTCAGCAGCGCAAAAAAAACTGGATGAGTTGCGGTAATGACGTTATGACAATCATGACGTTATGACACCTATGACTTTTCTCTAGCATACAAGCACACTAGCACACTAGCACACAAGCACTACTCCGTGATAAGTACGAGACGGCTCGCAAACGACTTGCCATCCTTGATACACATGACATAGGTGCCCGGAGTCAGATGGGATGTTGACAATGTGATACCATTCGAAAGTTCTGATGGCTCCACATGAAGTTCGAGGACGTTGTTGCCGGTGACGGAATACAACGTGACGGTTGCGTTTGCGATGCTTGTATAGCGAATGGCGATCGTTTCAGATGCCGGCTGTGGCTCGATCGCAATAGAATTGCTGAAATCTCCGTGCTCATGTAGATGTGTGGTGTTTGAAACAAACTCCATGAGCCCATCACTCGTTGTAGACAGTATCCGACTGCCAGCCATAATGAGTTCGTATTGAACGCCGTAATGTTCTTGTTTCCGCTCATTATTGAGCAATGTGTCAATCGTGTACCTATCTGTTGAAATACGGTAGAGTGATCCCAATGAGCTAAGAGCAAACAGTTCATTTGCTTTTTGAAGGGAGTTTGCCAAGGCCCTAGCCCTTGATAGGCTGGCCTGTTTCAGGTTCCATGAAGAACCCGCATCAGTTGTTACGTGAAGTCCGCGGTAGTTAACCATGAAGTAGGACATCGGAACATCCGTAGCGCTTATTAGGCAATACAGGTTTTCTGAAGAGGATCCTTGGTCGACCCAATTCGTACCTCCATCGTCAGAGTAGAGAAACGTGTTGTTGCTCTTGCAGAGTATCTGATTCCCATTGCTTGTGCTGCGCGAATGAAACCCGATCCGAGATCCGGTTATACTATTGTTCACCTCCCAGAGCTCACCACAATCCTTTGTACGGAAGAGTTCTCCCGATCGAAGGGCAAGAACGTCGCAATGATCCTTCTGATTGATACTGATCGAGGTGACGTTGTTTGAAGGCGGAACCGCCATTCTCTGCCACGTGGCGCCGGCATCAGTTGTCCGAGATATCCCGTTTTTTGTACTTCTGATCACGATTCGCGGGTCAGTTCTCGACACATCAAACGTAAGATTCCAAACAGGTAATTCTTCCTCAAGTTCAACGTCGCAAATGCTCTGCCACGATTCCCCGGCATCTGTTGTTTGTAGTATCTCAGTATCAGACTCCGCTAACCAATGAACGGGGCTAACGGCAACCAGCGATGACACGGAACGAAATCTGAAGTTGTTCGGAATTGGCTTCCAATGCGAACCATCCATGGTGCCGATGTATAATCCACGGTTCCAAAGGTGCAGAACCGGTAGATCATTTGAGATGCGTAGATATTCAACCCTTCCCCTGGGGATTTCGACCGCCGACCAGGTCAAGCCTCGATCATCACTTCTGTACAGACTGGAACCCATGGCCCAGAGCGTACCTTGATCATTTCGTGCTTGGACGATCTTTGATATCGTGGTTGGTTGCTGAAAACGTGCAGAACTCCATGTTAGGCCGCCGTTACTCGACGTCGAAATCGCATTGAACGTTCCCGCGTAGAGTCTCTTCGGGTCTGCATGATCCACTGCGAGCAATTCATCGATAGCACGATCTGAAGCAACCTTGCTGAACCATCGCCCACCGGAATAGCTCACCCAAAGTTCACCTGACATTAGCAGGTAAAGCCTCAATGGATCCGAAGAAGCAATGAGAAAATCTGATGTGTATGTAATGTAGGATGAATCCGTTGTGGTTCGGCTGAGAGACCATGTTCTCCCCCTATCCGTTGAGTAGGTAAGCGGGGCATTGTCCTCACCATTCACATACCAAAGATCATGGTAGCGTGGGTGGATCGAGAGTGATTTGAACCCTGCTGGCGGGTTGGTCTTGTGCTGCGCCCAGGAATGACCGAAGTCTGTTGTGCGAAACATTAGGTTGCCCATCACAACAAGTACGGTATGGGAGGTGCCAGGCTCAAAAAGAACCTCAATTGGAGGAGAACCTGTGGACTCGGCTGACGTTGGTTTGCGTGGCATGGACTCTATGCGGGACCACGTTTCACCACCGTTTAGAGTATAGTATGGTGGCCTCCCATAAGCTACCCCTACAATGAGAATGTCCGGGTTGAAGTCATGAGTAACGATCGTCCCCATAGGAATACCAAGAGGCCCCCTTCCACTCTGCCATCCCTGTGCTGAACAGAGAATAGAGCACAATACCATTAAGAGCAAGGTGAAGGTTAGGCGCATATTCACCTAACATCGGTATGACCGAATCGTTACAGTGTCAAACTCTAGCACATTAGCACACTAGCATACTAGCACACTAGCACATTAGCACATTAGCACACTAGCACATTAGCACACTAGCACACTAGCACATTAGCACATTAGCACACTAACTCACTAGCACACTAACACACTAGCACTCTAGCACTCTAACGCAGCTTCTCCAGCCAGGTCTCCGAGTTCTTCCGAACTTCAGGGGTTGGATTCATTGAGAGTGACTTGTCAAAGCATTCAATGGCCTTCTTTTTGTCCTTATTCATCGCATATGCTTCGCCAAGGCTGTCCCATACGTTTGGGTCGGATGGGAATCGTTTGGCATTTGTTTCAAACACTACAACGGCTTCTTGAATCTTGCCACGTTGCAGCAATTCGTAGCCGTAGGTATTGAGCTCAGTGTTAGTTCCAATCTCTAGCGCCTGTTGCCTGTTCTTTGCAGCTGTAGGCTTCGTGCCCTTTTTCTCGTCGATCTGAGCAGTCAGCATCAATGCCGAGAATGTTGGGCCGGATCGGAGTGCAACCTTCAGCATTCTTTCTGCATCTGGAAGGTGAGTATCATGATTCACCATCCATTGGGCTGCAGTTGTGAAACTTTGTGGCGAGAATCCGGCAATTCCGGTAAGCTGAGACTTTAGATCATTTACCACGGTTTCGCCGAGGTCAACAGATACAACAATGGGCACAGCAAGTGATTCCCAGCGAAGCTGGAAGGTTGCCGAATACTCCGTCATCGACGGCACTTCATAGGTAAGAAGCTCAGTATGCGATGCAGATATTGGTTTGACGCTTACCCGCAGCGCATCATTCGCCTCGTTGTAGAAGTAACTGCCCCATGCATGGGAATCCTTACTGAAGATGATGGTGAACTCCGACTTTCCGGGAATCATGTGCAGCCCATAACGTCCGGCAGCAAGGTCTACACCTTGGATCCTAACGGGCGTTGACGCGGTGAATACGGTGTTCTCGTTTGCGCCGGCACGCCAGATAGCATTGTAGGGAACCAGTTCGCCCCATATCTCGCGTTTGTTCACAGCGGGCCTGCCATAGTCAATGCTGATGTCGGTAACGCCGATCCGTTGCGAAACAACACCGCGCTGTGAAACAGCCACGGGCAGGTTGATCTGAGCTGTCACGGACGTGGACATTACGGCCACGAGTCCGAGCAAGAGAAGGTGTTTGATCATAGAGGTAGGGCGGATAGCACGAAGTGTGCACCCGTTGAATGGTGGACGAACAATATGTGCTCTTGAGATCGTAGCGTTGGATTGGATCATGAGGTGGAAAGTTACACCTGGGAATAGCGAATAGCGAATAGCGAATAGCGAACAGAGAACAGAGAACAGAGAACAGAGAACAGAGAACAGCGAACAGCGAACAGAGAACAAAGTCGGCGTCATACCGAGCGGAGTCCTGGCAATGCCCAATAGTGACGAAATGACATAATGACGTAGTGACGTAAGGACGTAGGGTGATGAAAGTCATAGGACGGAGGGGAAGGGGGCTATAGGTTGCTTGTGGAAACATCTGGAGACCCATTATGAAAACGCTTGTTGCGATGTTGACGGTAGGTGTTGTCGTGTTCTGTGGTGGGCTTGAAGTATCCGCCCAAAAGTGGGTACGATACCCGTCCATATCCGGGGCAACATTCCAAGAGATTGCCGTAAGTGTGTTGGATAACCAGATCATCGTTGCCCGCATTCAAGGATCGGCCTATCCGTTCTATACCACAAATGGCGGAACAACATGGCAGCAGTTCCCAACCTTACCGGATGTGTATGGTTCCGCCGTGAGTTGGATGACCATAGTCCCGGGCACACAACAGACCGTACGAGTGATCTTCGACAAGTACATAGCTGAGACATCAGACTTTGGAGTGAGTTGGAACACGGTCTCTACGTTGCCGAGTTCGAACTTTCGGAAGATGCTTGTACACCCAACCAGAGCAAACATGTGGTTTGTGTGGGGTGCTTCGCCCCCTGTCCTGCGTTCAACAAATGCCGGACAGGACTGGGACACGGTGTTCGCATCCAAACAGCTGGGAATCTCGGGAGTGCTCGTTTCTGCGGCAGCTCCATCACGAATGTATCTGGAAGTGCGCGATACACTTTTCGAGAGTGCCGATACTGGGAAAACGTGGCAGAGATTTGCCCACACCGGTGTGTTGGGATACAGCATTGATCTTCTTGCGGCGGATGGTGTAACGGCGGACCGACTCTATGCATACTTCCAAGGTCGGATTGCAGTCTCCACAGATAGAGGGCGTACCTGGTCCGATAGAACCATGAAGAATGTGATGACCGTAACCGGTGTGCTCCAAGCGCAATCCAATTCGAACGTGCTCTTTGCATGGGGTACCAATCTTCATCGTAGTACTGATCAAGGTATGTCGTGGACAACCATTGATACGATGCATACCGCCCGACTCTCAGCAACGTTGGTTGGCGGTCAGCTCTATGTTGGGTGTTATCAATCGGGCATCTTCCGCAACTCGGCGGTAGCAGGAGCATGGACTCGCATCGATAACG
This sequence comes from Candidatus Didemnitutus sp., assembly GCA_035299365.1. GTDB lineage: Bacteria > Bacteroidota > Ignavibacteria > Kapaibacteriales > Kapaibacteriaceae > UBA10438. The sequence continues at coordinate 8,478 of DATGWS010000350.1, forward strand.
GAATCAATAGTCTTGAAGTGCGCAAACTCATTCGCCTAACAGACGAACAATGGTATCTGCAGGGAGTGAATGATGTAGCCGTCACATCAAATGCCGGAGATTCGTGGACCTACCTCACTCCTGTGAAATACGACCAACCATCGGGCGGCCGCGTCTACTCATTTGATGTTGCACGCTCCGACCCATCTCATATGCTCGGTGGTACAAACTCAGACATCTATCGTTCATCAGATGCCGGACTTACCTGGCAAGGGGCTTCTCCGCAACAAAATGAACCGATCGGATCCATCACCATTCATCCAACGAACCCGCTGGAGATCGTATGTGGTGGACTGTACAATCTCAAACGTTCTACCGATGGTGGTGTAACATGGAAGAACGAACTCGAGAACAACGTGCGCTCTATTCTAGCTATCAGCCGAAACCCCAAAGCCCCTTCTCATCTCATCGCAGCTGAGGAGAGTGCTCTCTATGGATCTGTTGATGGTGGGTTGAGTTGGACAAAACATGTAGGGACTCTTG
>DATGWS010000351.1:0-2382 GCA_035299365.1 Candidatus Didemnitutus sp.
ATCCCTCCCGTTCCGCCCGGCTCATGTTCGCCTCGGTGCCCCAGTCACAGTCGCCGCGCAACAGCCGCGGATTTGTGGAGATTGAAATTCCTCTGACCGTGGCTGCTTCGCTGCAACAAGGTGTGCATTCCTCAGTCATTACCGTCGGCTTCCAAATGTGCGACGGCCAGATGTGCCTGGCTCCGGAGTACGTCGATCTTCCGATCGAGATTGTGATCAATAACGTTAGACGTTAATGTGCGTGAGATAATGAGCCCAACAACATTGAATCGTATGATCGCCATTGTAACAATGGTAACCTCGCTATGCGCCTTCTGGCCAGCCCCTGCAGTGGCGCAAATGCCATCGGGCAAGGATCACGTTACCATTAGCCCCATATCGGAGACCTCCGGCAAGGCAGGCGATACGGTAACGTTTACCCTCAAGGTGAAATTCGATAAACACTGGCACTCGTACGGGTTCACAAAGGTTGTTGGCCCAGATGGACTTGGACCCGACGCGTCAGAGATCATCGTTGGGCCGAAAGGAATTCTGAGATTGGCCGGCAAACCGCAGGTGCTCAAGGGCTCGCATACAAAGTTCGATAGCACATGGGGTGCGAACATCGAAGAGCTTTCGGGAAGTACTGAAGTGCGCGTTCGACTGGTATTCGATAAGCGGTTGAAAAAGGGGACACAAAAGGCAGAGATCAAGCTCGGCGTGCAAGTATGTAATGAGGAAGGATGCCTCCCATTCGAAGAGATCCCAGTTCCGATAGAAAAGATCACGGTAACATCGGAATTCGCCGGCGACATGAGCGACACGGCTGATGTTGCTCAAGCAAGTACAACAGATGCTACTGCTCCGTCGGGCACGGCAAAGCTGGAAACTGCCGGGGCCCCAACAGGAGGTACCGAGATCGAAGCAGAGCAACGAAAGGGGCTATGGAGTTTCTTCTTCTACGCCATGGGGATCGGATTCTTGGCATTGCTTACGCCTTGTGTTTTCCCGATGATTCCGATCACCGTTTCGTTCTTCACAAAGCGACACGAAAAGCGTAGCGGAAAGGGAATCCAAGAGAGCATGCTCTTTGGACTTGGCATCATCTCTACGTTCACTGCTGTTGGAATTGTGGCCTCGCTCATCTTTGGCGCCTCGGCTGTACAGGATCTCGCAGCTAACCCATGGCTTAACCTTGGCATTGGTACGTTATTCGTGGTGTTGGCCTTTAACCTGTTCGGAGCGTTTGAGATCCAGGTGCCGATATCTGTAATGAATGCCCTGAATAAAAAGAGTCAGGGAGATGGAAGTATCTCGATACTCCTCATGGGTCTCACGTTCTCGCTCACATCATTCACGTGCACGGTGCCATTTGTTGGCACATTGCTTTTGAGCGCCTCGGGCGGTGGAGATCTCCTCTATCCGGCAGTTGGAACGTTAGGGTTTGCAACAGCATTTGCAATTCCCTTTGTAGCGCTCTCAATGTTCCCATCCTTACTTGTTCGACTTCCACGCGCAGGCGGTTGGATGAACAACCTCAAGGTTGTGATGGGATTCTTGGAGATCGCTGCAGCTATCAAGTTCTTTTCAACCGCTGAGTTCATCTTTGGCTTGGGCCTGCTCCCGCGTGAAGTGTTCCTCTCGATCTGGGCTGGTGTGTGTATTGTGATAACACTCTATCTCATCGGCACGTTTGAGATGAAGCTCGATTCGAAACTCGAAAAGGTGAGTGGACTCCGTGCGTTCTTTACAGTGATCTTCGCAACGTTATCCGTGTGGTTCATCATCGGAGCGAATGGAAAGCCCCTTGCCGCTGATCTCGAGGCATTGTTACCACCCGAGAATTATCATCAGTTGTTAGATGTAATGAACGGTACGTCATCTTCCGTTGAGCCAACTTCAGGTGCAGCATCGGCACATGAATCGATGAAATGGTACACAAACCTGGATGAGGCAAAGAAGGTAGCCGCTGCGGAGAATAAGCCAATCTTCATCGATTTCACGGGATTCTCCTGTGTGAATTGCAGGCTGATGGAGAAACTTGTGTTTCCAAAGGCTGATGTCCAAGAGGCTTTTACGAAGTTCATTCTTGTTCAGCTGTATACGGACAGAAAGTCAGAGCCGTATATCACGAACCAGAATATCCTCAAGTCATATGGCACGGTAGCAAATCCGCTCTATGTGCTACTCAAGAGCGACGGAACTTTTATTGCTATGTCCGGCTATCAAACCAGTTACCGATCCAACTCTTCGCTCTTTGTTGACTTCCTCAAGAAGGCACTTTGAACGTGAAGGTTGTTGCGCTCACACCGGCGAGATTCTCAGAATTCATTGGCCTCGTTAACGCTTTGGCTGAGTATGAAAAACTCGAGCCGCCAGCTGATGATGCTGTTGATCGGCTGT
>DATGWS010000352.1:0-3901 GCA_035299365.1 Candidatus Didemnitutus sp.
TCGATCAGTTCGATCGTGGCAGCACCACGCTCAATGGTTGTGAGCGTTAGTGTAGCTGTTTCGTTGATCGGCTGGGGAGTGACGGTAAAGGAAAGCCCCGTTGTTACTGCTTCACCGCTTACGGACGTTGTGGTGTCGACACTTGCACGAACACTGTATTCAGTGAGCTTCATTTCTCGACAATCCGTGCGAACCACAAGAGTATCTCGAACAGCATCGTCCGATAACAATCGACATGACACTATAATGCGAATGAATGACCTCCCAACTAGTCGATACGGGGTTGAAAATCCTGATAACGTGAATGTCGGATCTTCGTTTGACATGGCGATGTCCGCTATCATAATCGGAGTCTCTGGGTAGGGATTCCTGATAATGAGCGTGTCAACTGCCGTAGACAGCTTCACCTGTGCACCGAAGTCATGCCTGTACTTGGATGCGGTGATCGAATCGGGAACGTATTGAATGACGCGGTCGATGAAATCGCCAGAGCTACTGACAGTCCGGACTCTTGCATTGGCGGACTTCAGTGTATCAATGACCTTCACCCGGTAGACACCAATTGAATCACCGGATCGAAAGTCCTCATCAATGGTCAAGGTAGCGTTCTTGAGATCCATTGCGTGAATCATGTAAATGGAGCCACATCCGGATGATGTAACCCATGACGTTACCGTCGTCTTTCCACACGTATCCGATACAGCGATGTCAGCTAGTGAATCATCACCGCAAGGAGTGACAAGGTCAATTCCTACTGCCTCTCCGCATGCCCTGCCTTGTTGGAGACCATCAAGTGAGCTATAACTCCAGGCCATCCAGCGAACGGTGCTATCAACCGACTCAACTGCGTGGTCACCGCTGCCAATTGGAGTACGGATGTAGGCGTATTCAGTGCCTGTGAGGAGGCGCATTGATTCACCTAAAGCTGTAGCCAGCGAACGACCGTCAATCTTGATCTTGTTGATCTCGGAAGCCTTGAAAACGATGTTAAAGAAGTTGTCCATTCCTTCAGGAGCATTAAGAACGGCTTGTGTTATCCATCGATCAATCGGTGGAACCATTTGAAGCATTGGCATGCCGCATTCAACTGTGAGATGACCCTGAGGTGACTCCGTGGAGTTGGTCCCAGCCGAGATCTTTGGGGGAAGTAGTTTCGCATATGACTTTCCGTATTGACCCATTAGGATGGGTTTGTCGGATACCCAATTCGTTGCATACTCAAGAGCTGTATCGAGTCGACTTTCTCCCTTATTGAGTATGAATTTGGTAATAAAGCCAGGGTGGTCACTTCGTCTGATTCTCACCGTAGTCTCGTCCTCAAGACCCACGACACGAATCACATCACCACGATCGTTATCGATTCCATTGTCACTTGTTCCCTGACCCACGACTCTAGTTGGTGTGTACATTATCGGAACGGTAATGAAAGTTGTTCCGGCAAGCTTTGTCGGATGCATTGCTTCGTGCACATTATTGCGGACGTATCTTCCTTCAACAGCAAACGAGCCCGCGGGTGGCAAAAGATCAGGCATTCGCGTGATCGCACCCTTGGTATGACCGGAGACAACACCGATGGGCTTTGTTGACGTGATATAGGTTCCGGAGAGGTCAGTTGAGTTGTCACGAAACAATAGCGTGACGATCTGAGCCTTGATTAGGAATGTTTCGCCCTTCATCAAAGTCACGGACTGATTAGTCCCCTTTGCAATTGAGGGCAGGTCAACTCCTCCCTCCGTGTCAATCGTGGGAGTAATGGAAACGACGGTGCTGTCCTCACTGGCGATGATGAGTATCTGACCTGGACGGTGTTTGTAACTCGTGTCGAACCCGAATCGATCCTGATAGAAGTTCATCGAATAATACGAGGTGCCCCAAGACTCAATTGGAAGGTGCCGAGCCATTTCGCCGTTACCCTGCCAGGCTTGGTATGTCGAAACCGAGATCGGACTTTCGCCAACGATACTTATGCCCAGCCCGCTTCTCACCTGCGACTGTGAGTTCATATAGTCGGTGGAGATGGGCAATTTGAATACCTTATTGGCCTCTACAGTGAATACCTTGTCGATCTTGGCAGCATCATTGATGCCTGCCGGTGTTTGAATGCGCACAGTCGTCTTCGTCTTGGAAGAGATGAGCAGCTGCATTGGCTGCGGAAGGGGTTTCTCGGTAGATTCAGCCCAGACCTGAGGAAACGCCACCATGTAGTGTAGGCCTTCCGTGATCACCGTCGTCCCACGAGTTGACTGCCCACGCGTTTGAAGGTACGTGGTGCAAAGCAGGCAGACAATGATCAGGATGTAGTTTCTCATAGGATCAGCGTGCGATGATGATCCGTGCCGACGCCTGACGTCCACTCGCAGTGACCCGCACAGAATACGTTCCACTCAGCACATTCATCCCACTGATCACAAAGGATTGTGGTGATGCTGTTACGTGCTCTGTTCGTGAGGTGATCACATTCCCCAGTAGATCGATCAGTTCGATCGTGGCAGCACCACGCTCAATGGTTGTGAGCGTTAGTGTAGCTGTTTCGTTGATCGGCTGGGGAGTGACGGTAAAGGAAAGCCCCGTTGTTACTGCTTCACCGCTTACGGACGTTGTGGTGTCTGGTGTAGCAAGTCCATTAAGAGTCATGACTACTGCCGTATCGCGATCAGCAGTGAAGAAGACAACTTTCTGACGACATGTTCCTACAGCACCTTTGGGATCAAAAGTAACGGTAATGGTAAGCGTTTTGTTCGGAGCAAGTCGGAACGGAATCACTGAATCCAGATCGCGTTCACCATCCGCTGTGACCAAGAATGCTTCCGGAGCACCTTCTTGAACTTCGATACTGTGATCAATGATAGTGAACGTTGTAAGACCAATGTTGGTAATGGTTGCGGTTCGCTTTGTTGGAGTGTTTGAAGGAACGACACCAAAATTTACGTTCGATGACCGGAACTTCGGTCGATTGTAACTGGACGAATACGTGGTTAGTAGCCACTCTGTTCCACAATCCGTAACTGCAAGCAGGTCATTCAATGCTCTACCTTCCTCTACCCCTGTCGCGGTTACAACAACCTTCTTGCTCTCGCCCATGTTGAGTGTGATGGGCAATGTGTCAACAATGGAAAATGTTGGGTCGTTTAGACGGAACCGAAGTCTTGCCTTCATGGGCTGAAGAGTAGAGAGATTGGTCAACGTAAGTGTGTCTGTGAAAACAATCCCGGGCTCTACATCTCCGAATTCATGTATCGGTTTAGAAGGGGAGAACGAAGAATCAATACCAAGAACAACATTGTGCTCGATGAACTTGCCGGATAGTGTCACACCTCTAATCGTTGCTGTGGACAGTTTCGTATCATCAACTTTAGAGATGGTAAAGGTGGCTCTTTTAGATCCTATCATTTCGGTATCAACTGCCTGGAGTTGTGCATTTGATGCCGATGTTAGATAGATCATCGCTACTCCACTGCAGCTGTCTCCGTACACGTCAAACCAACCGCTGAGCGTGTTGCAAGAGGAATTTGTAGTGATGGAGATTGAGTCATTGCATGTGCGTGAATAGTCCACGCCTATCGTAGATCCATATGCGCGACCTTGTTGGAGTCCATCAAGGGAACCATATGACCACGCCGTCCAACGCACACTAGAATCAGACACAGTGACTACGTGCTTTCCGTTTCCAATCGGTGTTCGAATGTACGCATACTCCGTGCCCTGAATGAGGCGTTTAGCGCCACCAAAGGCATCAGTGAGAGTCCTTCCGTCGATATAGATTTTGTTGATCTCTGCGTTCTTGAACACGATGTTGAAAAAGTTGTCCAATCCATTTGGAGAATCATACACGGCCTCGCTGATCCAACGGTTAATTGGAGGGATCATCTGAAGCATTGGCATACCGGCTTCTACAGTTGGG
>DATGWS010000353.1:0-7941 GCA_035299365.1 Candidatus Didemnitutus sp.
TTGGCACCACAAGTGTTGAAGTATCCGAGCTCCTCAGTAAGATGCTTAAGCGTGCCAATGTTCCTCATAACGTTCTCAATGCCAAGCAGCACCAACGAGAGGCGGAAATTGTTGCCAATGCCGGTAAGCGCGGTGCGGTGATGATTGCAACGAATATGGCCGGTCGTGGTACAGACATCAAGCTCGATGCAGATGTGAAGGCAGCAGGCGGTTTGGCGATCATCGGTACAGAACGCCATGAAGCGCGGCGTATCGACCGTCAGCTACGTGGTCGCGCCGGCCGCCAGGGTGATCCTGGATCATCCCAGTTCTTCATTTCGCTCGAAGACGATCTCATGCGTCTCTTTGGCGGTGAACGTATTGCAGCCGTTATGCAGCGCCTTAAGGTGCCCGATGGAGAGCCGATCCAAAGTCCGCTTGTTACTCGTAGTGTTGAGAACGCCCAGAAAAAGGTTGAGTCCAACAACTTCGGTATTCGCAAGCGACTGCTTGAATATGACAACGTGATGAATCAACAGCGCGAAGTGATCTACGATCGCAGACGCCATGCATTGATGGGTGAACGTCTCCGCAGCGAGATCATGGAATACGTTCGAGAGATCACGGAGGTATGGTATGATGAGTATCATCAGGCCAACGATGTAGAGTCGTTCAAGAACGACGTACGCGTAAACATGCTCTGCGAGCCCCCTATCAGCGAACAAGAATTCGCGGGTATGAAGAAAGAAGAAATTGTACAACGTGTGATCGATGCTGCAGAAGAGTACTATGACCGCAAAGAGTCCACGCTCGGTCCGGACTTCATGGCAGCACTTGAACGTATTGCTGCGCTTCGATCGATCGACGATGAGTGGAGAGAGCACCTTCGCAGTATGGACGATTTGAAGGAAGGTATCTACCTTAGAGCCTATGGACAAAAGGATCCGATCCTTGAGTACAAGCAAGAGGCCTATCGCGTCTTCCTCGACCTGATTGTATTGATCAACAAGGCAACAATTGCATTTGCCTTCAAGTATTTCCCACAAGTATCTGAGCCACGTCAACAATCGCAGCAAGAGGCAGCACCACGACCAAAACCTGTTGCAACATTGCCGCCAATCCAACCAACGATCAGTGCTTCACGTCAACTTCAATTCTCGCATCCAAGCGCCACGGGGTCATTGGGTTCCGATCCGAACGCTGCTCCACAACAGCATGCATCGAACACCATCCGTCATACCGGACGTGAAGTTGGCAGAAACGAACTATGTCCGTGCGGGTCAGGTAAGAAGTTCAAGGCATGCCATGGTATCAATGGCGAAACAACCTATTCCGCTTGATCACTCAACGGCAGTACCTTCCGTAAGGGCCTCTGCTGGGTGAAGGATTACGGTCTCTCCCTCGGTGAGACCTTGAGAAACAGATGTAAGAAGCGCGGATCGTGGCCCCAAGGTTACACCGCGCTTTTTTGCTATTCCATCTTCTACAACGAACGTATACCAGCTCTCCTTTTCACGAAGCAATGCGCCAAGCGGAACGGTGAGCACCTGCGCCTTCTCCCAGAGGACGATTGCGGCGTCTACCTTGTATCCATCGCCGATCACAGTAGAAGCCGCATCAAGAACAGCAATCACATCAACACGCTTCTCCTCAACGCCAAGCGATGAGACCTTTACGCGTGCAGCAGGTTCTACCCTCTTCACCCTTGCCACTAGTGTGTCTTGACCACCCCAACCACTGATCAGCACTATGTGACCTACTCGTACCTTCACTGCATCAGTACTGAGTACATCGATAACGATCTCCTGCTTCTTGGGGTCGCCAATTTCCATGATCGGCGTTCCAGCCATCAATGTGCGCTCGTGTTCCTCATATCGACGAAGGATCACTCCAGTTACCGGGGAAACAATCGCTATGCGTTGTCCAGGTGAAGCAGATAGCGAGGCACGGATTGCCTGCTCTTCGTATGTAGCTGACGTTATCCGTGCTTTCACCGCTTCGATCTCACTGCGGGTCTGTAGAAATGCATCATGGGCATTTTCTGCCTGTTCCTTAGGAATCGCACCGCTTGCTAGTAGCCGTTGCAGTCGGTCATCGCGTCGTTGATTCTGTTCGAGAAGGGGCTGCAGGGTAACTAGCTGTTGTCGTGCTGCAACTACGGATGCCTTTGCCGACTCAACGCGAGCAAGTGTCTCACTGCGTTGACGAGCATCAAGTGCCGGAGGTGTGTAGTAGGCGATCACGGTGCCAGCGCTTACGCTATCTCCCGGCTCTACGGTTGTGCGCTCCAACAGCCCAGTGGACGGCATGGCCACAACGAAGTGATCCGAGAATCGCATCCGTCCTTCCGCATCAATCGTCTGCCGAAGCAACTGACGTTGAACTGTTGCTTTCTCAACCTTTGTTGGTGTAGGAATGAGTGAATAGCCAATGAATCCTACAACGATGACTGCTGTAATGATCCAACCCAGATGTTTTGGTTTCTTGAACTTCATGGTCATTCTCGAGATTTGAGGACCGCAATGAGATCCAATTTTTGTAATCGCCTTCGAATGAAGAATCCACTGACCAATGCAGTAACAATGATCGTAAACGACCCTAGACCCAGGTTCCGCATTGTGATGGAAAATGGGAATCGAAAGAGGTCGGTTGCCATTGCATCAGGTAAGAGTGAGGACAAATACGCACCCAGAGCCATTCCTACCGGCAATGCCACAAGCATTAAGACAACCTGCTCTCCAAGTAATACCACCGAGATCTCTGTTCTCGTGAAACCTAACACGCGCAAGCTAGCTAGTTCATTCCCTCGTTCGGAAAGTGCAATACGCGCGGAGTTGTAGACAACTCCGAATGCAATGATGGCGGCAAATGCAACGAGATATGCGGATGAGACATCCATATTCTCCTTGTAGTTGTCATCAAAACTCTGAATGGCAGTATTCCTCAGCATAACGCCGGCAATTGTGGGTGTGCGTTTCACAACCTCATAGAACTCTTGGAGGTGTTGCTCGTCAACCTGGAGGTACGCACCGGAGAGACTCCCCTCCTCGCGAAGCAGATGAGCGAGGGTATGCGAGCTCATATACGCCTGCACGCCCATGATCTCGTCCACCAGAGAATGGATGATGAAAGGGGCTGATCTACGATCGCCCTCGAGGAGCTTCACCGTGATCGTATCTCCAACGCTTGCACCAAACTTTTCTGCGAGATATGCCGAGATCGTAATGCCGTCTGGTGCTACGGGCCGATACGCCCCCTTCATGTCCGATACACGGTGCAGATCTGGCATGGACATCACGCCTGTAACGGACGTTCGTTTTATATGCCTTCCAAACTCGAGGTCAACACCCACTGTCCTGAATGGCTCAACACGCATCACGCCCGGCAGATGCAGTAGGTCCATAGTTGCAGAGGCAGACCTAGGCAGAACGAACGTAACAACTGCATCTTCGCGAGCGGCACGATTGAATTGGACATCCAGAATGGTATCGAACATTTCCACCATGTATCGCCCCATAACAAGGATGGACATGGCCAATGCAACAGACAGAATGCCAATAGATGCACGCACCGGTCGGCGGACGATGTTTCGTACGATCATGAGCATCACCGGATCGAGTCGACGGAAGATGGGCCACCGTTCTACAAAGCCCGCTCGGTAGTTCCGTGGTGCTTCCGGACGCATTGCCTCTGCCGGTGGGAGCTTCAATGCGGTGCGAACAGCAGACACCGCACCGAGCACGGCAGCCAATGCACTGAGTCCAACCGCGCCAAGGATCACACCTTCGGGCATGTCGAACCGTAACATCGGGAATCGATAGAATCGCGTGTAGAGTTGCACGAGCCAATCCCCGATATAGTACCCGCCAATGAGGCCAAGGAGAGTCCCACCGGCAACGGAGAATATTCCGAATCCGATGTAGTGTAGCGCAATCCGAACGTTACCATAACCAAACGCTTTCAGAATAGCGATATACATACGTTGCGTGCTAACGAGACGGAGGAGTGCGATGTTGAGCAGGAAGATTGCAACGCCGAGGAAAATCGATGGTACGATGAGTGCTTGAATTCGAAGTCCGGCAATTTCATCGGTTAAGAACCTGTGCGACATTTGGTCTTCTCTACCAATAGCTCCAAACGATCCATATTGTTTGAGAATTACGTCCAGTTCTTCGATCACCGTACGTTCACTAGCTCCGGGTTCAAGTCTCACAAGTGCACTATTAAACGCCCCCTTCATATCGTAGGCGGCAGCTAGAGCATTGCGCCCCATCCACATGATCCCATAGCGCTTGTTGTCGATCATAAATGATCCGGGTCGGATCTCAAGCACGTATTCGGAGGAAAGTGCAATTCCCACAATCGTGAGCGGTCTCCACCTACCATTGATCACGGCGCTGAATATGTCTCCCGGTTGAAGATCATTGGCCTCAGCAAAAGCCGAGGAGACGATCACCTCATCATCAGCACCTGCTCGGATCCACCTGCCACTTTGCACATGCAACCTATTGAGAAGGGGCTGCCCATGATCCGGTATACTGGAGATAAGTCCACTAGCAGGTTCGTTCAATCCAGGAATATCCAGCATAACGTCTGTGACAACCCGGGTTTCAACATGAGCTACACCGGGGATGGCCTGCATGCGATCATGAACACTCTCGGGGACGCGACGTGCAGAAATGAAGACGTCTGCGAATTGTGATTCCTCATAGTAGGCTCGCTGTGTAAGCACAAGCGACGCTTCAACACTTCGGAAGGCAACGAAATTTGCAATGCCGGATCCGATGACGATAACGATGGCGAGCAGCTGACCACGCATGTGGCCGATCTCGCGAATCAATTTCATCGATAGTGCTTGCATCACATCACCAGGATAGGTCCTTCGGCATCTTCCGCACTGTAGGACGCAGTTCCTCCACGATCTCACCACTTCGCATCTTGATCACTCTGTCGGCCATGTCTGCGATGCCCGCATTGTGGGTGATAAGTGCAACCGTAGCGTCGAGTTCACGGTGTACTTTCTCAATAACATCAAGGACAAGGATACCAGTTGTGAAGTCAAGAGCGCCGGTGGGCTCGTCACAAAGCAGAACGTCCGGTCGTTTGGCAACGGCGCGAGCGATAGCGACACGTTGTTGTTCGCCCCCTGACATCTGAGCCGGAAAGTGACTCATGCGATCACCAAGACCTACAAGCTCCAGTGCCTCGCGCGGGTCCATGGGGTCATCAGCGATATCGGTTACGAGTTTGACATTCTCAAGCGCCGTAAGGCTGGGAATGATGTTGTAGAATTGGAAAACAAATCCAACAGCCTTTCGGCGAAACAAGGTGAGTGCCTTGTCATCGGCGTTTGTCAAATCTTGGCCACGGTACGAAACCGTTCCCGTGGTAGGAACATCCAATCCACCAAGAATATTCAGGAGAGTAGACTTACCACTTCCGGATGCACCGAGAATAACCAACAGCTCACCGCTATTGATCGTCAGGGATACGTCGTGTAAGGCAACAACCTCTACTTCGCCCATGGTATAGGTCTTTCCTATATGCTGGGCGTTAAAGATTACAGGACGTTGGGTGTGATCCTCATGCATGGCAGGCGCAATGTACGCAGTGCTCCTCCATGGGTTACATGACGGAAGTCAGCGGTCCCTGAAACACCGCACCCTCGTGCTAGACACATCGCGGTCTACAACAACTGTATAGGCCGTTCCCGGAGTCCCAACATCAACGTTGATCGGAACATGAGCCGAGCTGCCGTCCTGTAGAATGAGTGAGAGTTCTGAACCGGCAGGAACCGGCAAATACTCCCCTGCCGTTGGATATGGGACCGACATTCCTATTACCTGGTCGTCTGCTGAAAGTATGATCGAGCCGGTCGAATCGGCTACGTGGACAAGTCGGATATGTGCCATTCCGTGAACTGCAATGGGAACAAGATCATACATCACAACGCTTCGCATGCGATCGGCCTTGTCAAACATCACCAACGTATACTTCTTGTCAATACCAAAATCAATGTTCGTACTCAAGAATGCTACTGCGCCTTGGTCGCCAACACATCGAATATTGCGGATCCCACTAGGTAGCACTGTATACGTCGCCATTGTATCGGTGTGGGAAACGCCCTGAATGAGCGGACGATCATTCTGCATCACCGAGATCGATGGAGCATCGGCTGAAGCGGAGATACACCGGATGGAGGCCGTGGTTGTTGGATCCACCTCTCGGGGTGTTGTGATATCATTTGAGCATGTGCATGCTTGGATGATTACAACGATCAACGCAACACTGCCTGCCTTTAAGAAACTAGAACCGATAGGAGATACCATAGGTAAGCTGTAGTGTTCGGGTTGAGTAAAACTGAGACTGGATCGGATAGAACAATGCCGTTCCTTCTATTCCAAAGAGAATAGAGAGTCGACTCTCCGGCGTAACAAGAACGCCAATTGTTGAACGGATCAGCGGTCCAACAGTGGTGTAAGCAATAGTCCCGCTTACAATTGGCGTTATCGCATCTGCAATTCTCAGACCTGTTGCCGAATACCGATAGGTAGCTCCTACCCACCAAAGGGAAGGGGCTTGGCGGTACACTTCCGTCTGACCGTTGACTGTTCGTGAATACGCCTGTGGGAAGGATTCATACCCACCATCCACACCAATGGCGTGTTCATCATCGAGTCGGTACTGCACACCAAGGGCGAACGGCATCATGGTGTTCGGTTCTGCAAGCTCCGGATCCGGTGTAGAAGCCGCCAGAGCCATTGAGCGCAATGTTATGTCGATCTTGGACCTGTGTTGTTCATCGGTCGAATGCCGGGGCACATTCAATAGCGAGCGCGGAAGTTCCTCAGTCACGGGGTGAAGAACCTCTATACTTCCCTCTTCATAGTCGATCGGCATTGCACGTGATACAAGCGTTTCTTCGGAAAGCAGCGCTGGTGGAGGAGGCTCGATCGGCCTTCCCACTCTTCTCGATGTTTTGTTCCTCGTTTTAGAGCTAATCGCACGCGCGGTGGAGGGGTCTGCAACGACGCGAACATTCTGTCGTGCTACGCCGTGGAGACTCAAGGGGAGGTCAGCATTCTGGTGGAGTGATATCGAAGCGAGAAACAGAAGCGGAAGGGCAATGAACATCACTGCGCCGAGATGGTCTTGAATGAACGACGAGCTCCGAACCATCGGTGTTCCAAAGGTGGAAGGAAGTGGTAGCCCAAGTTCACCGAAGATCGACTGAGTAGAATCCAACGGGACAACAACTGCACCATAGTCCTTGCGAACGGCAGCATGAAGCTGTATCTGCGTTGTTAGTTCATTTCGAAGATCCTCTCGGCCTGCTAGCTCAGTGAAGAGACGCGCTTCCTCATCACTCGTGAGAGCACCTTCTAAGTAGTCGTGTATCGTGCGATCAGTAATCATGGGATTTCATTCAGATCCGCTCAAACTCAGCGAGGACCGGTGCAAGAAGTTGTTTGACTCGCTCCTTTGCTCGCCATACTTTGTTCTTCACCGCCGGTATGCTCTGACCAGTAAGTGTAGCGATCTCGTCGTAGGACATGTCGTGATACAAACGGAGTACAAAGGCTTCACGGTACTCAGACTCAAGACAATTCAGCGCTGTCCCGATGAGATCGAGCAATTCGTCCGTTTCATATTGATGGTGGGCATCAACAATCAGATGCATGTCATCCAGTTCAATGGTATCCTTTGAGTCCCGTTGAAGGTTCAGGCAAAGATTCCTTGCAATGCGCATGATCAATCCGGGGACATTCGTAACGGGGCTTGTAGAGTCGGGTGCAGACCGGTAGAAACGGATGAATGTCTCTTGGAAAACATCTTTTGTATCATCCTCTCTACCGATGACCTTCAGGCAATACGCATAGGTCCAGTGATGATGTCGACGATAGAGCTCTGCAAATGCCTTGGAAGCATCTGCAGAGCCCTTTCGAAGTTCATCATACAGTT
>DATGWS010000354.1:0-10075 GCA_035299365.1 Candidatus Didemnitutus sp.
AACTGGTGTGGCAGAGTAGGTAGTCGCCAGGTATTTCTTTCAAAAAGCTCTTGTATGCTCTGCATGCAAGAGCTTTTTGCGTTCATTGAGCGATATTCGATACACATACCATGAAACACATCCTCTTCGCTCTCATGTGCGTCCTACTGCCAAGGACCGGTAACGCATTAACGAACCCCTTCGCACAGCCAACGGCTAGCGAACTGCGTTCGGCCATCACAATCATGCGCGCTGATTCTCGGTTCCCCCAACGTGCCCGCATCGTGGCGATGTCCTTGGCAGAACCAGATAAGCAAGATGTCTACGACTCCACGAAGCGCACATCAATCCCCAGAGAGATTCATTGCACGGTGTTTGATGCCTCCTCCAATCATACCTATGAATTCACGATTGATGTAGCGTCACGCATCGTCTCAGAAGTGCGGGCAATTCCTTCCGTGCAACCAATGTTAACAAAGGCCGACTACGACGCTGCAGACTCAATCGTTCGTAGGAATCCTCGGTTCATCGAAGCAATCAAACGGAGGGGGCTTAACCCGGACTCAGTTTCGGTGGAAACATGGGCAAGTGGAACGCCCCTTGCCTCCACTCAACGGATGCTTCGTGCAATCTTCTACGTTCCCGATAGATCGGGCCTCAATCGGTACGACCGTCCTATTGAAGGCTTGGCTGCTACCATAAGCCTTCAGTCAAAAACCGTCACAGAATGGCGCGATAGAGAAGTTGCTCCAATACCACAGCCAACTTCTTTTTATCCGATTCCATTTGAACGGAACACCGGACCAAAAATGGTATCACCCGGCAATGTGCGCGTAGTAAACAATGAAGTGCAATGGGGCTCCTGGAGATTCACACCCACAATCAATGCCCGGGAAGGACTTACCCTCTATGACGTTCGGTTTGTTGACAACGGAACGCCTCGACGAATTGCGCATCGTATCTCTTTGAGTGAAATGCTTGTTCCCTATGGTGATACCTCGGGATTGTGGGCCTGGCGTAATGCCTTTGATGTTGGGGAATATGGCTTTGGTCAAAACTCAACACAGCTGCGCAAGGGAGCAGATGTTCCGGAGAATGCCGAGCTACGTTCTGCTTCCTTCGTAGAAGATGATGGGAATGTGATAACCAAGCCCGATGTGCTCGCCATCTACGAACGTGATGCAGGCATTGCCTGGCGCCACGCCGCATCTGCACGGTCAGTTGCATCGCAACGAGGCCAGGAGCTGGTTGTTCAACACGCTGCTGTGATTGGCAACTACGACTACATCATTAGCTACGTGCTGGCGCAAGACGGAACGATCACAATCGACGTGGGACTAACCGGCATCATGCTCGTGAAGGGATCTGTTGACACATTGTATGATGGAAGCGGAAGCGGTGGTCAGATGTATGCACACATCGTAGCGCGGAATGTGCTTGCCCCTTCCCATCAACACTTCTTCAATTTCAGACTGGATCTCGACATCGAAGACACAGCCAATGTTGTGACGGAAGTGGACGTTTGGTCGCCCCCTCCGGGAAATGAAAACCGATATACAAATGCAATGATGTTGGACGAGTGGGACCTGCGCAGTGAAAGGGAGGGGGCGAGAGATGTTTCTTTGTCCCGAGCTCGCGTGTGGCGAGTTTCTTCGTCGAAACTCAATGACCTTGGTGCCCCTACTGCGTATACGATTGTGCCGCAGTCCGTTGCACTGCCGTTTCTGGGCACAACGTCACTTGTCCTACAGCGCGCTCGATTCATTGAACATCAATTGTTTGCCACACGATATCATCCGCACGAACTCTATGCAGCGGGTGACTACCCAAATGAATCCGACAAGGACTACGGTCTGCCGATGTATCAGGCAAATGATGACCGGTTGATCAGACGGGACGTTGTTCTCTGGTACACCATGGGCGTTACACACGTTGCACGTCCGGAAGATTGGCCCGTAATGCCAACATCGCATGCAACAGTAAAGATCATTCCAACAGGATTCTTTACGAAGAACCCTCTTCTGGATTCGGTAACTGTTCAGCCCCCTCCGAAGAAGAAGAGCAGAAGATGATGTTATCCAAGCAACGTGCGTCTGTTCCGAGCGATAAGTATTGCCATCTCGATCGCTTCGGCTGTGCTTTCGGAGTCTACATTGCCCAGCGCGGCCAACTCATACGCAGTGCCGTGGTCCGGTGACGTACGCACGACACGAAGTCCGGCCGTGCAGTTCACACCAGCCCCATGTGCAATGAGCTTCAAAGGAATGAGCCCTTGATCGTGGTACATGGCTACAATGCCATCGTACTTCTTGTACGCACCGAAGGCAAAGAAACCATCGGCGGCGTGCGGCCCATCTGCGTGGTATCCGTTTGCAACGGCTAGAGCAATGGCTGGCTTTACGATGTCACCGTCCACCGTACCGATAACACCGTTCTCTCCTGCATGAGGATCCACGGACAACACGGCAATTTGCGGATCAATGAGGCCGAGATCCACAACGAGATGATGTTTTAACGCTGCAATGCGTTCTACTATGCCTTCTACGCTCAAGGCCGAGGAAACATTGGAGAGCGCTACGTGGACAGTTGCGAGTGCAACACGCACCTCGCGTGTGCAGAGCACCATCAGTGGTGTTTCATTCACGGCGGCGGCAACCATTTCCGTCTGTCCGGGAAAAGGCCAACCAACCTGTGTCAGTGCATACTTGTTGATCGGCAGGGTAACGAGTGCATCGGACGTACCATTAGCTGTGCGGGCAATAGCCGTTTCAAGCGACGCAATCGCGCATCGTGCAGCATCATCTTGAGCCGTACCGGCAACCACGCCAGCTGGTGCATTCACCGGGATGATAGTAATCTCGTTTGCGCCGAGTGTCCATCGTCCGTTGATATAGGCTGTGGGGAGACGGTATGCGGATATCGCCGCCTTTAACGTTTGATCGTCTATTGCAAGCTCAATGGATGCGTTGAATGTTTGCGATTGGCAGGCCCCAACAAAACAACGGAGCCCAATTCCGTTCACATCACCACACGATATTGAGAGAGCAATGTTCATCGAACACCGGAAGCCCTTCTACGTCGGGTCTTGTAAAAATTCAGCAACATTCCCACCACAGCAACATTTGCGATAAGGGCCGTGCCCCCTGCGCTTAAGAACGGCAGCGGAATACCCATTACGGGGAAGAGGCCGATTGCCATGCCGATGTTCACCATCGTATGGTAGATGAGGAGAGATGCAAAGCCTATGGCAATGATGCTGGCAAATGATGACCGAGCAAGACTGGCGATGTTGAGAGAGCGCAACACAACACTTGCGAGCAAGGCGATCACGATGGCTCCTCCCACAAATCCAAACTCCTCCGTCGGAACGCAGAAGATGAAGTCAGTCCATTGTTCGGGGATATATCGTAGTTGTGTCTGCGTGCCCTTAAGGAATCCCTTGCCGGTAATGCCGCCGGAACCCACTGCGAGAATGGATTGGATTACGTGATAGCCAGTTCCTCGCGGGTTGCGTTCAGGTTCGAACAGCGTGATGAGGCGGTTTTGTTTGTACGGTTCAAGTTCGTTGAACACCGGCTTCACGGCAAGCCCGCCGCCGACAAGAACAACGCAGGCAACGATCGTCAAGATGAGGTTCCGTCGGAACAGAAAAGCTCCAAGGGCAACAAGCGCCGCAACGATGGCGAACCAGATCATGTTGTCGAACAACACACCATACAATGCTGAGGCTGCAACGAATGGAGCAACGGCAATGAAGTACAGAAGGAAGAGGTCGCCACCGGTCCACAGGTATACACCGAGCATCATGGCTAGGAAGACCGTTGCAGAGCCGGTGTCGGGCTGAAGCATGATGAGTCCAACCGGCAACAAAAACATGCCGCCAACCCACATCAGATCTCGCAGAGAACGGATATCAAAACCCTTCTTGCCCGTATATCGGGCAACTGCCATCAATGTTGTGAGTTTGGCGAGTTCCGAAGGTTGGAATGAGAAGCTACCGATCTGGATCCAACATCGTTGACCATTTACAACGTGACCTAGCGGTGTGAGTACGGCGAGAAGCAAGAGGATGCCGATCCCATACATCGGATAGGCGAGGTCTCGCATCCACCGTTCAGGAACAAAGAAGAACGTGCTTGCTGCTGCGATGCCAATTCCGGCAAAGATGAGTTGACGTTTGAAGATGGTGTCCGATCCCATTCCGTAGGCGGCGCTGTAGATGGAGATAAGCCCCATCGCAACAACGCCGGCCACGGCCAGGAGAAGTCCCCAATCAAGGAGGTCGTTTACGCGACGTTGTAGGGCAACATCGTCCTCATCGAGGAGGAAGGAATTCAGAGCCATGTGCGCCCCGTGATACGTTCGAACGCTTCAATGTATTTCGCCCGTGTACCTTCGATCACCGAAGAAGGAAGACTTGGGGGCGGATAGGTTTTGTTCCAATCGGTTGTCTCCAACCAGTCGCGCAAAATCTGCTTGTCGAAGTTGTATTGTGACGTGCCCGGGGCATACTCTGATGCAAGCCAATACCGTGATGAATCTGGAGTAAGTGCTTCATCGATAAGGATCACCTCACCATCGATCACGCCAAATTCAAACTTTGTGTCGGCAAGAATAAGCCCCTTGCTCTCAACATCCTTTGAGGCGGCATTGAAGAGGGCAAAGCTGTGATCGCGGACTATTGACGCTACATCGCTACCAAGAATCTCGGCAGCTTGTGCAAATGCGATGTTTTCGTCGTGACCTTCTTCAGCCTTTGTTGCTGGCGTGAAGATGGGCTCAGCGAGTTTCGACGACTCTTTATATCCATCGGGAAGTGGAATGCCGCACACCGTGCGTGAGGCATTGTATTCCTTCCAACCGGATCCGGCGAGGTATCCACGCACAACACACTCAACAGGTAGGGGGCTTGTCTTACGAACGATCATCGAGCGGCCAGTAAGCAACCGTTGTTCGTCTGCCGTGAGTCCACCCAGCGTAGATACATCATACGAGATGATGTGATTGGGGACCACATGACCGAGCGTTTCAAACCAATACGCAGAGATAGCGGTAAGGAGAGCCCCCTTATCGGGGATGGTCTCCTCCATCACTACATCAAAGGCAGAGATACGATCGGTGGCAACCATAAGGAGGCTGTCGCCGAGGTCATAAACATCGCGGACCTTGCCACGTCTGAAGAGTGGATAGGAATTGAGAGACGTTGTGTGCACCATGGAGTACTCAGGCCGCAAGGGCGCGTTGAATGAGCGTAGCGCCCAGAATGATAAGAGCCAGTGAAGCGATCATAAGGAAGGTTGTATTACGTGCACCAATTGCGTCGCCGCGCTTGATGAACCGAGGGGCCATGTGGACGCAACCAACGGCAAGAAGCATGATGAAGGCGTGTTCAAGTCTGAATCGCAATCCGTCACCAAGATCGCCCCACTTTGCAATGAGCTGCGTAACACCGAGGACCAATTGCAGCGTAACAACAACCGTATACACGCGCACAGCCCATATGCTGAGGGAGTTAAGAGGTTGTTTGCGGATGGTGTTGATGAGCGGAAAAACAACGCCGAGGGCAGCCAAGAGGTAGATGACGTGCAACATCTTGGCGTGAAGAACATAGAGGGTTTCCATGACTGCAAACTACGTGTTCCGAGCGGAATGTATCTTGTCGACCATGCGTTTTATCGTCACCATCCTTGTGCTAGTTTCTGGGGTGCAGATCTGGTCTCAGGACGTACCCCCGACCCAAGATCCCGCCCCATTGTTCTATAAGCCCCTTACCTACGGCAGTATGTCCATGTTCACGCCGTGGGGAGTGGTCCTCAATGGGAGTTATGATGTGTTGCAGCTCGACGGAAAGGATCGCAGGATCACCAAGCTGCCGTATGGCACGGGCTTCCTCAACGTCCTTAAGAATACGTTCGTGCACCCCGGCGCAACGATAAGTCAAATCGGCTGGGGCAAGTGGCTTACAACAGAGGTCTTCCCGTTGAATTTCACCAAGGAAGGGGGCCAGTGGCTCCCGAACTACCAGCTCCACCTGATAGGGGGCGGTATGACCTACCGCATGCTTGCCGAGTGGTATCAGTACAAGGGCGTTGAGGCACCAGAAGTATGGTCGGCATCCACCATTATGTTCTACCACCTCCTTAACGAGGCCGTAGAGAACGAAGCCTACGTGGGTTACAACACCGACCCCATAGCCGATATCGCACTGTTTGATTGGCTCGGAATGTTGCTCTTTTCAAGCGACGATGTGGCTCGATTTTTTGCCAAGGATCTGAACATGACAGATTGGTCGCAGCTGCCCATGATCACCTTCCCGCACGGACAGCTCGGCAACAACGGTCTCTATTATTCGCTCAAGTGGAATATCCCCGGTTCGGACCAATGGAGCGCCTGGTACTACATGGGCATGGCCAACATGGCAGGAGCATCATACAAATTCAACAGTGAGCACAGCATCACGGTTGGAGCCGGCGCACGAGGGAAGTACCTCTACGAGATCGACCCACGCGTCCGCCTTCTCACACTCGAGCTCGTTCCTACCGGTGGCATCTTCTGGGACCGAAACAACTCCCTCCTCGCCTCACTCACAGCGAGCGGTCAGGAAGACCAAACCGTTATCCTCAATATCTATCCCGGTGTCTTGAACATCACCGACGATATCTCTCCCGCCGTCTGGGCAGCCTGGGGCTCCAATGGCACCTACGGCGTAGGTGTGGCAATCAGGGCGGGGATAGGTGTGGGGTATCGGAATCGTTAGGGTTGTAAATGGTAGCGTATTTTTAAGAAAACATCGCCCACACGGACACGTAAATGAATCCAACCTTTGTAGGTATAGCCAAGAGTTTCTTGTTTCATACTCCGCTGAGAAAGTTCTTCTTTACACGGTATCAGCACATGTTTACAGCTGCTCAGCTGTGTTATATCTGTGAGCAGCTTGGAAAGACGAAGGACGTTCCCGGACTTGTGGTGGAAGTTGGTTGTTACGTAGGAGCCTCCACCCTCTTTCTCAATAGCTACATGACGGCCCTGGGGTTCAATAAGCAGTATGTAGCAATTGACACCTTTGAAGGGTTCACAAAGGAAGACGTTGGTTACGAAGTGAATGACCGGAAGAAGCCGCCATCCACGATTTCCGGATTTCGGGCCAATAAACAGAAGTGGTTCGATTGGACCGTGAAGTCGCACGGCCACGATAGAGTCGTAAGCGTAAAGGCCGATGTCAATAGTTACGACTTCACACAATTAGGCCCGATCTCCTTCGCCCTGATCGATGTGGATCTCTATCGTCCGATCATCGTGTCTCTGCATGCTGTGTATAAGCTTCTCTCTCCAGGCGGTATCATCATTGTGGACGACTGTTGGGAAGAGGGAAATGTCTTTGATGGCTCGTATTTCGCCTATCTCGAATTCATGAAGGAGCTGGGCGTTGAACCAGAGATCGTTCTGGGTCAGCTGGGAATTGTACGGAAGCCGGGTTAGAGTGCTAGAATGCTAGAATGCTAGAGTGCTAGAATGTTAGAGTGTTAGAGGGATGTTGTGGCATTGTGGGTGGTTAGCTACATGCAGGGCGATCACTCAGAAGTTGAAACCAACGTTGAGGCCGGGCTCGCCATAGATGAACTTGGACCATTTGTCATCAAGCTGACGGAAGCCGTCCGGTAGATCCGTGTGATACGCACGGTGTGTGATACAGATCGACGGTTGAATGAACAGTAGGTCGTCGAAGAGTTTGATGTGATATCCTATCCGGTACGAGTTGAACATCTGAAACCCATCGCCGATCTTCTCGCCGTTGTCGTTAACAAACACCTGGTACGTTGGCATCACATTGAGATCGGCAAAGAGTCCTTCCCACAGGAATCGTGTGTAGGAGACCGAGATTCCGTACTCGCGTATATACCCGGGAAATTTCTCTTCAGCCTTCTTGTAGGCCTTGTTGAAGAATGGGTGAATGCCATTCGGCCAGGCGTACTTCCATGTTTTTACGGCGAGAGTAAGAACGTCCTTTCCTGAGAGACGATAGCCGAGGTTCAGTTGGACGAAGTTGGGAGGGTTCTCTGTATCAAGATTACCCAGGAACACGAACAACGACGTCCCAACGAACCAACGTTTGTACGTGCTGTCTGTGTCATCGTATTGTGCCTTGAGCTGGCATCCGCAAGCCAATAGGATGGCAAGAGCGATCAAAAGTGCTATTACTCGCATGTCTTTGCTGTAGTGGTAAATGATACAGCAAAGCTAGATGTGGGGTAGGCGGCGAGTCGTTCACTTAGGGTAAGAAATGCGGCCTAGCTCTTCTTTTCCAGAATCCTCGCCCGTAATCTGCTCAGCGACTGAGGTGTAATACCTAAAAAGCTCGCCAACTGGTGCTGCGGAACACGCTGAACGAGATCCGGCCGCTTCTGCAACAAGCTGAGATATCGTTGTTCCGGCGATGACGTTTTGAACTCGTCAAACTCCATCTGTTGCCTACCTAGCCTCTCTTCGGTGAGCACTTTACACAACGTCTCGAATTTTGGGAACTTGCCGTTCACCTCTGGTTCCATATCGGAACTTGAGATGATGAGAATGCTATCCTCTAAACAATCAACGGAATAGTCAGAAGGCGCATTGTCCACTACGCAATGAGGCGTTAACGCGTCCATCTCCGTAAAGAATGCAGTGGTTCTTTCTTCGCCATCAATGATGTAGTACTTCCTGATGCACCCTCGAAGAACGAAGTAGCTCTTGTTTGACCTCTGTCCTGTTTCGAGGAGCACTGTCCCCTTCGTTACCGTACGAAACACGTCCAACGACAAGATCGCGTTCTTCTCATCTTCGGTAAGTGGAACGTATCCCGATAAAAAATCAAATAATATGTCTTGCATTCATCTCTCGTTCGATTACAGGGCTTGGTTGAGTGTTCAAAAGTAGCCATAAGTGCTAATGTGTTAGTGTGCTAATGTGCTAGTGTGCTAATGTCACGTTATAGGTCGCTGGCGACACATAGAGAGACAACCTTTCTATGGAGGACGTTATGGGAACACCACTGCAGCAGCGTTCGTATGAGCTTACCTTGCGTGTAGCCAATATCTGGATGCAGGGTCAGGGGGCGGGGCACGCCCTTGATGTGCATCGCCGACTCTTTGAGGCAGCAGCGGACCTCGGAGCATGGACCGAACGAGCCGCGGGTTCTTCCTCGCGCGACGCATTCCGATCGTGCCTGTATGAGGTGAACACGAACGTGCGACTCGTTAAGCTCTACATCAGGCTGCTCGACGATCTGGGATTCATAGAACCGGAGGCGGCAAGCCCCCTTCATGATCTGTCGGAGGAGGTGCACCGCTTGACAATGGCTGCGCTGCGAACGGCAAGAGATACTTCTCACATTACCGAACGCAATGGTCAGGCGGTACATTCCTAGCTTTGCTGCATGAGCAAACTTGATGAATCAATGGAACCGCGATGGATCGACGCGGAGGATTCTCCGTGGGGGATCCCGGTGTTCGATTGCAGGGCCATCGCTACAACGATGGTCTCTACGGCAACTCAGTCCGACTCGGCAGAACAATTCATGGCGCTGCGCGAGTCCGACGGGTCACACCTCTTCGGAAAACGACCGACCAATGCCGTGCAGATCGAGGTCGACATCTCGTATCCGGCGTCTATGGCCTCGCTTCCTGACAGAGGAGTGATCTGTAGGGCGGAAACCCTTGATGATAAGTGGGATATCGCCATCGATGATGGTGTTGTCTACTTCTCGCGAAGTTGGACGGGAGAACTCGTCTACAACTGTGATCTTGAGAAGCACGGCGATCACTACCATGTTACATCGATCGTTCTCTCAGAGGACATCATCGATGAGAACGATGTCTATTACCACGTCCACGTTGTGAACTATCTCCTCTTTAGCCATGTGTTCGATGTGGTTTATCCACATCCGCTTCCTCTCACAGAAGAACTCTCGGAGGACGACATCTTGATGTCGTCGTTTGCATCGTTTGGACGCAAGGGGTGGTTCGCGACGAAGGAGAGGTTTGGGAATAGCGAAGAGTGAATAGCGAACAGAGAACAGCGAACAGAGAACAGCGAACAGAGAACAGCGAACAGAGAACAG
>DATGWS010000355.1:0-29324 GCA_035299365.1 Candidatus Didemnitutus sp.
CTGTAATCGTTATTGTGCCAGATCCGTTTGTAATCGAAACGCCCGAACCGGCTGTGATCGTTGCAAGTGAAAAGCCACTGCCATTTCCAATGAGCACTTGGCCGTTTGATGCCGCCGATGCGTCAAGCCCCGTTCCCCCGCGCGCAACACTCAGTTGTCCCGTTGTGATCTTCGCAGCGTCGAGATTTGGAATGTCAGGAGCAACAAGGGATCGAAATGAAGGCGCGCCTGCTGAGCCGTCAGGAGAGGCCATCACAAGGTTGGCTGCTTGGCTAGCAAGAGTGACGGCAAACGTGCCGTTGCTCACAAGCGTCGCCGGCGAGACACTGAAAATCGCCGGCATAGTAAGTCCGATCGATGAAATGCCCGACGATGGGGCCGCCGGAGGCGAAGCCAAACCCATCGTGCCCAACGCATAGAGTCCAATGCCAAACATCATAGTCGTTACCTTGCCCAGAATTCTCGTGTTATGGTAAAAGCGCTTTTGCAATCGCGCCGCTCCGTGCGCATGTACTAGAGTAGTCCCCGCGCTTTGAGTTGTTTTTCCACGATCGGCATGGCCATTGCGATTTGCCACGAGGCTATCTTTTGATAGTCGTAGCGGTTGATTGCGTCAACGGCCTCAAGAGGTACGCTATCCGGAAGCATTGTTTCAATCGTCGGCGCAGTGGCCATGTTCGTGCGGCGCTTAATCACAGACACACCAGCGATGTAGCGCTCAAGTTCTGCCAATGCCGCTCGGCCTTCAGCCTCGCTGATGGCTGTGAACTTGATTCTCTTCAAGAGATCAATCAACTTCTTAGGCACGTCTTTATAGAAGATGTACTTCATTGCATTTGACCTTGCATAGGTGAGAAGATGTCTGCCGCATCTTGCGTTGCTGCAATTCGATGTTGGCCTTCATTTCCATTTGAAGATCCTGCTTGTACCTGTTGCGCTTGCCCTGGTTGTCCTTGAACACCGGGCTGGGCTTGAGCGCCGGCATGCAAGCCCTTGCGGGCTGCCTTCTTTGCGCGTTGATCGGCAAGTGCGTTTTCAACGAAGAGCGCGAGAGCTTCACCAAGGGATGAAGCCACAGGCGCTAACACCGGAGCAAGGCCTTCAAGAGCCTGCTGCGCAAATGATGTTTCGGGCTCAGCGTCGGCGAGTTGTTGCTCGTAATCCTTGCGTGCTTCGTCAATTGCTTTGGCCGTTAGGATCTCGAGGTCCTTATCGTGCATCTGCTTGTAGGTGTCAAGCTCTCTCTGATGCTGATCGCGCATATTCTCAAGTTCGCGCTGATGCTTATCCTTTGCCGATTCAAGAGCAGCTTCGGCTGCTATGCGCTGCTGCTCAGCGTTGATCACTGCCCGTGAGAGCTCATCTACGCGGCGTTGCAGTGTTGACGACTCATCACGCAGTGAGGTTATCTCGCCGCGCAATGTCTCTATCATATCTTCAAACGCTCCCCGTGTGGCCTGTCCTCTGTCCTGAGCATTTGGCGCAACGACAATCTGCGGAGTCATCATTTGCTGTTGGCCGTTCGCATTAGCGCCATCTCGAAGACCTTGGCCATATCCTTGCCCATCATGGCCCCTGGCAGGCATCATCGTGCCGCTTGACATGAGCCGCGTTTCACCCGTGTCGGTCTTCTCGTAGAAGAAGAATCTTCGCCCCGGCTTAAGGCCCTCAGGATTGCGAGCTAGGTAGTCATCAAAGGTTGCGACTCCAAGAGTATCGAGGAAGTAGCTCCCCGGGTATTCGCGCGGATAGTTAACGCCCCCTTCGGCCGTTGTAGCAAAGGGGACCATTTCGTCGCTGTCCGGATCGTGCTCAGCGCCTCGAGGCACAGGGCCGAATACATAACGGCGACGCTTCTCAATGCGAGAAGTGCGGCGCCGGGTTTCGTCTGGTGGTTGTGTGCTCATGTTTCTTTGTGTTTCCCTTGAGTGACTGTTGTGAGGCTCCTTCTGCCTATCACGTTGCGCCTGTTGCCAAGGTCCCTTCCAAAGGCTTTAGCGGGCGCGCTCTGTTCATCAATAGAATTGCCCTACCTCATGCGCCAGCGCATAAGACAGAGCAAAGGGTAGCGAACGAGTTTGTCCGTTGGCTCAGCAGATGTTTCTATCCACTGCGCAAGACCGCCGAACACTTTGATGTTGGTCACCCGTTCAAACTCGCGGTAGTATTCAACGCCGAAGGGAAGCGGAAGCCCTATGGACATATGTCCTAAGTGACCACGCAGATCTGTTGCCATGTTTTTCACCGCAGAGTCTCCGGTGTCAAACACTATGACGTCATTGACAAGGACCGTCGGCCGGCAATAGTTGGGCTGGTGGTTGCCAATAATGCCGCCACGGAAGTGGCTACCCATGTAGGCGTCGAGTGTCGATGACTGCGAGGTGTCGATCGCTGTGTTATTAGCTGCGTTCTGGTGCGCCGACCCTATGCGAGTGCCGTCATATCCAACGAACTCAATTGACTCAAGCAACACACCTTCTTGGGCTGTCAACAGTTCCGTGAGATCTACCAGCGGCATGAGCTCTGTCGAATACGGAGAAGTGACCTTAGCTCTTGTGCCCATAAGTGCGGCCGACTGGTTGCACTTCTCGAGTTCCGTGACATAGCCGTCAACGGCATTGGCTACATGATTGTAGTCAAAGCCGTTTGAGGCGTCGTCTGTAGTTGACATCCACAAGCCGATTCGAACGCGCGGATATTCACGAACGAGCTCCGGAGAAAGACAGCCATTGAGCATAGTGTTAAGGTGCTTGGGTTGTTGATGAATGCTGAGACGTTTACGCTACTTGCAGTCGATGTTGTCCCATGCGGCCAATTGAGCAGGGTTACTGCCGATTTGCGCGCATGTGATAGCCGTAGAGCTGAATGCGCACCTTAATCGGCGCGCCGAAGTTTGCGGCCGTGATGATCTCATGCGAAATGGTGTAGACCACATTGCTGCCTTGAGGTAGGAGGTAGCCCGGATAGTTGCGGTCATCGCATTCTTCATTGAAGCCATGAATGTCTACCGGGTTCTGCGTGAGCTTCTCCGATGCATTCTTCACGTCAACAAGAAGAATGTCACGCAGTGCTTCGCTGGCCACCACTGCGCGCGCCGTTCCCGAAGCGACATAGAACGCCGTGATTTTATGGCGACGCACATAGAACGGTAGCTGCGAATCGATGGAGACCGTCAGCGTCGCCTGGCCTGAAACGGTGTCGATCGACCCCGTAGCCACATAGCGATAGGCGTCGGAGATATTGAACGGATTTTGTGGTGTCATGACGAGGTGTCCTTGGCTTAGGTCCAGTGAGGTGGATTGGTGGCATTAAGCGGGCCTTGCTATAAGCCCCATCGCTTTGCCGGGCGTTTACCCGGTCGGCGCTCCCGGGAAGAGGTTGAAAGTGAAGTCGTTGACCACGAATGGCCATCGTCCACTTTCAAGAGCTCTCCCCGGAAGCCGCAAACGCGGAGGAAGGGGTGACAAGCCGGAGTCACTCGGCAGGCACTCGGGGGGAAACGGCGATTAACCGTGCGCTTCGAAGAGCTCTTCGATCAGGAGAACGAGCGAGACATAGTTGCCCGCGCCCGTAAGGCCTGACCCTGGAGCTGTTGGCTGAGCCTTGTCGGTGGTTGCCAGGTTGGCGCCCAACGTGAAGCCCGATTGGATATCCAAGAGCCACTCAGTTTCGATCTGCGCTGCAAGCAGCACAGGCTCGGGAAGCATGAAGAAACCGTTCTGGAATTCTCCCGGCTTCTGGAACGGTACGGCCGCATTACCGATCGAGTTGATCGAATACGGCACCAGGTCCTTGAAGCGGAAGGCAAGGCGGTCAGCGCGGCGGCGATAGCGGAAGCGCAAGTACGAGGATGCCTCGAATGCGGCTTGCTGCTTGGCGTAGATGTCTACGGGCGTTGCTGCAAAGTGCAGCTGATGCTCGAAGGCAATGCCTCGCACGACGGTGCCCGTCTCTTGCTGCGGGAACTTGTAATTGTCCCAGTATCCGTCCGGGTTCTCCTTGTTGAAGAACTTGATGGACGAGAGATTAACACCTTCTTCAAGGTGCTTGGTGGACTGAATGACGCGCAGCGTCTTACCGACTTTATCGGCTTCGTCCGGCAGACCCATCTTGCGCAAGGCGTCGCGTACGGCGTCATTGGTCGCAAGTGGAACGTTGGTTGGTGGCACGGGATGCTCCCATGTTAGTGAAGGGGAAAAACGGTTTCGATTCCTGTCTTCCCCGCCCTATGACCTTGGCAACCACATCCCTATGTTCATGTCTTTGAGTGCGCCTTAGGCGTGCAATTTCAATTGCGTCACCATGCGAGTTTTGGCGCGGATCCGAATTTGAGGAGCTCCATCTTGCGTGCGAGGCGCTGGCTCTTCGTTATCGGATGATTGTTGTCAACAGCAGAATTCTCTCTTTACGTCTGCCAGCTTAGCGGCTTCTAGACGGCGTGCGCGCTCTGTCCCAACCGCCATTCCAACGATGCCCCGCTCCTCGCTGAGACGATCTTGAAGAAGCGCCGGAGCTGTGGGATGCGCCGTCCATGAGCGTCGCTTGGTAGTTGTCCATGAGTGTTGATGAGTAGTTGTCCATGAGGGACTGCTGGAAATTGTCAGCAACGCCGTTAGGCGCACCGGCGGCGGCAGGCAGCATCGGAGAAGGCATTGCTCCAGATGCCATATCCACCTTTGCAACATTCGGTGATGGAGGATAGGCAAGCACTTTTTCTCCACCTACCGAACGAACTTCCATGCCCGAGATAGGGGGCTTTGCCGGAGATTGCGAAGAGCCTGCTGCAGGCGCATTATCAGCGTCACTCATTGAGCTTGTGGTGACGGTAGGATCAAACCTGTAGGCGTACTTCTTGAAGATCGGCCGTATGATCGGGTCCTGCAGCTTGGCATAGATCATATGCGCGCTGGCAACGCCCAATGTGCCGGCCATGTATCCGGGTGAGCGAAAGACGCCGCCAATGGCGAGGTTGATCGATACCGACGAGAGATATCCTCTCCACCCTGTGAGGTCAACGCGAAAGACGGCCTCGATGGCTGTTGGCACGATGACATACATCACGCCACCAAGCAATGCCATGGCGTTGTCCTTCCACGCCGCACCGGTGCCCAAGGATACCTTAAGGTTGTCAAGGCCCTTCCAGAACCAGTTGCTACGGCGAGTCGAGCTAGTACCGCCGCCGGTGCTCTTTGCCTTATTCTTCTTTCTCATGATTCAGTCTTTCGATGTGTTTCAGTTGTTGATTTGTCGTCGGCCGTGATTAGGACCGCAATTGCATTGCCCTACCACTTCGCCGTTGCCAGTGGTCCGACGTAGCCCGTTGCCGCGCCGGTAAGCGTTGCCACAAGAAGAGAAAGGGCAACGCGCTTGCCTGTCTTGGCCTTCATTTGTCCTCGCCCGGTCCACCACCACATTCCGCCGCCTGCCACAACAAATCCGCCGAGTCCAAACGGATTGGCAACACGGCCGATGTGTTGGCCTACTGTCTTGCTGGATCCAGCGCCTCCGTTTGCAGCCTGCGAGCCTGCCGCTGGTTGGCTGCCAGACGATCGTGATGGCAACGTTCCCGGAGCTGTCTGCGCGCCTGACGAGCCCTGAGCATTCTCGGGGTTCACCGGAGGCAAGCCCACCTCTGAACGAACCTTATCAATCTGCTCTTGGGCCGCCTTATCAAGCATGGCATATGCTTCCGGGCTAATAGCCTTGGCAGCTTCTACAGCGGGCGCGAGCACGGTGTCGAGTACATCTTGCCCGGTCTTCTGAATAGAATCCGGAATAAGGTCAGCGCCGATCTTGAGGATCGAGCCAAAGTCGAACCCAAGGCCGGATAGGCCTGTGCGCATCGTGCGCGGTATTCCTTTTGCCGATACAGGTGCCGGCGTCAACGTGTTTGCATAGCCATTCATGGCGTGTCCTGTTATATGGTGGTTGGTTTCATTGTAGTTGTTTTTCGTGCGGCATCATCTTGCGTATCGGCTAACAATCGTCTGAACAGTCATCGCAGTCGCAGTCCTGAGAATCCTGACTCTGAGGAGGAATGTGTTCGGTGCTTGAATGATGGTTTGATTGTGGCGGTATCTGATTGGGGTAGTTGTAGATGATTCTCTCGTGTCGTTCAATGACTGCCGGACAATCGGTGCAAGGGGGCTCATGCCCTGAGGCCGGCTGCTCTATTCGCGGCGGCACCGGAGATTGTACAACTGGTGGTGTCACGGCCGGTGGTTGAACAACAACAGGAGGCTGCACAACAACAGGAGGCTGCACAACAACAGGAGGTTGCACAACAACTGGTGGTGTCACGACCGGCGGTTGAACGATTGGAGGTTCATACGTTGGCCACACAGGAACAGGTGGAGTCACGACATCTGCCGGAAGCCGCACCTTGTCAACGACATCGATGACGCGCTCTTGGGGTGCTGCCGTTTCGGTTGAGGTCTCTTGCCTTGGAGTCTCTGATTTGTCATCGTTTGCTGCCTGCTGATCACAAGCATCCAGACGCTGACGCATGTAGTTGATGTCTGCTTCGTAGCGCGAGCGCTGGTATTGCCACTCGGCTTGTTGCTTTTCGAGGTAGCCATAGACTTCAACGTTTCCGCCCTGCTCTCTGATGATCGTCTGCAGAGAGGTTATCTCCCTGGTGAACGCAGTGTTAAGCTTCTGCATGTTCTCAGTGAGATAGGCCAGGTCACGCCGAACAGCTTCGAGCGAGGTAGACATCGATGATGTTGTTATCTGCAGCACACCAACCAGGCGCAACAGCTCGGCAATGCGCGGATCTTCGCTTGTAACCGTAGCCGAAGGGCGCTGCTCGATCATCTTCTGCAAGTTTCCAACAATCAGTCGCAGCTCATCATATCTACGGTCAGTGTTGGAGGCTACGCGCGTGGTTGCATCTTCAATCTTTCGTTGCAAGAGTTCATACCATGCATCAAAGACAAAGGGTTGTTCTCGTTCAACGATCGTTGTTTTCTCAATCGTTGTTGGCCCACTAACTGGCGGCGCCGCCACTTCTGACTGGCTTTGAGACTGTGCCTCGGCGGGCCTGTCTTGCCGCTCACGAATAGAGCGAAGCATCAAGAGTAGTTCATCCCAACGATAGTCGCAGTTCTGCGCGGTGACAGGTGTGTCAGGTGTGACCTGAGTGCTTTCTCTTGAAGTCGTTGGCTCGGTGGTTGCCTTCTCTGTGCTAGCCGGCAAGGCCAGGCGGTCTAAGCGGTCAACAATGGCTTCAAACCATGGATCATACGCGCGGTCGTTGCCGCAGTCCAGGCGCAATGATGCGATGATTTCTTCGAGCCGAGTAAAGCGCGCGCTGTAGTCCGTTGCTTCGTTCACACGAATGGTTCGGATCATCTCTTCCATTTTGTCAAAGCGCTCATCGTATGATGTTGCTTTGTCCTGACGAATCGATTCAATCAGGCTTCGAAGAGAAGCAAACTCCGACTCATAGTTTCGTGTAGTGTTTTGTTCAATACGGTCGAGCTTCTCGTGAATCTGCGACATGTCTTGTTGTGTGCATGTAGGGCATGTAAGATTGAGCCTGTCAATCTGCCGCCGCAGTTCCTCGAACCTTGTCGTATAGTCCGGACCTGTTTGCGCGCGCAATTCTCCGATGGTCTTTTGTATGGTTAACAGCAGCGGCGTATAGTCTCGCTCTTGATACACTACGCCTTGGCCTGTGACAACCGGAGGCGGAATGACGATCGATCGAACGAGAGCTTCGATTTCATCAAAGCGATTATCATAGTTCTTGCAGGCTTCAGCCGGCTTCATCCGCTCTTCGATAAAGAGCTTGATACCGGCTATCTCCAGTTTGAGTGAGCTGTCATCATAGGTAGCCGGCAACTTGATTGCGCGCACTGTGCGCTCGAGCTCCGAAATCCTCTCGAGCAGCGCGGCGTCATCATACTTCGTCACTGGCTTCAAGACCGTCTCTTTGATCATTTGAATATCGCGCCGTACGTCGCTAATATCGAGCGGCTCTCCAGCTCCCATGCGGTGTATGTATTCTGTGAGGCGTTGAATGTCTTTGCGCAGTTCAATGACAAGCCCCTTTGTTTCATCACAGCACTGACCTTCTTGCTTAGGGCAGCAATCAACAATCTCGATCCACTCAGCGCCGATGAGCGCAAACCAGCGTGGGTAAGGCTGGGCGCTATAGCGCGCCGGATAACGAACAGCACAAGCCGCTGTGAGATCTCTTGTTGTTGCCATACTGCCCGTCTGACCTTGAGTGGTAGTCGTAGTTGGCCACGAGTTGAACTGGGGCTCGATCATCCCATAGGCCGACATGTCCGCGCCTAGCCCTAGATGAAACGGATTGAACGCCCTGCCCAGCATGTCGCCCAATGATTCTGCGCGCATGACATCAGCACCTTGACTAGCGCGCATACTTTCAAAGAGATCTGGGCTTATGCTCGTACCAGGTATAATGTCCGATGAAGACGCAGGCACAAATGCAGTTGTCGATTCTACCCATTCGTTGCCGGCGGGCTGCATAGCCCTTACTGCAAAGTCTTGCCACGCAGCCCCAGAGCCTGCCTTTCGGCGCGCTCGAAGTTGGAATGGGGCTCCGCCTGCATTTACAAGTTTGATCGTTGACTCTTCCCAAACGATAGCCTCGGGCGTTGTCGTGCTAGGCTGCTCTGCGCCCTTAGTGCGGCACGTCGCAGGCGGGCAGTAGTAGTACCGCTCGCCCATAGCAATGATGCAGCTTTGCAGGCTATCGGGCTTGTCTGATGTGATCGTGCCGGGTAGTGTTTGTCCGCCTGTGCCAGTTCCGCCTGTGCTCGCCGCGCCTTGGCCTGTATCTGTCGTTGTGTCCGTGCTTCCGGTTGAACGCGGAACCTCAATGCAACAGCCGTCGCTGTCCCTCACCTGGCCCTCTGGGCAAGGAGCTACCTCAGTTGGGTCTAGGCAAACGCCGCAGAATTGCTGCTTGGGAGAGCAACACTCAAGGCCTGTGATAACACGAATTTCGTGGGCGAAGCATTCTCGCTTGTCTTCCGGAAGCGTTGACGGAAGCTCATAGTCCCAGTTCTTGCGTGCGAAGTCTTCGGCTTTGTTGATAAGGCTCGAAAGCGTTAGGCCGTCGAGCGCTCCATCGAATACTTTCTTTCCGGAGGCTATACCGGCAAGCGCCGCGTGTGTCACGGAGCTCGTAACATCCGTGCGGAAGAAACTATCAACACCAAGGATGTTAGCAACGATGCGATTGGCTCCCGGCACAGCAGAGAGGACAGATGCGTCGGGCTTAGTCGTAAAGAGCTCCTGGATGAACCATAGCTGACTTGCCGATGTGGCTACCGTGTTGGCGTCTCCAATTACAGATGCAAAGGCCGCATCAACACTTCCTGCAATCTTTGTCAGGCCGGCCATCTTTTCGTTGATCACGCCATCGGCAAATCCATGCACGGTCGAGCGTATGTCTCCAAGCGTTCCATTCCACACACGCTCCACTTCAGAGGCGGCGTTGCGAATCCAGCGCTCTTCGTCTGCGAACTCTGCTCTAAGAGCCCGCGTCACGTCCGGGAACTGCCTGTCGAATTCCGTTGCTACGGCCGCTACCACGCCAACGACAGAGCCCCCTCTTTGGATGTGGTCATAGACTCGCCGCGCTTTCTGGCTGTTAGCAGCAATGTCCCGAAAGACACTACCATCAACGCCGAATGGCTTATCACCAAGGACGCCAGATCCTAAAGCGCCGGCCAACGCGTTAGTCAGCGAAAAGGCAACATCAATGCCCGTACTACTACCGCTAATGATCTGATCAATGACCGGACTGATTTGTGCTACGAGTGGGCCGACGCCAGGAATCAAGGATGAGATTACTTTGAGGGGACCTTTGATAGCGTCCCAACCACTTACAGGCTCACCGCGCCAAAGGATCACAAGCGGGCGCTTAGTGTCCTGCTGCGAACGGTCATACCGATCGAGGTAGTCTCTAAGTGTTGTTTGCTGAAAGTCTCCCAGGTAGCCCCAACGAATGCAGTTGCCGATAACGTCTCGTTGCTCACACGTGCGAAGGGGCTTTGTCGGAAGATTGCGGTAGAGACCAGCTGACTCCGTGCCTTCTTGGAAGACAAGATCCTGAGTGTTCTCAGGCGCAAAATGCCCGGCAAGGCGCTCAGCAAATCCGCCGCCGCTGCCGCCCGGAATTCCAAGGCGGTTGAGGTAAAGGAAGTGCGGATTAGGGCCCCATAGCGAGAGCTCGGCAAAGACCTTATAGAGTTCCGCAGATTCAACCAAGTTGAAGACAACCGTGTTTGTTAGCTGCAACATTGGCACAGCGTCATAGCCCGTGCGAGCCCGTGAGTCATATCCGCGGCCCATGAATTCCGTTCGGTTGATCACAGACGAGAACAGCGCTTCGCGGCCACCTCGGTTTGACATATCAGCAAGTGTTTGCACATCACCGGCCGAGGCAAAACGAAGGACTGTTCGTTTGCCCGATCCCGTATCTGGGTCACATGCCGATTGAAGTAAGTAAGTGTCCTTGCAGCTCTGCTGCTTCTCCGGTGGCAGTGATCCAGGGCTTGGCGGCAGCATACTTTTGCGGTAACGGATCCAACAACCATCGCTAGAGAGTTGTATATATCCCGATGCAATGTCACCACGCCCTGGACGTGGAATAACCGATGCAGCGCCGCCTTCAACAGGCGCCTTGATGTGCTTAGGGTATTCGTTGGTCGTTAATGTCCACTCGGTGTATAGCTCGCCGTCCACGCCCTTATCCGGCGGATTCATTACGTCGCACGTAGGAGGCGCCGGCGTTGGCAGTTGATCTTCTTCGCACGTGATCATTACTCCGGGGCAAGCAACAAATCCTGTCACTGATATCGAGGCCGGGAAGTTGCACCCGCGGTTGAAGTACGCATAGCGCCATCCAGAAAGGCTCTCAGAGCCGTAGCTGCGAGAAGCGTCGCTTGGTTTTACGAATGCGCGGGATTGATATGCTTCATATGCAGAACGTGAATACTCAACGACAACAAAGCCCTTTGCAGCTCCGCTGTTGCCTGATACCGAAGTGTTTGCTTCTACTGTGCGGATCCACACGCTTTCGGTGCGAGGCACTTCAATAACAACGCCGGCATGGTTGAAACCACGGTCGTTCGACGCGCGAAAGAACACGGCACCTACTTCCGGCTCACTGCCAGTGAGTACGTCTCCGCCGATGACAATCTCTTGATACGTCCTGTAGACATTTCCGTAGAGTGTCCGCTCCTTGTTGCGTGAAGCTGAATTGGGCTTCGTCGGAAAGTTGTGAAAGCAAGCCAACTTGCCAACAGTAGATGCTATGTCGTAAGCCGCCTTGACAATGGCATAGGCGCCCACGACGCAGTACGCGCCGTAGTTGCCATACTTGTGATAGCAAGCCCAGAGCTCGGTGATCCACTGATCCTTATTGTCGGCAACACTCTCATGAAAGCTCGTTGCCGCAAACGACCGCGCAACACATGTGATGAGTGATCCCATGTCTGTTGGTGCGTCCGAGAGAGCTGCGCCATATCGTTTCGAAGCAATCACTCTACTTGCCACCTTCAAAGCTGCTCTTGACAACCTTTGCAGGCACAGTGCGAACGCGGTCTATCGGATGATTTACATCTCGGTCAACAAAGGTCTTTTTGATCCTGTCCCACACAACAGCAAAGGGGCGGTACTCGACTTGCTTGACGATGCGGTCTTGCGGTACTGCAAACGGCCTGTACTCGACCTTGGCATGCTGCTCAAATGATGGCCGGGCCTCTGCAACAACTTTCTGCGCTTCTTCGCGTGCTACTCGCTCTATCTGCGATGGATCTACACGTGGCTGTATTGCCGGTGAAGCAACGTCGCTTCCCCTTCCCTCAAACGATGGGGCTGCGCCATTGCCATGAGCGTTAGCCGGTCCTGTAGAAGAGTTCGTGCCCGTAGCAACATTGACGTTGACATTGACATCACCACGGCCACCGCCACAATTCTTACATGGCTTGCGTTCTGCCGGCGGCGCCGGAGCCATCAATGGAGCAAAGGCTCGTGAATTGTCCACAGGGGGCATTACTGCTGCGTGCTCAGTGGTAGTGCCCAGTTTTGCAACTTGCGCCGGAGCGGTTAATGCCGAAAACACACTACTGGGCGCTGCGTCACCGATTGCATCAGCAAGAGACTTGCCACCGCAGTTGCACCCAAGGTTGTCAGCAAGGTATTCGATGATCATTACTGCGCGCTCCTTCTGCTGCTATTGACGCTAGCCTTTGACGCCTTGCTCATGGCCAAGCGATTCTTGCGCAGCCTCTGCACAATCAACGTGGCAACAGCGCCTGTTGTGGCAAAGAAGATGCCTGCAACACCTGCTGCAAGGATGAGCTTTGGTTTGTGATATATGAGCTGCTGCTTTACAGACTCTACACAGATGGACGTCACGTGTTGCTTAAGGACTTCACCAACATCTTCGCCCTTGCCTATCGGCTCGGGCAAACTGCGAGTGAAGATATCCTTGCCCACCGCCTGCCAATTGATATCAGGATACTGCAAGGCGTCGTCGCCAAGAGCTTGCCCTTTGCCTGAACCGACTATCCAGCGCTCAGCGCGCAAGACAGGCTTCTTCTCATTGCCAAAGCCGTTGTCTCGCATGACAAGATCAATCGGCGTCCACAAGCCGTCTAGGAGTGCTTCGTTGTAAACATGCGTGAACTGCCCCTCGGGCTCTGTCTTGCGCCACGAGATGATCTTGAACGCATTGGTAATGCCCGCAGCGCTCAAGAGCGCTGCCATAGCGCCTGCCAAGTCATCGCAGTCTTTGTATGCAAATGGTGTTGTCTGGCTAAGGATGTATACCGGAGCTGTGAAATGCTCACGGTCCTTTGGGTCAGCAACATACTTGTGACTCTTCACCATGTAGCGAAACAGGTTCTGAGCAGTTTCCTTCTGCGTACGTCCTTTGTGCGCCTTAACGATTGCTTTTACAACGGCGCTCTTTGCGTCGCGCATGACGAGCTGTTCCATGATCTCAAGCGTCTTGTATACGCCTGCGTCTCCGGACGGCAACACCTCGCGGTGCAACTCGGCCGTTGATCCATCATTGAGCTCTATCGTGCGCGCCGCTGGCATTACCTCTTCATTCCCTTCGTCATGGCGATCTGCGCCACGTCTGGGCCGACCTTGCGGACAGTCTTCTGCACTTCCTTGTAGTTGGCATTCACGTCGAACTGCGTGATCTTTTTGTAGATGCCGATCACGAGAAGTGATGTGCCGCCGAGAATAACAACGGCCGCTCCAATGCCGGCAACCTTAGCCGTTGTGGTTGCGGCGCTAGCTAAGTCCCCGGGCGCTCTGAAGATGTTCATCACTGCCGCGCCGATCTGTCCAAAGAAGCCTTGCTTTTCGAGAGCTTCTTTCTCTTCTTGGTTCTTGCGTGTCTGCTCCTGCTGACTCATCATTGCAGATGCTCCAGCAGTTGGGTATCTCTCAATGGAGGGAAGGAGTATCTCCGGATCTATCTTCTGATCCACAGTAGCATAGAAGAACTCACGAAGGATCTGCCGTACAGTTTCTGTCTTGAGATTGCTGTACGGAACGAGGAGTTTGCCAACGACCTGGTTGTACGTGTCCGTAGCGTCGGCAGTAGAAATTGTCTCAGGCGTTAAGTGTCTGACGACGCCTGTTCCGGACAGTTTGCGATAGGTATCGATGACAGCGCTAACTAGCTTCTCACTATAGTAGGTGGTTGGCTTCCATGGAAGCGAGCCACCGTTTGCGGCAATGTTGGCATTATAGTTAGCTCTGACATAAACGAGCTTGACTGCTGAAGACAGATTGGATGCGTAGTCCGGCGAAGTGCCAATCATGGCGGCGAATGTAGACTCGGGGATCCCAGAAAGTCCACCGGCTGGCTGTATCAACAATGGTGACGACGGCACAATTCTTCCGGTGCCAATGCAATCGCCAATAGATCGTGCGTAGTAGCTCATGGGCGCGTCATCTTGTAGACAGTGGCGATAATGACAGCGAAGAGTCCAACGCCCAATGCAAGGCGAACTGCGATTCCACCCCGCCCGGTTTCCTCTTTTGAGGTGGCCGGGCTCGGGGCGGTATCAGCCGCGGGCACGCTTTCAGCCGAACGCTGTGCGTCATTGGAGGTTGTCGCCGATGCTGTTGGCGTGGCCGTCATCATTGGTGCTATGCCGGCGCGAAACACTTCGAACTCTGGGATGATGCTAGTCATCATCAGGTTGTGAACAGCCGACACTGTAGCGGCTACGAGTTCAATGGGGCGCCGAGCGTTCTGCTCAATTTCATTGAGAGTGAATGTCTTTCCTGAGGAAAGCATTGCCGAATACGTGTTCAGGACCGTCTGCACATCTTGCTCGCCGTAGCGCGTGTACGGCAATGGCATGTCGGCTGTCAATAGGTCATTGACAGTCCGAGTCACTTTCAGCGCCGTCTCGCGGCTCACGCAGGATGTCTGAGCGTCGGTCACTGTCATCATACCCCGGAACATTCTTCCGGAGCCATCGATCGCGCTTAGCCTCTTCTTGAGCAATTCTATCTCGCCCTGGGCGAATGATCCTTAGCTGATCGTCGCGGGACGGTTTTTGCGGCTGCTCGTCGTCGGGGTCTACGCACACACAGGCTCCTACCTATAGGTGCCGGAAATCGGAGCTTGTCGTGAGGTGCCGCTGTAAGTACATGCCAAGGCTATGCGTTATCGGGACGGGGCCGGAGAAGATAGAGGAAGATGCCCGGGACCTTCACGGCGTTTACCCAGCCACTTGATGACAGACCAATAGAACCGTTTAAACGTGGCCATCGGAAAGCCTGTAGGGCGGTGACGTTGCCGGGCTTTGCTGTAGATAAGCTCTGCTGCATCCTTGACAGATGTGGCCTTTCCCTTGACAATCATTGTGTCAATGGCCTCAATACACGTGTCCCTTAGCCTCTCAATAACAGGTGAAATGCGCGGCATTCGCAATCCAGATTGGTCGTTAGTTAATCACACTTACTGTCAAATTCTCATCTTCTAGCTTATGAGGGGCTATATGTAGCTATTCGTTGCGATAGCTACGAATCAGAAGGTTTGGGGTTCGACTCCCTACGGGTCCACAGAGGTTGTTACAGCAGGATACGCCAAGATCTATCAAACTTGGCAACTGACAGGAAAATCAACGAGTTATGCCGAATGTGGCACACTTGCTTGTATCCTGATGTAGCCCGATGACACACGAAAACTGCCAGTTAAAGCGTCAGTGGTAACTTGGATGACCAAGTACGGGCGCACAAACTGGCAGTTTTTTTATGAAGCTCACCTTCTACGCCGACAAACCGTCAGAAGTACGAACCCCGATCATGGTTCGGCTCTCCCTCTCAGGGCATCGGCTGCGATTTGGAACCGGGATCTCTACGGAGACCCGTTATTGGAATCCGGAGAAGCAGGAATTCCGATCTCAAGATCCTAACCGCAACTCGCACACGAAGCGGAAGGATCTCATAGAGCAATTCATCAAATCTGCCTACAATGACATGACTCCGTCCGGCAAGGACAAGTTGCTGTCGAAATCAGACATCGAATCACTCGTTGAGAAGATCCGCAACTACCTTTCGCCGTCTCATCAGAACAGGGCTGGTGAAGCTTCGTTCGATGAAAGGTTTGAGGAGTTCATCGCAACGTATACCCTACGCACAAGATCGGGTCAGATCACATCGCACCGACCCAGCAATGGAACAATTGTCCAGTACCGGCGCTGCCTTACACTTCTTCGTGAGTGGGCAGTCTTCAAGAAACGGACGATCACCTTTGAGATTATTGACGAAGCCTTTTACAACTCGTTTTGTGAATGGCTTGGTACTGCAAAGTCGATGCGCGATGCATCGATAGCCAATCACGTCAAGGTGCTGAAGATCTTTATGAAGTGGGCATTCAGGAAGGGATATCACACCACTACAGCATGGGAGTCCTTCTGGCGAGACAAACGGACCGGCGAGACGATGGCACTTACTGTTGATGAACTTCGGCGTATTCGCGACGTTGATCTTACCGATAAACCACGTCTAGCAAGAGTCCGCGACATCTTCCTTTTACAAGCGTACACAGGCATGCGTTATGGCGATCTTGAACGACTGACACCAGATCACTTTGACGAAAAGGCCGGGATCATTCGATACACATCGGAAAAGACCAACACGAAGTGTATTGTACCTATCACTCCCCCATTACGCGCACTTCTCTCTCGCTACCCATCACGCCTGTTTGAGTTTCCTTCAAGCGTAAAAGCGAACCTCTACCTGAAAGAGCTCGGCATCGCTGTTGGACTCAATGAATCAATCACCATATCGCACTATCGTGCCGGTAAGAGGGTAGATGAACGGATGCAACGAAGTGAACTCCTGACAACACACGTAGCGCGACGCAGTTTCGCGAGCACTTCGGTACAGTTCGGACTCTCCGAGGCAGTCATCTCTCGCGTAACGGGTCATGCTGCACGCGGTGTACTCCAACAACACTACATCATCCTCAACGATGAAGCCGTGCGGGACATGGTTTGCAAGGCATGGGAGCAGCTATGAACATCACTGATGCTATCCTCATTGATCCGATTGCGATGGATCACGCACGTCAGATCCTCGCCAGTGAGCTAGACATGCTCCACAAAGGCGTAGGAAAAAAGAAGCGTATCGAATGGCTTAGCACGCAACGTGATGTTCAATGTCGAGAGGCTGCACTCATCATTCCCTCACAGCTCGCACCGGCACTCGAGTCCTTAACAACGCGTGATAGCATAGCACTTCTTGAAATAGTACGAGGACGGCTTGCCGCATTGAACATCGGCACAACCTTCCGTCACCTTCGAAACGCCGAGAGAAGGATGGGCTTGCCTGGCTATGTTCTCGATCCCCTATCTCAACAGGGGGCGATGTTACTCCTCGCTGATGATGAAGACTTCGTTGCAGCATTACGTCGCGCAATTGAGCCACTCTTGCAACACATGGAATCAACTCCGGCATTTAGTGATGCCGAGAAGCAGTATGCAGAGATCATGTCGCGCACTGACCTCGAAACAAACAAACAGCGTTTAGTGATCGAGCATGTGATGCAGGTCTTCCCCGACATGCTCACCGGAATGCCTGACCTCACTGACCGGAACGTTCGCGACATTGCGTTCGTGTATGGTCGACTCCTCGACCAAGACCTGATGCTCGCCCTCACCACCATCATCCGCGAGGTTGGCGCCGGCATCTTTGACCAGCTCAGTGTTGACATCATCAACCGCGCCATTGCCACCTACCGCGTAGTGGTTACGGGGCTCATCAACGACCGCATTTCGGAACTTCAGGAAGACCGTCAGCCCGTTGTTCCGGAATTGATGTCAACGGACATTGCACCAACAACGGCCAACCCCGATCCTGCCCACGTACACGTCACCACAGAACTTCGCGATCTGTTATCGATCATTGAAACCGCCCAATACCTCCGTGTAACACGGACAACCATACATCGGCTCATAAAATCCGGCGCGCTCATCGGTACGCACGTAGGTCGACGTCACCTTATCACGCGAAAAAGCATCGAAAACTACCTTGCGCTATCAGGAAACGAATAGAGTTTGATGATTCCTCCGGCTTTTCTGGCCCTCAAACGCTCACATTACGTCCTTGGGGGTGTCGTTAGGGTGGTCGTTTGGGGGGTCGTTTGGGGGGTCATTTGATTGCGATTTGATTGCGATTTGATTGTGGTTTGATTGGTCATTTGATTGCGATTTTCATCGCAAAAAACTCGAAATAGAGGCCTTCCGTTAGTCTTTTCCAACCCTTCCGTGCACTTGCAGACCACTTGCAACTTCAAATTCGGGCCTCCAAACCCAGTTTCGGCCCACCTTTTTCGCTGGAATGCACTTCCCATGCCACTCCCGTTACCCTATTGTTAGTGTTCCACGGAAGGCAAAAGAACGAGCATTAACGAGGAAATGGGTAAAAAACAGTTGTTTCTGGGATCACCTAGGGTACTACTAGTCAGCAATAACAACTACCGAAGCACATCGGGAAGTGCAACTAGTATGATCGTGCGGAATACACGCTCGTGTTCTGTTCGGGATACTTCTCGTACACGTGTTCAAACAGCGCGGTACACTTTTGGTTGTAGACTTCTGGCGTGTAGGCACGAGGTAACCCGGCATCAAGGGTGTCTTCTATCGTCAGCTTTAACTGCGAACGAGATATTGACTTCTGTCTCCAGTTGAGTACCAATACGGTCTTGAAGCGCGAGAGCAACACGCGGGCGACCTTCTTCACTTCGGCTCGTTCCTCAAACGTTAACTCCGGTGCAGGCCTCGTCAGAATATCAAAGATGACCAATTCCTCCTCGGTCATGTTCTCCCGTACGTGCCGCTGTTGCTCATCGTTAAGGTTGTTCGTAAGATCTACTAGTTCTTGGAACAGTTCTTCAATGCTGCGACTGCCGGCGTTATAGCTTTCAATAAGACCTTCAAACTTTTCGGTGAAGTCCGTCCGTGTAGGATTCAACTCGATCATTCTCTCCAGCTGGGCACGTATGGCAGCCTTGAGTGCTTCCAGGTCTGTGTTCTTGTGTTTCGATTCCTTGAAACGTTGCGCCAGTGCTTCGAAGTTGATCTTGGACAGATCAAGCGCCGGTTGTCCTAGTTCTTGAATCTCGTG
Organism: Candidatus Didemnitutus sp.; assembly: GCA_035299365.1. Taxonomy (GTDB): domain Bacteria; phylum Bacteroidota; class Ignavibacteria; order Kapaibacteriales; family Kapaibacteriaceae; genus UBA10438. The sequence goes on from DATGWS010000355.1 coordinate 18,649, forward strand.
ACCAGTGATAGACTCGTCAAGCAGGTCATTGATCCGCCCCATCACTTGCGAGATGTCGGGCGGATTGGGATTGAGTGTGGTGCGAATGGACTCTGCCAACGTCGTCATACAGGCAACACGACTTGCAAACTCCAGCGCCGATGGGTCGGGCTTTACCGCCCGGAAGAGCGTACTTACCAGCCGTTCATGTGCAAGGAAATCGCGGCGCAGCGTGTCAGGGGCTATCAAGGTGTTGATGCCGTCTTGCAGAAGAGACAAACGCTCCATACTCCCATTTGTCGTGCCTTCAATCTCAGCCAAGCTCACACCATGAGCGTCACAGAAAGTTGTGGCGTTCTGGACAGAGGCTCTCAGTTCCTCTACCAACTGTTGCTTGTCCTTGACCGGGCTCTTCCCGTCCTTTCCGGCACCGTAGATAGCCAGCGCCTTTTCAAGTGAGGCGAACACGTTGGCGTAATCGACGATCACGCCGCTGTGCTTGCCCGGGAACACTCGGTTTGCGCGTGCGATGGTCTGCATGAGCGTATGGTTGCGCATCGGCTTGTCGAGGTAGACCGTTGAGCAGCTTGGTGCGTCGAAACCCGTGAGCCACATAGCGCAAACGAACACCAATCGCAAAGGGTCTTCAGTATCCTTGAATCGCTCATCCAAGCCCGGCTTTGATTCATTCATTCGTCTGCGGTGCGACTCAATATCCAGCCCCAAGTCTTGCATGTGCTGGATTTCGTTTTGTCCGGGTGATACGATCACTGCCATGTCCGTGCTGGTCAACACTTCAAGGCGACGCTCAAGCTCCTTCATCTGAGGGTGTTGCTTGGTTTCTAGAGTCCTTCGTACACGTTCGGTCTCCGCGTCCCAGTGCGTCTTCACCTTGTTGTACATGCGCAAGGCCGTAGCCTTATCGATGGACACCACCATGGCCTTCCCAACGAAGCCTCTACCGAGGAAGTGACGCACGATGTCCTGTGCCACTGTCTCAAGACGATCATCACGCGTGATCAGGTGGTATTGTCGCCCAAGCACCTTCTCCAGTTTTTCCTCTTGATCGGCGTCGAGTTCGGCATTCTCAATGATGCCATAGATATCATCGTTGAGATCGGGATTGACGAGTTGCAGTTCCGGAGTTCGGTTTTCGTAGAACAACGGAACGGTAGCCCCATCTTCAATAGACTGTTGGAAGTCATAGATGGACACGTAGTCGCCAAAGACCTCTTTGGTGCGTTCCTCCCCTGCGATCAACGGCGTACCAGTGAATGCAAGGAACATTGCCTTTGGAAGAGACGCGCGCATATTGAGGGCCAACGTATCGTACTGACTGCGGTGCGCCTCATCCGTTAGCACGATCACATCTGAACGATCCGTCAGCTCTTCAGGTGTCTGGAACTTGTGAACAAGAGTGAACACATAGCGGTGGTTCCCGCATAGCAATTCTCGCAGATGAGCGCCGCTGGACGCATGGCATTCATCACCTTCCGATTCACTCACCGCACCAGTGGCCTTGAAAGTCTTGGCGATCTGTTCATCAAGTTCAACCCTATCGGTGACAACCACAAAGGTCCAGTTGCCCGTCAGCGTTCGCAGCACCTTCTGTGCAAAGAACACCATCGAAAAGCTCTTGCCGCTGCCCTGTGTCTGCCAGAACACACCACCGCGACCGTGCCCGAGCGTACGTGCTTCGAGCATGGAGGCGATGGCATTGTTAACGCCTAGGAACTGGTGATTCTGTCCGAGGATCTTCACCAGTCCAGCCTTATGCTCAGAGAACAGCGTGAAGTTCTCGACAAGATCAATGAGTCGCCCCTTATCACACGTACCTCGCAGCATCACTTCAAGCGAAACACGTCGTGGCTCATCTTCACGTTCAATACGTTTCCATTCAAAGAACCGATCCCAGTCGGCGGTCATTGATCCAACGCGGCTATCCGTTCCATTGCTGGCGATCATCAAACCATTGTACCAAAACAGCTGAGGTATCTGCGACTTGTAGTGCGTGAGGTTCTCGTCGAAGGCCGCCCGTGCAGGCACACCCGGCTTCTTCAGCTCAATCACGAGCCATGGCAGGCCATTGACAAAACCCACGAGATCTGGTCGGCACGTGTAAAGCGCACCAACAACACTCAGCTGGCTCACCAGCAAGAAGTCGTTGTTCTCAGGGTGCTCCCAATCCACCACACGCAAGCGTTCCGTCTTCTGTCCACCATGTTCTTCATCAGGTACTGAAACCGTGATACCTTCTTTGAGAAACTGATACACCTCACGATTAGCCGCTTCCATGCTCATCGCCGAACGGTCGCGCACCAGTTCATCAACAGCACTACTGATTGCTTCCAACGGAAGCGCTGGGTTGAATCTCGACAACGCGCGATGCAACCGCTCCACCAGCACCACCTCACCCCTCGTCTCTCGTCCGAGTGTTCCACCCACACCAAACGTCTCCTCCAAAGCCGACACCGTCTGCCAACCAAGATCCGCGAACAACCCTATGGCGGGTTGCTCGACAAGTTGGTCTTCCGTGTAGGAGTGAGTCATGGCCCATTCATTGAGGATTGGAGCTTCCGTTCGTGTGGTTGAACATCGTCAACCAGGCAAGCGCCCGTTCTGGATAGCGTTTCGCTAGGTCATTTTGAAAGTCTTCATTTGTTAGACCGCCCATGCGCCACAAATTAATCAAGATAGCAGCATCAACTGGCACCCCTTCGTGAGAGCTGCACATAACTCCGGTTTCTTCAATCACGAGCACAAAAGAGGCATCAGAATCATACTTGCTATCAGGCGCATCCAATCGCTGCAGTGCGTTCCTAAGGGATGACATCGCTTTGTCCGGTTCTCCAATCAGAAACTCGCCTATACCTTTGTTCATCTCATAGAGTGGCTCATAACTACCTTCTAATGCCTTCGTTGCGTTATCCAAGCCAGTCTCTGTATCGCCGGTTAGCAGCTGGCAAAAGGCTAAGTTGTTTCGAATGACGTTGGAATCTCTCTCTCTTAGCATTTTTGAGAATGTCGCCATACATCCCTCAACATCACCGTTCTTGAACGCTGCAATTGCCTGTTCGGTTTGTGTGGGACCGAACACTTCAGGGATTCGATAACCCGAGACGTAACCTAACCGATGCAACTCAATCGCCGAAGGAAGTTCCCAGCGGTTGAAACCTGATATTAGGACGGCTATCTCATTACCTTCAAGTAGAGCCTTATGTTTCTGAACCCAATCATAGAATTGTGATTCACTCAATTCCGCACCTGGCTTTTCAAAAAATCTGCACTGGTGATTCTGCTTACCTGCCGGCGACTCGATTTGAAATGTAACGTCAGCGACATGAGACGATTTCTGGCCACGTGCGAAAAGCGCAGAGAGAATCATCTCACCCATCCCTTCATCAAACTCGGCGGGTGTTTTGCCTTCACGTATTGACTGGAGTGCAATAACAGCATCCGTCCCTACGATTGCATCAACGTGTCCACCAGCACCGCTCGCTTGTCCCATCACCTCAATGATCGATTGACGTAGACTATTCGCAAAAGAATCATCATTCCAAGTCCAACGCTTTTTTCGCTCTACCTCGACAAAGGACTTCCAGAATCCTGCACTTAGGGGGGCACCTGCCAGACGTATGCAATCCGCCAATTCAGAGATACCAACGTCAAACAACTTGCTGTATCCTTCCGATATATCTTTTTCAATTGAGGTGCGCTCGTCCTTTGAAAGTTGCTTGTTGTTTTTGAGTTCCCTGCGGAGAATCGCGACTTTGATGTTTTCCTTAAGTGTTAGGTTTCTGCGCGAGACCCAAGTTGATTGAAATAGGAGTCTGTCAGGTAAACGCCCAATTGCATTCAGAACTGCGTCAACATTTGCAGGTGAGTTATCACGGTACTCGCGAAGAACTTCACGAAATACTTCGGGCATAAGTGCCATTTGCTTAGCAGAGCCATCCTCGACACTCCGGTACATGTGATGGCAGTATAGTTGCACTTCGTCTGGAGCTCCGCCGCACAGCTCATGTAGTTCTCGAACAACGTCCAACTCGGGCGCTACAGTTCCGGACATATCTTTCGAGAATGGTTGGAAGACAAGCTCCAATGTATCAGTCCAGCGAGCAAATGGTTTAACGTCAATGCGATGGAATTGCCTTGGGATTGGCGAGAACACCTCGGACAGGACCGGAAACACAGCCTCTGTTCCCGCCAAGAGTAACGAACAGTTCTCTACGACCTGAAATACGTTGCGGAACATTTGAAGCAAAGAAACATTTTTGCCCAAGCAGTCGGCTTCATCGATTAGCAAAGCGATCCCATGCATACCTTTTCTTTGCAACTCTTTAATGCACGACTCGAAGTCGAGCACAACGAGGGCTTCTGGACATAAAAAGCTATCAATATCACCTTGATGACAGGAGAAGACATATGGTATTTGCATGACTGCCTTATCTAGACTGGCTGCTTGGTTTGAGGTAATCATTTTCAGCAGCTCGGAATAAATGTTTCCCTGCAAGCCGCCCCAACAGCCTTCCTTGGCCATAGCAACCGTCAATGTAAGGTATAAATCACGCCAAAACATCCACTGTGAGTTTGCCTTTTGCTCATTCATGTCTAGACGTATAGGTAGCAGCTTCAATTCTCTGGCGATAGTTTCTGCCCCGTTCAATAAGCTGGTCTTACCAACACCACGTTGACCAATAAGCGCCAAGTGCGGGTTCTGCCCTGCCGCTGTGAGTCTAAGATAGTAGCGAATAGACTTCAGTTCCCTAGCTCGCCCAGCAAGAGCTTCCGGTGCTTTGATAGGTGCGCGTCTGTAAGGATTAGGACGTAAACTCGATTGCGATGACATACTCATGTCTTGACTCCTTGCAATTCCGAAATCGCGTGTTGAACTCGTTTCATAACATCCGACTCATCGATGAATCTTTGCCTATCTCCTGCGCAACCTACGCCCTTGGGCAATGCATTATATTCGCGGATTATTGAGACGGCGTCCTCAATAGCCGTGCGATTGAAGCCTGCGAGGGAATCGTTTGCCCACCAAAACTGCACCTTCGCGGTCTCAAAATCCTCAGGTTCTACAAACGAGGCAGGCAGGTCGGGAAGCTCCAGAATAACACATGCGAATGCGGGGATCATGCTGCAGCAAGCGCTTCCTTGGTCAAGTCCGGCGTCTGGTTTTGAAGTCAGGATCTCAAAGCCGTCTCTTGTCAATGCAGCCTCCAACTCGGCAAACAATGTTTGAATTGTCTTCAAGCCGACTGATGAAACAGGGCGAGAATGACAAACTGCATTTCGTGGAACGAGAATATTCTCAAGCTGCTTTAAAACATTGTCTCCACCCAATTTCTCAGCGGCCTGTTTCCCTGGCTTTTGAGTAAGTAGAGTCAACAACTCTCCAAAGGTCAGGTAGTAAAGTGGTCCCAAGCGTTTGTAATCAAACTGTGGGCGGTTTTCCTCCGTTTGAGCCACTTTGATTTTCGTGAGCAGATCGCCAGGAATGCGCTTGCGCCATTCCTCTCCAAACTCACTTTTCATGGAGCTCTTCAGCAATTCACGGATTGCAATCTCGATCCGGAGCAGCAGAGAATATGCTCTTAGGTTGTCGTCTTCAAACGGAATCATTGCGTGGCTAAGAATTAGTTTGTTGTGAGGCCTAGCTGCCCCGACAGCAACCTCGGCAGTAGCAAGTCGCGCGTCCGGCGAAGGTTTTCCAACTGATCTTCCAGGGCGTTAACGTTCTCCGAAACTGGGGATGCAAAACCTGCGAAGCGGTTCATCAATTTAGTGGGCGGTACCGGAATTCGATAGTCGGTGATTCGATCCGGTGAAAGATGGAGAACATTCGCACCATTAGCATGTTGTTTCACTTCATCAGAGAATGAGGAATAGCGTAGCAACGAATAAAGGAATGCCTTAGGCAAACCTGGCTTGGGCTCAATGCGCACGAGATCCATCGAGTACACTCCGAAATCGCGGTCCAACGTCGGCACCAATGCCACTCGAGCTACGATACGACGCTCTTGTGTCATGTCAGTGACCGCCATGATGATGTCTCCGACTACTACCTTGTGAGTGGCCTTAAACTCTCCTGTGAATCTTTTCAATCCAGAGCGTCGGAAGCCGCCATCACGGTCAAGGCATTTGAGATTCAGGAACGGCAAGCCTCTCTCGTCAGCAAGATCGACGGACCGATAAGATCTGCCCCGGAAAGTGTCAGCCACTTCCCCCAACTCCTTCACCTCCCACCCCTCTGGAATCTCACCAAGTAGCGACGCGACGCAGGGATGATTTTCGTGTCCGGGGAAGCGGTAGTGGACGAACCACTCGCGGTAGAGGGAGCGGGCCATGGATTCGAGAATCTTGATGCGGCGTTGACAGTTCTCGATGAGATCGTCGTAGGCTGACAGGATGCCGGCGATGCGTTGTTGGGTAGGGAGCGAAGGGAGAGTCGGCAATTCCATTGTCCGAACATCCTTCATATTCAGGTGCGCAACCGTCGCGCCGTTCGTCTTAGCATGAATCAAACCCTGAACATGAGGTCCGTTAAGAAAGTAGTTCAGAAAGCTTGGTTCAACCTTGGCTCGATCAGGGCGAATCAAAAGTGTTCTCTGTCCTAGGCAAGGTTGAAGTCCCTCAGGGATCATCGCTACATTACCAACCGGTGCTTCGCGTGCCATGATCAGATCACCCGGCTGAGGGACAGCCCGCTTTGTCCACTGCTTGTAAGTCTCATGTGAAACGCGGTTCACATCGCCCAAAATGAGACGTCCACGTCCAATATTGGGTGTGCGAATAGAAGGATAGCCACTTGCTTGAGTCGGTGCTGTTTTGTGCTCGCAATCGATAATTAGTTCGCAAATATTCTGAAGCTGCATCTTCATGCCCCCAGTATCTCCGCCACATTTGTGGCGATGATTTGCTCTAGTGTTCGAGCTTGGGCGTTCAGTGATTCGAGTTCTTCATTGAGGGTTTGGAGTTGTTCCTTGAAGTCTTCGTCGCTTATGTCTTCGCCCGGTGCGACGCCGACGTAGCGACCAGGGTTGAGCGACCAGCCTTGTGTTTCTATCTCGGAAAGTGTGGCGGCCTTGCACAGTCCAGGCACATCTGCATACTTCGGCTTCTTGCCAAACACTTCTTTGAGTTTTGCTTCCGTCTCCTTACCACCTTGGGTGAGATCAAGAGCTTCGCCGCGGTAGAGACGAACGAGATTGGCGATGAATCCGATCTGTGCCGGTGTCCAATCGCGATGCGCGCGATCAACCTGACGGTAGATGTGGCGTGCGTCGATGAACAATATAGAGTCCGCACGCTTTGACTTTGCCTTGTCTCTGTCAAGGAACCACAGAGTACACGGCAGCGTGACGGTATAGAACATGTTGGGGCCAACGGACACCATCACATCCACGGCGTGTGCTTCGATCAACTTTTGACGCAGTTCTTGTTCGCTTGATCGTGCATCAGATGCCGAATTGGCCATCACGAAGCCTGCTCGCCCCTTATCGTTAAGAGATGAGTAGAAGAGCTGGATCCAAAGGTAGTTGGCATTGTCGGTACGGGGCAGGCCGAACGGGAAGCGCCTGCCAGCGCCGACCATGTCCTTGAGACGTTCTTTGTCAACGGCATTAACGTTAAAGGGCGGATTGGCGAGGACGAAGTCGAACGAACCGGTGGCCTTGTGCGGATCATCGTAGTAACTGTTGATGTTACCACCGTGTTTGATATCACCTTCCAGTCCATGCACAGCAAGGTTGAGTCGACAAAGCCGTCCGGTCTCATCGGTCTTTTCAACACCATAGATCGCCAGATCTGCGGCGGGGTTGTTCCGGTGTTCAGCAACGAAGCGGGCAGACTGCACGAACATACCTCCGGAACCACAGGCTGGGTCGAGGATGCGGCCCTTATACGGTTCGATAATCTCAGTTAGTAGCTTTACGATACTGCTTGGCGTGTAGAACTCTCCGCCCCCTTGCCCTTCAGTCATGGCGAAGGCACCAAGGAAATATTCGTAGATGCGACCGAACGCATCGTAATCAAGCGTTGCCGGAATCTCCGATACCTTCTTGAGCAGCTCCTTCAGCAGCGTACTCGTGAACAGGTTGTAGGTCTTGGGCAGTACGCCGGCAAGCTGCGGATTGTGCTTCTCGATCTCGCGCATGGCAGCGTTGACCTTGGCGCCGATGTTCGCAGCCTCCGGAAGATTCAAGAGGAAATCAAAACGGGCTTCCTTGGAGAGGTAGAGGATGCCTTCAGCATGGTACGCAGCAGGTTCATCTACGCGACTACCTCGTCGCGAACTCGTTGCCGCGGATTCCAAGTCCGTTCGTTTGATGGCAAAGCGAACTTCTGCAAAGCGCAAGAAGATCAAGCCAAGGATAGGACCCGAGTACTCCTGCGCCTTGAGTCCGGAATTTGCGCGAAACTGATCGGCAGCATCCCACAGTCGCTTCTCGAGCGAGCCAGATGCGGCGTCTTTCTCAGATGGGGCGATCCACTTCATAGGTTATAGGGGTTAACATGTTGCAGATCGATGGAGGTAAGATAGGGCGAAGAAGGTGAACATGAAAAGTAACGAATCGACTGAAGAATGCATATCGACTTATTGAACGCGGCTCGCTGCTAAAGAGCTATTGGACATAAATCGCAGTGTAATTTAAGGTACAATACGCGGGTGCGCAGAAGTAGGATACGAATACACCATCAACCCCTCATTTACCGTAATGCCGGGCCATCGATCACCGTCGGAATAGGATCAATCCAGCAGACACTGGGGTCACATAGCGCAGAATCTCCAGCCCACCAGCTATCACCTTTTTATGGGGTCAATTAGTGTGTCACGCACTGGATCATATAGTTTGATCACACCAGTTTCCGTATAGCAATAGAAATTGTAGAAAATCTCCAATCGATAACTATTGACTTTCCCGACCTGAATGATATAGTACTGCCTCTCCGGCGTTGGGACTTCTCTGACAACGTAACTTAATGTTCCAACCCGTTCTTCCTCTGACATTATGATCTCTAGAAGTCGAATTCGGCTGATGAACACACTATCATTGGCGGAGACTGTGCTACTCACCTCGACAGTGTCCTTACTTGTTTTATGAGTTTGAGCACGACAAGATGATGGAAGCCCAACGAACGCTAGGATCAGAGTCCACCTAATCCAGGCCTTCGTTCTTTTTGAAGTCTTGTAGTTGTTGTAGATCATTGTTTAAACCCTGGTTTGAAGAGTTGAGTTCTATATTGGACTTTGTGGCAGCTGATTTTTCAGCAGATGTAGCTGACTTAGAGCTTAAACGTTCGTTATTTTTCGAGATCGACAAATTGTTCTTGTTGATTTGACTACGAATGTCATTCTCGAAGTCTCTAACAACACCAACAAGCATCGTCTTCAAGTCCTTTGCATAGGTTGGACTAGTAGCATACGCCCCAACTCTACCCTTCATTAATCCATTGGCGAAATCTTCGATAGTCTTTTTATTGTCTGTCAGCGCCTCATTGGCTCTAGGGAAATTCTTTTCTAGCAGCTTAAGATATCCAGAAAAACCCTCCTGTAATGACGAGAAATTCGCGAATCCTTGAGGCATTTGCACCTTTTTCCCCTTCACATACTCAGTCGTCATATACGTAATCTGTCCGGCATCTCCCCTTCCCTTAATATTGAAGGGATTATTACCTGGGGTGTTTAGATTAAATCCATTCTCATTTCTGTATTGTGCTAGTACATACAAAGCTTTGTATCTATTGGCATTAATGTCCATCGTTGTTATTGCCTTAATCGCAGCAGCTCCCATCGTTTTGTAAAACTTGCCACGTGGGTCATCGCCGAACTCCCCATTCTCATCGATAAGAGCAATTGGATTGTCATTTGCATAGACATATGGAGACCAGTCAGGAAAATTTGAAGCCAACGGATCTATACTAAAGAACCTCGCTACTCTTGGATCATATATCCGAGCGCCGTAGTCCTGTTGGTTCCCCGTTCCCTTTACGTCGTTGTCATTCTCTTTGCCGTTGAAGCCGTAGCGGTAGCCGGCAGTTGCTTGTGAACGCGACTCCATGATCATGCCGAACGGATAGTAGTCTGTTTGACTTGCCACGGTTGCAAGATATACATCTGCCGATGGTTTCTGGACTTCGTCTGTAATCACAACACGGACGTTGCCAAGGTGGTCCTTGAGTTCGTAGAAGCGTTCTCCGGCTGTGCGCTGCACAACGACGTCGATGGTGTCTACCACGCTGGTCGAAAATGTCCGGTTTGGTTTGATCATGCCCAGACGGTCGGAGCCGTAGAGCGGGACTTCGGTTTGGGTGATAGCGCCTGTGCCTACCTTCTTGTAGATGGAGAGGACTTGACCTTGTGCGTCGCGCAAGTACCAGGTTGTAGACTCATGCACGTTCGATGGAGTCCACGTGCGGGCACGCACACGGTTGCCCATTGCGTCGTAGGTGTACCCGATCTTCCTCGTATCCGTGACGATAGAGTCGATCTTGTTGGCCGGTGTCCAGAAGACAGCCGTTACATCTGCCCCCTGATCACTAGTCAGATTGCCGATCTCATCATACACGTAATTATCTGCCGGCTGACCTTCGAGATCGTTTGGATGGGCGGTGGCTGTGGTGCAAGCGTCTGTTATGTGACGCAATCGATTCGTTTTCTTTGGATTGGTTTGGAGAGTGTATGTCAGGTTATC
>DATGWS010000356.1:0-8692 GCA_035299365.1 Candidatus Didemnitutus sp.
ATCATGACAGTGTGGTACGTGCCGTGCAAGCAATTCCTGGGTCGATCGGAGTGGGGTACCTGTCCCAAATCCAACGCGACACAATGGTAAAGCCCCTTCGCTTGAGCTATACAAATGCTGATGGAACACATGAATGGCCTAAACCAGTACACCTATCGTATTTGATTATGGGAAAATATCCGTTTCCTGTGCCGATCTGGGTGTACTTGCGCGATCTCCCCAACCAACACAATCTCCCGTCGGGTTTTATGCAATACATCACCCGCAATGGTGATGCACTCAAGACACTCTTTGCAGCAGGCATCGAACCAGCCTATGCGAAGTTCTCCCTAACAATGCCAGAAGAATGAACACCAATACCAACACAACCATGCGTACGCTCATCATTGCGATCCTCTTGGCCGGGTCTGCTGCTTTGGCATATGCCAATGACTTTAACTCTGCCAAACAAGCGGCGGAAGACGGGAATTGGGTGCAGGCCGCCGAACACATTCGCAAGGCGATTGATAAGAACCCTCAGGATATTCCAACTGTGGCACTTGCTGCCAAGATCTACTTGGAATTGGATATTCATGATACAGCTCTTACATATGCTCGGCGCGTGTATGAAGATGATGACGACGAAAAGGAAAACGTACTGCTATACTCCCAAGCACTTTCAGAAACAGAACAGGCATCTGCAGCCAGTCCCATTCTGCGCAAGTATTTGCGGAAGCGTGATGACGTAGACGTAACGCTTGCACTTGTCAATGCTCTCGTTGCAGCCGACTCCTTGAAGGCTGCAGAACTTGTGGCTACTACTGCTCGCGATAAGCACCCTAAGAGTCCGGCAACATACTTGGCATTGGGTAACATCTATTTCAACTCCAAGCCAATTCCGGTATTCGAACTCGCTGTGCAGAATTACGACAAGGCTATCGAGCTCGATCCGAACCTCGTCACAGCGCACTTCAACCTTGCCATTTGTTTCTGGCGCATGGGTAATCGTGAAACAGACAACGAGCTTGCAAATGAATATTTCTCGAGATCACTCCGCGAATGGGATCAGGTAACGAAACTCGATCCCAAAAATGCACGTGCGTGGTACGAAGAGGGTAAGATTCTGTACTTGGCCGGGAAATATTCAGCGGCAACTACTGCCCTTCAGACATATCGCACCTTACGCCCACTAGGCACAGGCGAGATCATGGCATCCTGGTATCTTGGCGAGTCGTTGTTCAAGCAGAACATGTGCGACTCAGCTAAGCGTCACCTCGAAGATGCAGCAGCCAAGATCGACTCTCTTAAGCCAAAGGTTTCACTCATGATGGCCAAGTGTAACTTCATGGCCAAACAATGGCGGGCCAGTGTAGACTACTACAAGGCCGCACTGCCGATCAAGGCAAAGTGGGACAATGTGGACTATTGGTACTTTGGCGTTGCAGCCGTTGTAGCCGGTGATACTGCGATGGCTATCAATGTCATGGCCGAGGCAGCAGACAGAGACCCCAAGCAATGCACGTTTATGTTCCGCTATGCATTGTTGATGCAGGGCAGGTACATGTATGCCCGTTCAAACGAGATCTTCCGGAAACGATTGGCGAATTGTTCTGACTCGCTCGATGCAAAGATCCACGTCTTTATCGGCAATAACTTCTATGCCGATAGTCTTGTTGACAGTGCCATTGCCTCGTACGAGCGTGCCCTTGCGGTGAGCCCCACGTACATGTATGCAACACTTCGGCTTGGAGAGACCCTTCTTGCAAAGGGTGATGTTGTAAGGGGGCCGGCACTTCTCAATTCCGTGATTGAAAACGGGAAAGCCAGCACCAGCGCCGACGATAAGCGGTATGCTGTAGGTGCCATTATCCGCCTAAATGGTCAAGATATCGCAGATAAAAAGTGGCAGGCCATTGTTGACCGTAGCAAGACAGGCACGGAGCTAGACCCCAAGAGTGTAGGATCGTGGATCTACCTTGGATTTGGCTATCAGGGACTTCAAGACGTAGAAAATGCCAAAAAGGCCTATCGCGAGGTCCTTAAGCTCGATCCGAACAACGAAACAGCCAAGAAGAACCTCAAGGCACTCGGAGCTTGACGTTGTGGACAAGGTTTGTAAAAATCGTCTAAGTGCCGTATTTTCGTAGTCTTGTCAACATTGGACCCGCCTGAATACCATGATCACCATCAATATCGTGGGCCTTCGGGATGGGAACCATCCCTTCAATATTGAGACGGATGTATCGAAGATCCCGGAGATTGCCTCCGAATTCATCGGTACGGTCCACACGGAAGGTGTCCTTCGGAAGGTCAGCAGCAGGTACTCGCTTGTTGCTGATGTCTCCGGAACTGCTCGTCTTGTCTGTGACAGGTCGCTAGAAGAATACGATGAACCGATCTCAGCTGTGATCGATCTCGACTTCGTTGTAGACCATGATCTGGCCGCTCAGCAGCGTGGACGCATCAGTGAACTTGATGATGAAGAGGTGCGGGGGATACGTGAAGAAGACAAGGTGATCGATCTTACGGAAGATGTACGCCAGGTACTTACCGTTGCGATCCCTTTTCGTCGTGTAGCCCCAGCATATCGCGACAAAGAACTCGAAGACATCCATCCCGTGATCAAGGGCAATGATGCCACCGATCGGATCGAGCCGGAAATGGTCGATGATCGATGGGCCGCACTCGCAAAATTGAAACGACAGTAAAACTGAGGTACTTCTCATGCCGAATCCAAAGCGACGTCACTCCAAGTCCCGCGGTGCCAAGCGCCGTACGCACTACAAGGCAACAGCGCCTTCTGTGATGACATGCCCTAACTGCAGCGCTGCCAAGCAGCCACACATCGTATGCACATCCTGCGGGTACTACAACGGCCGCAAGATCCTCTCTGTCGACTAACGATCACGAGAACACGAACCCCCTGAGGATCGTCCGTGCCTGACGCTGTTTCCTCAGCACCCCTCCCAACGCATAGCCGCCCCGTAAGGGTTGTGCTTGATGCGATGGGTGGAGACCATGCACCCTCAAATGAAGTGCATGGGGCTATCCTTGCACTCAAAGAACTCGGGTCCAACGTAGAACTCATTCTTGTTGGACGTGAAGGTGACGTTACACCCTTGCTTGCAAAGCATCAGGGATCACCCTCGATCAGAGTTGTACATGCCCCCGATGTTGTTGGAATGGGCGATGAGCCATCATCCATCGTAAAGACCCGGCGTGAGTCATCACTCTATGTTGGGCTAGAACTCATGCGTCAGGGTTTAGCTGATGCCTTTGTTTCAGCCGGAAACACCGGCGGTGTGATGGCTACAGCCACGATGCTCTGTGGAAGAATCCCCGGAGTGAGCAGGCCTACGATAGGGTCGTTCTTCCCAACAAAAACGGGTAGACCAACATTGCTGCTGGATGTAGGAGCGAACGTAGACAGCAAACCAAAATTCCTTTCTGACTATGCCGTGATGGGTAGTGTCTACACTGAACTCATGATCGGAGTTTCGCGACCAACGGTTGGACTTCTCAACGTTGGCGAAGAAGAAGGAAAGGGGACCGAGGTCACTCGAGAAGCCTACGGTATGCTTCAAACAAATGGCGTGAACTTCGTCGGAAATGTAGAAGGCAGAGATATCCTGGCCGGCACAGTAGACATCGTGGTCTGTGATGGCTTTGAAGGGAATATCGTTCTGAAGTTTGCCGAAAGTATCCTTGGTTTTCTCAAGGACCGTTTCCGTGCGTACGCTGATCGTGGCCTCGTTCAGAAACTGCTGATTGGCGCATTCAGACCTGTGCTTAAAAGCGCTTTACGAGACATGGACTATCAAGAATATGGTGGAGTGCCCCTTCTCGGAATCAATGGTGTTGCGATCATTGGTCACGGAAGTAGCTCGCCCCTTGCCCTTTCGAATATGATCAAACGCGCCGTGGAAATGGTCCGCAAGGACGTAAACGGTACGATCCAAAATGCTCTCGCCACTCCGACTGGACCATCCAAGGAACCTGTATGAATGCGGTGATCACGGCTGTTGCACATAACGTGCCGGCGGATGTTTACGACAACGTGTGGTTTGAAAGTAAAATCGATACCACAGACGAGTGGATCACCACAAGAACGGGAATTCGAGAACGCCATTTTGCTTTTGAAGGTGGCCTCACGGATATCTTGCTGCCTGCAGCTCAGCGCGTGTTAGAGCAACGCGGTCTAACGCCGTTGGACATAGACCTCATCATTGTTGCAACCATTACCGGTGACCGAGTCTTTCCTTCCAGCGCCGCTATTTTGCAACGCAAGCTCGGCGCAACCAATGCGTGGGGCTTTGATCTTGCAGGCGCATGTAGTGGTTTCCTCTACGCCCTCGTTACCGGTGCAAAAATGGTTGAGTCCGGCGCTGCAAAACGATGCTTGGTGTTAGGCGGCGATAAGATGAGCTCGATCCTCAATTTTGAAGACCGAACCACCTGCGTGCTTTTTGGTGATGGTGGTGGAGCCGTGCTCCTTGAAGCAGGGGACGATGACAGCTTTGGCGTACTTGACCATGTTCTCCATATGGACGGCAATGGAGAGCCATTCCTCCATCAACCTGCAGGCGGGTCCCTGAAGCCCCCTACCGTTGAAAGTGTACAGAATCGCGAGCACTACGTCTATCAAGAGGGTCAAACCGTCTTCAAAAGTGCCGTGAAGGGTATGGCTGACGTTTCCTTCGACATCATGCAACGAAACAACCTCACAGCTGATGACATCGCCTGGCTCGTACCTCACCAAGCTAATCTTCGCATCATTGAAGCCACTGCGAGGAGAATGGGTCTTCCACAAGAAAAAGTAATGATCAACATCGACCGTTTTGGGAATACTACGGCAGGTACCATTCCGATCTGTCTCTCCGAACTGCACATGAACAAGAAGGTGAAGAAAGGTGACTATCTCGTGCTGTCCTCTTTTGGTGCAGGGTATACGTGGGGTAGTGTACTTATTCGTTGGTCCATCGACTCGTAAGGATCCAAATCACATGAATTCAGCGTTATTGTTCTCTGGACAAGGTTCGCAATATGTTGGCATGGCAAAAGATCTTGTCGAGTCATACAGTGTTGCTAAGGGGCTTATCGAGCGTGCTCAGGAGATTCTTGGATATGATATCAGTGCAATCATGTTTGATGGTCCTGAGGATGTTCTCCGTCAAACTCGCTACACACAACCAGCGTTGTTTTTGCATGAGGTTCTCCTATTGAATGTCACCCCAGTTCGCTCCACCATGCGTGCGGTAGCCGGACATTCATTAGGCGAATATTCAGCCCTCTACGCTGCCGGTGTGGTGTCGTTTGAAGATGCACTCCAACTCGTGCAACTGCGGGCAACTTTGATGTTTCAGGCTGGCGAAGCAATTCCGGGAACCATGGCAGCCATTGTTGGGCTGGATGATGATGTTGTTCGCGAGATCTGTGCTGAGCTCAATGCTGGCGAAGGGAAGGTAATCGTTCCGGCAAATTTCAACTCGCCCGGACAGATCGTTGTTAGCGGATCGGCTCAACACGTTCGAGCTTCAATGCCGGTCTTTAAAGAACGGGGTGCCAAACTTGTGAAAGAACTTCAGGTGAGCGGAGCGTTTCATTCGCCCCTTCTCGCCGAAGCTGAATCGGGATTGGCACAGAAGATCCGATCAACACCGTTTAACGATGCCAGTGTACCCGTCTATGTTAACGTAACAGGATCTGCCGTTACGTCGGCAGATGAACTGAAAGATGCCGCCATCCGTCAGCTCACATCGCCGGTTTTGTGGACGGCCACGATGCAGTCAATGTGGAATGACGGAATCATCTCCTTCCGAGAAATTGGTCCGGGTAAGGTGCTCCAAGGTCTAATTAAACGAACACTCTCCGAAGCAACGGTTGACGGAATCGACACAGCAGCAGATGTTCAACGTGTGAACGAAGAAGGGGCTTGACCATGAAGACGTTTGACCATTCGGGTAAGGTGATCGCTGTAACAGGCGGATCGCGCGGAATTGGTGAAGCCATTGTTCGGCGACTCTGTGCTGAGGGTGCATCTGTCTTTGCAACATTCAATTCGGCTCCGGAACGAGCCGAAAAGATCGCCTCCGAGATCAGAGAAGCTGGGGGCACGGTTACCTATTTGCAGGTGAACGTGAGTGATGAAGAATCTGTGAAAGGATTCATCGAAGCCGTTGTAACACAAGGGGGTCGCATCGATGCTCTCGTGAACAATGCCGGCATCACAAAGGACGGACTGATTATGCGTATGAGCGCCAAGGATTGGCAAGATGTGTTGGATACAAACCTCACCGGGGTGTTCTATGCCTGTAAAGCCGCCGCTCGGCCAATGATGCAGCAACGAACCGGCCGGATCGTGAACATTGGCAGCATAGTAGGCTTGCAGGGTAATGCCGGACAGGTCAATTATAGTAGTGCCAAGGCCGGTTTGATAGGACTCACAAGAAGCCTTGCTCGTGAACTCGCTAGTCGTAACGTTTTCGTAAATTGCGTAGCTCCGGGTTTTGTAGAGACGGACATGACGGAAAAGCTCACGGAAGAGCAGAAGGCTTCGTTCTTCAGCAACATTCCAATGAAGCGCGCCGCAGGTCCGGATGAGATCGCAAGTGTTGTCTCATTCTTCATCGCTCCGGAGTCATCGTACATCACAGGTCAGGTATTAAACGTTGACGGTGGTTTGGCGATGTGATCGATAAACAAGCAAATTTTCAACCTCATTTTTTTCAAGGGTTCCGTATGTCAGCAGTGGCACAAAAAGTGACGGAGATCATCGTCTCCAAGCTCGGTGTAGAAGAGTCACAAGTAACGCCGGCAGCATCGTTCACAAGCGATCTCGGTGCAGATTCTCTCGATACCGTTGAGCTCATCATGGAATTCGAACGTGCCTTCAACCTCACGATCGATGACAGCGACGCAGAGAAGATCCAGACCGTTGGCGACGCCGTGTCGTACATCGAGTCGAAGGCCTCTTAACTAAACACCGATCATCCTCGTAGGTTCGTATGTCGAGATCAATTCCTCGCGTCGTCATTACCGGCGTTGGTGCCGTAACGCCGATTGGCAACACGGCAGCTGAGTTCTGGGCTGGCATGATGGAGGGTCGCAGTGGTGCGGCTCCTATCACGCGTTTTGACGCGGCTGAGTTCGACACACGATTCGCCGCCGAGGTCAAGAATTACGACCCGCTTTTGGTGATATCGCGCAAAGAGGTTCAGAGAATGGACCTCTTCGCGCAGTTCGCCATGTCTGCTGCCGTAATGGCAGTAGAAAACTCAGGTATCGATTTCGAGAAGACCGATCGTAACCGCATTGGTGTTGTCTTCGGTTCCGGCATCGGCGGGATGTGGACGTATCACCATCAGCAACAGAATCTTTACGAACGTGGTGGAAAGCCCGATCGTATTAGTCCGTTCTTTGTGCCGATGCTGATCTCTGACATTGCAGCCGGGCATATTGCAATTCGCTACGGACTGAAGGGCCCGAACTACGGCACTGTATCGGCCTGCGCCACCTCGTCTCATAGTATCGGTGATGCACTCATGCTCATGCAGCGTGGGATGGCCGATGTGATGTTGGCAGGGGGCTCAGAGGCGGTTATTTGCCCAATGGGCATCGGTGGATTTAATGCTATGAAGGCATTGTCCACGCGCAACGATGATCCAGCCACAGCTAGTCGCCCCTTTGATAAGGACCGTGACGGATTTGTTATGGGAGAGGGTGGAGCGATCCTCGTCCTCGAAACACTTGAGCACGCAATGAATCGCGGTGCAACGATCCTTGCTGAATTGTCGGGTATCGGCTTTACCGATGATGCGTATCATATTACGCAACCTGCTGCAGGCGGAGAAGGTGCCGTTCGCTCAATGAAGCTTGCCATTGAAGATGCTGGGCTTGTTCCTGAGGACATTGATTATATCAATGCTCACGGAACATCCACACCATTCAATGACAAGTCTGAGTCTGCAGCTATCGCTACCGTTTTTGGCGATCATGTAAAGACCATGTCTGTAAGCTCTACGAAGTCCATGACAGGTCACCTCCTTGGTGCAGCCGGTGCCGTTGAAGCAATTGCAACTACACTTGCCATCGTTAATGGTATTGCGCCTCCAACGATCAATCAGATCACACCTGATCCTGATTGCACTCTGGATTACGTGGCGAATGCCCCCAAGAAGCGCGAAATACGCGCTGCATTGAGCAACACGTTCGGCTTTGGTGGACACAATGCTACACTGTGCTTCAAAGCATTCTCTGAGTAAGAGTATCACCACGTCCGGTCTTCGGCTGTGAAGGACATCGTACGTCAGCTATACGCAAACCTCCTCAAGTTCGCCTCCAATCGTGGATCGGCGAACAATGCGATGTTTCGCGACCTGTTCCCGCCAATGGGCATCCTTACGGATGAACGTGTTGCAGAACTTGAGAAGCAGATCGGTGTAGACATCCATCTTGCTTCGCTGTATGAACAAGCTCTTACGCATCGTTCGTACCTGCAAGTAGTGAACACACCGGACCACAGGTCCAACGAGCGTTTGGAGTTCCTGGGCGATGCCATCCTTGGCATGGTAACAGCAGAATACCTCTTCTATAACAACAGGGAGGTGCTCGAAGGTGAACTCACAAAGATGCGCTCGTGGATCGTCAATAAAAAGTCACTAGCCATCTGCGCTCGCGCACTCAAACTCGAAGAGTTCCTTTTTCTGAGTTACTC
>DATGWS010000357.1:0-12842 GCA_035299365.1 Candidatus Didemnitutus sp.
ATACCGAACAGGATGTTCAGGCAGCTGCAAAGGTCCTTACGGGCTGGCGAGATTTTGGCACCAGAGATTTGGTCTTTACCGCCGGAGACCGGGATCTTCGAGACAATGAACCAAAGAGTCCGCCGATGTTCGCAGATAATCCGAACACGATCTTTGTTGCGAATAATCACGACACAACAGACAAGCAGTTCTCTCCTCGGTATCAGAATAAGGTGATTAAGGGGCGTACTGGTATTAATGGTGGACGCGACGAACTGTACGAGATGATCGACATGATCTTCGAACAGGATGCTACTGCACACTACATCGTCGGTAAGCTCTATCGTTGGTTTGTAAACAGCTACGTACCACCAGAAGTGGACGACGAAGTTCTCATCCCCCTTGCAACAGAGCTCAAGCAGAACGGATTTGTGGTTGGACCCATCCTGCGGAAGCTCCTTGCTTCGGAACACTTTTTTGATGAAAGTCTTCGGGGCTCGCAACTCCGCAGCCCGGCAGACCTTGTTCTCGGACTTATGCGTACCATTAACACATGGTCTGCACCTACGGACCCAGCGCTGGTTAACCGATTCTATCAGGCATTCCCTGCAGCACTTGCTTCGTTGCAAATGGACCTTAATGAGCCTTCGAGTGTAGCGGGTTGGGAGGCGTATTACCAAGCTCCGGACTTCTATCGTATCTGGCTAACAACGGCTACATTGCCCCTTCGAAACGGCTTTACAGACTCGTTGCTAGTGAATAACAATGCACTTGGACGCAAGCCGATCTTAGACACGCCGGAGTTTGTAAAGACATTCAGCGATGTTGAGGATTCGTTGAAATTGATCGACCAGATCAATGAATTGCTGTTCGCCGTACCATTCTCAGATGAGACAAGAATGATGTTAGCGGAAGAGGTTCTGATGAGTGGCGGTCGATATTATGAATGGGGCGATGTATGGAATGCTTATGCCGGCAATCAATCCAATACCGCTGCCCGGACTGCCGTAAAGACCAATCTTGATCGGCTTTTCAAATACATGTTCCGCATGGCGGAATTCCAACTTGGTTGAGGAGCTGAACATGAAAAACCAAACACCCAAGAACGGAATCGATCGCAGATCATTCCTTGCACGCACAACTGGAGCCCTTGCACTTCCGATGTTCATGAACGGCATTCCGCTTCATGCATTCGATGGTCCGGCATTGCACGACTTGTTCAATGTTGAAACGGAGTCGGACCGTGTCTTAGTTCTCATCCAACTCAATGGCGGCAATGACGGATTAAACACGGTTATCCCATTGAGTGATTACAGCACGTATATGGGGCTTCGTGGGAACATTGCCATTCCGGAAAGTACGGTGCTGAAGCTACGAGACGATGTTGGACTTCACCCCGTGATGACCGGAGTGCATGAACTCTGGGGTCAGAAGAAAGTGAACCTCGTCCAAGGCGTTACCTATCCCAATCCAAACCTTTCGCACTTCAGGTCCACAGACATATGGATGAGTGGCAGTGCTTCCAACATCAACGAGACAACTGGCTGGCTAGGACGATATCTGAATGGAGAATATCCGAACTACCCGGAAGGATATCCGAACACAACGATGCCAGATCCGATTGCTATTCAGATGTCGGCTGTTGTTGGATTAGCCTTAACTGGACTGCAGCATCAATCCATGGGTATTGCCTTGCAAGACCCAGAGTCGTTCTATCGTCTCGTTAGCGGTTCCGATGCTCCTGGGTCAGATCTCCCTTCTACGAAGTTTGCTTCGGAGAACATCACCTATGTGCGTGAGGTTCAAAACAAGTCGATGCAATACTCTACGGTGATCAAGGCTGCTGCCGATAAGGCACAGAACATCGAGACCTATCCAACGGCCAATCGGCTTGCTGATCAATTGAAGATCGTAGCAAGGCTTATTGCAGGTGGCATGAAGACGCGAGTCTATGTAGTGCAGATGACGGGTTTCGATACGCACTCTGCTCAAGTAGATGGTGACGATACAACACTTGGTGCACATGCCGGGCTCCTCAAACAAGTCTCTGATGCCGTATCGGCCTTCCAAAAGGATATCGAAAAGCTTGGCGTTGGCGAACGTGTAGTGTCGATGACGTTCTCCGAGTTTGGTAGGCGTGTTGCGTCAAATGAAAGTCTTGGCACAGATCACGGTACTGCCGCCCCCTTGTTCTTCTTTGGCATTCCGGTGCAAGACGGCATCGTAGGTACCAACCCAAGCCTCACCGATCTGGAGAATGGCAATCTGAAGATGCAGCATGACTTCCGCCAGATCTATGCTAGCGTTCTGGAGCAATGGTTTGGAGCAGATCCGAGTGTGATCCGTTCGGTGTTGTTTGGCGACTTCACAACCGTGCCCGTGATAAAAACCTCTCCAACAAGTGTTGCAGAAATCCAGGTTGGCAATGGCTTCAGATTCGATCCGATTGCCCCCAATCCGGTTCGCTCAGAAGCAACCATTCGGTATACACTCACTAGTCCGCAACACATCCGTTTGGAGATCTTTGACAGCATCGGCTTCCATGTTGCAACCTTGGTTAACGAGCAACAGTTGGCAGGTGACCATCAAACTCCATTCTCCGTTACTGGGCTTCCGAGCGGTACGTATATGGTGCAGTTGAGAGCAAATGGAGATCGTAGAACACAAGCAATGGTGGTTGTGCGATAACCGTGACATTGTGGGTGGGTATATTCGTCTTCATTGATGAGCTGCCCACCCTCAAAAGTTGTCGTCATCCTCTCGCGGTTTCCTTATCCGCTTGAAAAGGGTGATAAACTTCGCGCATTTCAACATCTCAAGAATCTCGCAGCGTCGGGACACGAGGTGCATGTTATCGCGCTCTCAGACGTGACCGTTTTGCCCCAGCATAGGGAAATGGTACGCCCCTTCTGCACATCGATAACTGTGCTCCCACTCTCGTTTGGGGCGAGGGTGATGAACCTTCTCCGGTCGTTTGTAAGGGGGCTTCCTCTTCAAGTGGGGTATTTCCTCTCTCCGCAAGCCCAAAAGCGCGTGAACGAGCTTCTAGACAGCCTGAAGCCGGACGTAGTGTACTGTCAGCTCATTCGAACAGCAACATACTTCCAAGCAAGTGCAAGCAAAGTGCCATCGATCATCGATTACCAGGACGCATTCTCACGTGGCACAGAGCAGAGAATTGCTTCTGCGCCCTGGCTGTTACGTCCGCTCTATCGCAGAGAACTGCGGAAAGTGCAAGACTATGAATCACGCTCGTATGCGTGGTTCAACGAGCACATCATCATCTCCGAGCAGGATAGATCTGTGATGTTCGGAGGTGGTGGCCAGGACGTAACGATCCTTCCCAATGGGATAGACACAACATTCTTTGCGCCAAGAGCAGAAGCAAGAACTCAGGACGTGACGTTTGTTGGCAACATGAACTATCCGCCAAATGTGGACGCAGCCGTATTTCTCGTGCGCACCATCATGCCGATTGTGTGGAGATTGATGCCGGATACACGTGTTGTTATTGCCGGAGCTTCACCGCATCGTACCGTACGTGCATTGGCATCGGAGCGCGTAGAGGTTACCGGATGGGTTGACGACATTCGCTCAAGGTATGCAACAACTCGTGTGTTCGTTGCTCCCATGCGGATAGGTACGGGGCTTCAGAATAAGCTTCTAGAGGCCATGGCAATGCGGATTGCATGTGTCACTACACCTATCAGTCATGAACCACTTGGTGCGCAATCCGGACGAGATATCCGTGTTGGCCACACTGCTGAAGAACTGGCAGCACACATCGTGGAACTCCTTGCAGATGAAGCCGAGCGGGACCGTTTGGCTATGGCAGGGTACAACTTTGTAGTGACCACATATGCCATGGAGCATACACGGCAGGTACTGAACAACGTTCTTGCTAAGGCGCTTATGCGCGGCCGCGAGCAGGAGCCTGTTCGCTAAGTTCCAGGAGTGGAGCAGCACCGCGCTCTACCACTTCGCTTGTGATGACACACTTGCGAACATTGCCTGCATCCGGCAACATGTACATGATGGGATTCATCACTTCCTCCATCACACCACGAAGAGCCCGTGCACCTGTACGGCGAGACTTGGCCTTGGTGACAATCTTCACAAGCGCATCCGTTTCGAACTGAAGTTCGATACCTTCTAGAAGAAGGAGCTTTTGATACTGCTTTACGATTGCATTCTTTGGGTTCGTAAGAATATCCAGCATTGCTTCGTCACTCAATGGATCGAGTGCAGAGATCACCGGAAGACGACCAATGAACTCCGGTATAAAACCAAACCGCATGAGGTCTTCCGGTTCAACGAGTCGAAGCATTTCGCTGGACTCTTCAACCGTAGCAGCAGTTTGAGCCATAAAGCCCATGGTTGACGGACGTTTCCTGCGAGCAATGATCTTTTCGAGACCTTCAAACGCACCGCCACAAATGAACAGGATATTCTTGGTGTTAACGTAGATAAGGGGCTGCTCAGGGTGTTTGCGCCCGCCCTTAGGCGGAATACCGGCAACCGTTCCCTCGAGGAT
Source organism: Candidatus Didemnitutus sp. (assembly GCA_035299365.1). Classification (GTDB taxonomy): domain Bacteria; phylum Bacteroidota; class Ignavibacteria; order Kapaibacteriales; family Kapaibacteriaceae; genus UBA10438. The sequence continues at coordinate 4,514 of DATGWS010000357.1, forward strand.
CTTCAACAAACCTTGTTGGACACCTTCGCCGGAAACATCTCGTGTGATTGATGCGGAATCACTTTTGCGTGTGATCTTGTCGATCTCATCAACATAGATGATGCCACGCTCCGCGCGTTCGACGTTGTAGTCCGCATTCTGCAGAAGATTCACGATGATGGATTCCACATCGTCACCTACATATCCGGCTTCTGTAAGTGTTGTTGCGTCCGCGATGGCGAATGGCACATCGAGAATACGAGCTAGAGTCTGCGCTAAGAGAGTCTTCCCCGTACCCGTTGGACCGAGCAGAAGAATGTTGCTCTTTTCGATCTCTACATCGTCAAAGGCACTTACGAGGTTTTCGGCTTGGATACGTTTGTAGTGATTGTAGACCGCAACGGATAGGACCTCTTTTGCTTCAGTCTGTCCGATCACGTGGCCATCAAGTTGGCGTTTGATCTCTGATGGGCGCGGAAGTGACTTTACGTCACTACGTAATGTGGGAGCAGGCTGATTCTTTCGAAGGATCTCAACCGAATTCTGCACACAGATGTCGCAGATGTAGACCCCCTTACCGGCGATAAGGCTCACAACTTCTCGAGAACTGCGCCCGCAAAACGAGCAATGCAATTCTTCTGGATGTCCGGTATTGGTAGTGTCGGTCGTGCTCATGTTCCCTCTTTTTTCGACCCCCCGGTCGATGTACCACATCGCAATATCACACCTTAACGCCGAAAACCCATAATGAGATCAGGCGGTACGTTCCATGATCTTGTCGATGAGACCATAATCTAGAGCTTCTTGAGGCGACATGTAGTTGTCGCGATCTGCGTCTTTCTTGATCGTTTCGTAGTCCTTGCCGGTATGCGTCTGAATGATGCCATACAGCGTATCGCGAATACGAAGCATTTCTTTTGTGTAGATCTCAATATCTGTAGCCTGGCCCTGGGTGCCACCGAGAGGCTGGTGCATCATGATGCGAGAATTGGGAAGAGCAAATCGTTTGCCTTTGGCACCGGCGCAGAGGAGAACCTGCGCCATCGAAGCGGCCATTCCTACGCAAATAGTAGACACATCTGGCTTTACGAACTGCATCGTATCGTAGATCGCAAGGCCAGCCGAAACGCTGCCGCCGGGAGAGTTAATGTAGACCGATATGTCCTTGTTCGGATCCTCGCTTTGAAGGAACAGAAGCTGCGCTATGGTAAGACTTGCTACGTAGTCATCGATCGGAGTACCGATAAAGATGATGCGCTCCTTGAGGAGGCGCGAGTAGATGTCATATGCACGTTCTCCGCGGCTCGTTTGTTCAACGACCATCGGAACAAGTTGATTTTGCATGGGCTACAATACTCCGCTAAATGACAGGTTGTTCGGAGTCGACGATGACGTCGTTGATTATGGCGTAGTCTATAAGCGTGCGAACAGCCTTTTCAGCTAGGAGTTGATCTTCAACCGTGTGATTCTGCCGCATGATCATCCGGAGCTGATCTTCGGGAAGGCCGAAACGTCCGGCAGCCGCGGCAACATCTTCGTCTGCCACAACAAGCTTCTCCGCATCGATGATCTTATCACGGATGAGTTCCCAGCGAACGATACGTTCAGCAGACGGACGGAACTGTGGTTCCACATCGTGTGCTGTTACGTTCTCGATACCAGGAGCCCCTTCATTACGCTTCTTGAAATCGTCGAAGAGTTGATGGATCACGGCATGGACAAGGGGCTCTGGGACCTCAAACTCATGGGATTTCACAAGTTGATCCACGATCTGATTCTCGAGGCTCTCGCGTGAGGCCTGTTCGAAGTATTCGCTGAGCTGACGTTCAATGTCGGCACGGAGTTCTTCCGTTGTCTTGAATCTTCCGCCTGTGATCATCTCCACGAATTCATTTGTGAACTCAGCAGGGATAACTCTTTGGATGTCTGTAACGGTAACGCGACTGTTGCTTGGCTGTTGATTCTCGTCCTGCGTCTCAGAAACATAGGAGAACGAATCTCCAACCTTGGTGTTAGCGAGTGACGAACGTAGGTGCATGTCAACGTTTTCATCTTCGAGGAAGACACGTTCTTCGCGTGGTTCTGCTCCGATGATGGGCATCGACGATTCGCGGTCGAGTTCATGCAAGGAGATCGTGGCAACGAACATCGTTCCGGTGATCTGCTCTGCCGGTTCAAACGTTGCGGCGCGCATACAAATGCGGTCCACTTCTGCCTGAACATCTGCCTCGGTTACGTGCTTGATATGACGGTCTGCAACAAGCCCTCGATATGAACCAAGTTCAAAGTCGGGCATGATATCAAAACGGATCGTGAACGTTACTCCGTTAGGCGACTTCTGAATATCCGTAAGTGCCGGATTGCCAACTACGCGTAGCTTCTCTTCCGTTGCGAACTTTCGGAATTCAGCGTCGGCAATCGTATCCAACGCGTCATTCTCGATATCACGAGCAAATCGTTGCTTGATGATCGGAATCGGGACCTTGCCCTTACGAAAGCCCGGAAGAGTGATGCCGGCCTGAGCTTGTTCGTAGGCGCGTTCGTAATGCGGCTTGAGCTCACTCTCGGTGAGTTCCATGCGAACTTCACGCGTACAAGCTTCTACCTCGATGAGGGTTCGTTCCAAGATCAGGCTCCTTGTGGCCAACATTTGATATGAGTGCGGAAGGAGAGACTCGAACTCTCACAGGTTGCCCCGCCAGATCCTAAGTCTGGTGCGTCTGCCATTTCGCCACTTCCGCAGAACGGCAAAGATAACAGCGAATAGCGAATAGTGAATAGCGAATAGCGAATAGCGAATCGTTTTTGTGTCCCCTACTTTAGGGGGGTGCCGTTGGGGACGGGCTGATCCGGGACGCAGAGGGCAACCGAGCCATCGGAACGGTGGAAGCCGGTAACAAGGATCTCGGAGAGAAAGGGGCCGATCTGTTTGGGTTCAAACCCGCAGACGCACACAACCTGTTTGCCAATAAGAACTTCCGGCGCGTACAGGTCAGTGATCTGAGCGCTGGATTTGCGCACTTCGCCCCCTCCAAGGTCCACCCAGAGCTTGTATGCCGGCTTTCTTGCCTCGCTGAACACCTCGGCACGGACGATAGTGCCGACGCGGATGTTGAGACGCTCGAAGTCTGACCAAGCAATCATGTGAAAATGACAGATGACAGATGACAAATTACTGATGACTGATGGCAAGATATGTATGGATGTCGTCTGCGAGCAGTTGAGCCAACACGAAGTAATTTGTCATTAGTCATTAGTCATTGGTCATTTGTAATTGGTCATTTGTGATTGTGCTTGTAATTGGCGGCGGTTGGTCTGGCATCGCAGCAGCGATGGGGCTTGCTGTGGGCGGTTGCGAGGTGGTGGTAGTAGAAGAGCGACCATATCTAGGTGGACGGGCTCGGTCGTTTATTGACCGAGAAAGTGGAGACGAGATCGATAACGGCCAGCATGTGATGATGGGGTGTTACCACGATGTGCTTCGCATAGTGCGGGAACTAGGAACGGATCACCTCTTGGAGAGACAGAGGGCGCTGAGGGTAGCCTTTGTAGATACCGCTGGCAGACATGATGTACTAGATGCGTCGCGCTTGCCCGGAAGGGCGGGAGTAGCTGCAGGTTTGTTGGGGTTGAGAGGGATCGGGTTCCGATCTCGCTTAGTCGGACTGCATCTTGCGTTGAAGATTTCGCTGGGAGCTGCCACGGGAAAGGGGCTGACCTGTGCCGACTTTCTCAGGCAACACCGCCAGCCACACGATATCATTACAAGGTTTTGGGAGCCGATCGTACTTGCAACACTAAATGCCCCTGTAGAAGAGGCTTCTGCAGACTTGTTGGTAGAAGTGATGCGCCTCGCCTTTCTTGGCACTACGGAAGACTCCCAGCTGCTGATTCCAACGTCCGGACTCAGTGCATTGTTGGCACCGTTTATTGAGTGGTTAGGGGGCAAGGGGGGTAGAGTACAAACAAGCACCTCTATTGATAACCTCCTTATTCGTAATGGCGTTGTTGAATCTGCCCTGCTCTCCAACGGTACGGAATTGCCTGTGGATGCCGTAGTGAGTGCCATCCCACAGCGAGCACTTGAAAGGTTGCTCCGTTCCTCAGGTTATGGTGAGAGTGCACCGCCCCCTTCCGACATGAGTCCGATCGTTAGCGTCTACCTATGGTATCAGCGGCAATGGATGCCCCATGATTTTGCAGCAGCCTTGGGCACCACTGTTCAGTGGGTTTTTGATAAGCGTAGGATCAGACCGGGATTGGTGGCACTCACCGTTAGTGCAGGATATGGCATCGTAACCGAACGTTCAGATGACATCATCTCCATGTGCGACAATGACTTACGCGCAATTTTCCCCGAACTCCGAGGAATTGAGCTCCACCGTGGCTTGGTGATCAAGGAGAAGATGGCAACACCACTGTTCTCGCCACAAGCGGATGCGCTGCGTGTAGGTCGTGAAACCACCATTGCTCGGAATCTCTTTTTTGCCGGAGACTGGACGCAGACAAGACTCCCTGCAACACTCGAAGGAGCTGCTCGGAGCGGTTTCAACGCCGCAGACGCTGTGCTCCGGCAAGGAAGAGGAAGCCGGCACACGCTCCAATAACGGCACCACCCAAGACATCACTCGGATAATGTACCCCGCAGTAAACACGAGAAAAGGCGATCGTTGCCGCTATGCCCCAGAAGATCCACCACTGCCGGGGGAAAAATCTAGATAGAATCACTGCAGCCGCCGCATTGTTCATGGCGTGGTTGCTTGGGAAGGAGCCCCCTCCCGAACCAACGAGGTGATAAACATCACCCAGAACCAGATATGGTCGGGGTCTGCTAATGACCTCCTTAAGAAGCCGATGACTGGCCAGGTCTAACACTGCTACGGAAAACAGCAACAATGCCACACACCAGAGCAGATTTTTTCCGTCCTCTGTGCTACGTTGCTGCCATCCCCGAACAAGAAGGTAGCCGACGCCGAGAACATACACCGGGTACCACCATCGCGTAGTGGTGATAAGGGGCAGGAGCAAGTCGAACACCGGGTTCGAAAGCCCGTGGTTGACGGCGTAGAACAGCCACACATCCACGGAATACAGCGCATCAATCATAGGCCGCAACCTAGGATTTTTCTTTTCGCTAAGCCTTGTATGACATGTTGAGAAGTGGTTCGGTTTCGCCCATCCGCACCTATAGTTTTCCACACGGACTGATGTGCGTTGACGACATAGGTGAGTAGCACTATTTTGCCCCTCGTTGTCTCCAAAACGTAGCAGCACGAAGAGGAAGAACAACAGCTAAGCACCTGTGCTTACGACTCGCGTCGTAGAGACAACTTCCTGCCTTTTCGATCCCACAACCCATCACCTGATACGACCCTTCAACGGACGGACACTACCGCACCGTAGCGGTAGCGTCTTCTTGAATCGGTGCCAGGCTGAGCGATCGTTAGGTGTTTTTGCCCGAGGGGGGTAGAACCACATTGCTCATTTGGAGGGACTGCATGAATATTTCGCGCCGGTTTACGACGTCGGGGACAAGCCCGTACGATATGTTCCGGTATATGGAGAGGGACTCTGTCCTTCGCAATCAAAGTGGTAAAGAGATCTTTCGGATGGATAAGGTTGAAGTGCCCGACGCATGGTCACAAGTAGCAACCGACATCCTTGTGCAGAAGTATTTCCGCAAGGCGGGAGTACCGCAGCTCGACGCAAACGGTCAACCAATACTTGATGAAGCCGGAAAGCCCGTAACAGGCCCGGAAACATCCGTACGCCAAGTTGTACATCGTATGGCGGGATGCTGGCGTTGGTGGGGTGAGAAGTATGGATACTTTGACACCGCAGAGGACGCACAGGCATTCTACGACGAGATATCCTACATGCTCCTCAAGCAGATGGCCGCACCAAATTCGCCGCAGTGGTTCAACACGGGCTTGAATTTTGCGTATGGAATCACGGGTAGCGCGCAGGGACACTACTTTGTGGACCCGGACACCAAGAAGCTCACACGTTCTGGTGATGCCTACACCCACCCTCAGCCCCATGCGTGCTTCATTCAATCGGTAGAAGATGATCTTGTGAACGAAGGCGGGATCTTCGATTTGGCCACGCGTGAGGCTCGCATCTTTAAGTATGGATCGGGTACAGGCTCCAACTTCTCCAATCTCCGAGGCGAACAAGAACGTTTGTCGGGAGGGGGCGTTTCCAGCGGTCTGATGTCGTTCCTGAAGATCTTCGACCGTGCAGCCGGTGCCATCAAAAGTGGTGGTACTACGCGCCGTGCGGCAAAGATGGTGATCGTCAACGTAGACCACCCGGATATCGAGAAGTTCATTGAGTGGAAGGCAAAGGAAGAAGAGAAGGTTGCCGCCCTCGTAGCCGGTTCAAAGATTGCATCAACCTTCCTTGAAGCCATTGTTGAAACCGCCGTAGAGAGTGGAGCGGATGAGGCAAACAACGAACGTTTGCGCATACTGATCCAGCGCGCTCTTAACCGTGGTGTGCCGTACAACATCATCAAGCGTACGCTTGCATTGGTGAAGCAGGGTATTACAACGTTGGACTTCTCTTCGTACGATACACACTACGAAGGTGAAGCGTATCAAACGGTTTCTGGTCAGAACTCCAACAACTCAGTTCGCGTAACGAATGAGTTCATGGAGGCAGTGATGACAGACGGATCCTGGGATCTTGTCTGGCGCACCAACAGCGAGAAGCGCACAACGGTGAGCGCTCGCATGTTGTGGGAAAAGATCAATCTTAGCTCGTGGAAGAGTGCCGATCCGGGACTCCAGTTCGATACCACTATCAATGAATGGCACACCTGCCCGAATGATGGCCGAATTAATGGATCGAACCCATGTTCTGAATACATGTTTCTCGACGATACTGCGTGTAACCTAGCATCGATGAACCTTGCGCACTTCTATGATGAAGAAACGCAAACGATGAAGGTTGACGATTATCGTCACGCCGTCCGTCTCTGGACCATCGTGCTCGAGATATCCGTACTCATGGCCCAGTTCCCTTCTAAGGAAGTGGCACAGAAGAGTTACGACTTCCGTACGCTCGGTCTTGGCTATGCAAATCTTGGCACTGTGCTAATGATGATGGGCATTCCGTATGACTCGCCAAAGGCACTTGCCTTCTGCGGCGCGCTTACGTCCATCATGACCGGTGAGTCCTACGCTACAAGTGCTGAGATGGCTCGTGACGTTAAGCCGTTTCCGAAGTTCAAGAATAACCGCGACGCGATGCTCCGCGTCATCCGAAATCACAGGCGTGCAGCATACAACGCATTGGAAGCGGAATACGAAGGTCTTACGATCAAACCACAGGGAATCGATCCAAACTACTGTCAGGAAGAGCTACTTACCGCAGCTCGTCAGGCGTGGGATCGTGCACTGTCTCTTGGGGAAGAGTTCGGTTATCGTAATGCTCAGTCAACGGTGATCGCACCTACAGGTACGATCGGACTGGTAATGGATTGCGATACAACAGGTATCGAGCCGGACTTTGCTATCGTGAAGTACAAGAAGCTCTCTGGGGGCGGATACTTCAAGATCGTGAACCAATCTGTACACAAGGCCCTCACGAAACTCGGATATAACGATCAACAGATCGATGATATCGAGAAATACTGCACAGGCCATGGCTCTATCGCAGGATGTCCGCATATCAACCGTCAGTCACTCAAGGCTCTCAACTTCACTGATGCAGCCCTCGAAGCGGTGGGTAAGCAGCTTAAGGATACCTTCGACATTCGGTTCACGTTCAATCGCTACACTCTTGGCGATGAGCTATGCCATGCCCTTGGTTTCACTGATGCACAGCTGGACGATCCGGGCTTTGACCTACTTACCGGTCTTGGCTTCTCGGCCAAGCAAGTGGAGGAAGCCAATGACTATGTCTGTGGAACCATGATGATTGAAGGGGCTCCTCACATCAAGGACGAGCACCTTCCTATCTTCGACTGCGCCAATAAGTGCGGTCGCCGTGGCGAGCGTTACATCGACTACATGGCTCACGTCCGTATGATGGCAGCGGCACAGCCGTTTATCAGCGGTGCCATCTCCAAGACCATCAATATGCCTGCAGAAGCCTCTGTAGACAATGTGGGAGACGTCCACCTAGCTTCGTGGCGTTTGATGCTGAAGGCCATCGCACTCTATCGCGATGGATCGAAGCTTTCTCAGCCCCTTAATGCCAGCAACGATCATTTTGACGAGTTGGTACTTCTGGGCGACAAAGATGACTGGGATGAAACGGTTGACAACAAGGCCCTTCAAAAGGTCATCGTTGAGCGCGTATACCAGATCGCAGAACGCCGCCGTCTACCAAAACGCCGTCACGG
>DATGWS010000358.1:0-8300 GCA_035299365.1 Candidatus Didemnitutus sp.
AACGGCTTTACGCCGCTTGATGTTTGCCCATTTGCTGTGTCCTGCCATACCGCAAATCTACGATAGCAGGAGGAAGGGACTTGCGATTCTTGGATCAGCGAATGAACGTTGTGGTCATTATCTGCGATGCATCCTTCACAACCAACATATAGGCACCTGGAGCAAGATCAGCAGTGAGCAGTGAGATCTGTGTGGATGCAGACGTGAACTGTGCTGAAGAAACTGTTGCGCCGTTGAGATCGACGATGGTAGCCGACCACGATGTAGCGAACGGACGGTCAAGTGACACGTTCAATACATCATGTACAGGATTCGGTCCAAAATGGAAACCGCTCGATGTAGCAAGCTCCTCGCCGTCAACGGAGAGGGGGCCATGCACAGCGAGATTCTCTAGCGCAATAATTCTACCCAGCTTTGCATCACTGCTTTCAAACAGTGCAACGTAGATGCGGCCGTCGGAGGCAACTGTTACGTCGATGACCTTTTCCAACTCACCTTGAAGTGATAGGTCAACGAGCTGATCGGAGCTAAGCTCCATCACATCATCAACAGGATTTTCAGTGTTGATGTTTGAGATCGTACCGGCCGGATTGAGTTCTGCTACGACCATGCCTTCACCGCGCAGAGTTCCTAACAGAAGGGAGTTGGTCCACTCAGGAATTGCCGATGAAGGATAGTAGGCCATTCCGCTTGGCGCTTGATTCATGGTAGCGAGAGGGCAAGCGAGACCTTGCGTTGCAGTTGTGCAATAGCCTGCAACATTGAGCCAGCCATAGTTTCTGCCGGACTCGATTCGATTGATCTCGTCAAACGAACGTGGACCACATTCGCTTGAGAACACTGCGCCAGGTAGGGTAGCATGTGTAACAGGGAGTTGCACAAGTCCAAGTGGATTGCGGTGTCCCATTGAATAGATGTAGGATCTGGCTGAATGCGGATTATTCGCATCGAACATGGGATTTGAGGTGACAGCCTCACCTTCGAACGTCATGCGAATGATCTTCCCATTTACATTGTCGAGGCGGATGGGGTCCTGTGTATCAAATGATGCAACACTTACCAACAGCGTGTTGTCAGCCAATGCCTCCATTGTTAGACCAAGGGAATGCGGAACGCCGTTGGTCACATAGATCACAACTGGATTCACAAGCCGATCACCACTGAACCGATACTTCTCAATGATGAGCCTGTCATCTGCAGTAGTGGTGGATACAAAAACGTAGGGCATTCCATTGGCAAAGGCAGGATGAAGTGCCAGTCCATAAACGCCACCACGTACAGTTGGGTCAGTTGGGTCTGATGTGAGTTTTACCTCAAGCACCGTTGTAGCGGCTCCTGTGCAGGGATCTACACGAAGTACTCTTCCCGTTGCACGGTCAGTGAGCCATAACATTCCATTGTGCTCTTGCGTGAGGCTGGCAGGATAGCCAATATCTTCAGCTACCGTGCGGAACGTAACCACGGTGCCCTTGGACAACGTGATCGACCGCTGGGCAAATGCCGAGATTGAAAAGCCGACTGCGATAACAACACAGAGTATGGCGCGAACCATGGTCACTCCCGTTCAGGGGTGGACGAATGCATGACGCCGAAAATACGAACAATAGCCTGTCAGTACAACTACGTATAAAGAGGTAGGTACATCGACGGAAGCTGTTGGATGGCCAAAGCATAGGCTGTTGAATATTTAAGCACAGAAGGGGCCCCAACAAGCACAAATTGATGCCGTGCTCGCGTCATAGCTACATTGAGTTTCCTATCGATAACTACACCATCTACTTCAGTCTCGGATACAATACTGTCCAGCTCCATTGGACTCCCAACACATGCGCCATAAAGGATCACATCCCGCTCACTTCCCTGAAAACGCTCAACTGTGTCAACTGATACAGATCCCCGCAGTTCATCGGGCAGCATTGCCAGAATGGCATTGTTCTGCACCCTGAATGGCGTAATAATCCCGATAGTAGCCGGCCAGCCCGATGACAGGGCTATATCATGGATGGACGTGGCAAGCTTGACGAGTGTAATGGCTTCGGCCTTGGCCTGATCTTCGGAGGACTCAATTGCCATGAATCCGGTGCGGTAGGGTAACAGGCTCGACCACGGAAGGGGGTCCGAGGATAGCTGCCACTCGGCTAGAGTTGAGAGTTTCCCACGGTAGAATGTTCGCGAAACAAAGTCCATCACATCGTTGTGCATCCGTCCTTGCAGCGTAAGCATTGCTACGGACGCTACGTCTCCCCGAGAGTCTGCACATCGAATATGGCGTTCAAAGGCGGACATCCCAAGGGTGGTAAGCGAGATTGCGTCAAAGGCCGGACCTCGCACGAGAAGTGCATCAGGGCGTTGAGTAACCACGGCCGGCAGTTGACACTGGTCTCCGATGAGAATCGCCCTGTCAACCCGGCATGTGATGCCGATCATTGGTGGCTCCAAGATCTGGGATGCTTCATCAATGACGGCCGTGGTGAACGCTCCGAACTCCCAGATCTCTGGGCTCGAATACAGAGACTGAACCGTTGATACGATGCATCGTGCACCTGCAATCGCATCCGAAAGTTCTGTTGGTGTGAGGCGTTGTCCAAGTACATGTATTGATCGTTCACCCAAAGCCCCCTCACTACTTCCATGGCGGAGATGGGGGATTCCATGTTGGGTTAGGACAGCAGAGATCTCATTGGCAGCCCGGTTCGTATAGGCAACGGCCAATACACGTTCATGCGGACGTGCGACGAGTTCGGCTACAATGGAACGGAGGACGGCCGATGTCTTGCCTGTACCGGGAGGTCCTTGAATGAGGAAGAGCTCTTCTGATGCAAGAGCTCGCTCTACGATGGTCTTTTGTTCGGTGGTAAGTCCTGCGCCTTTGATCTCCTTAACCGCAGAATGGCGTGGTGAGCGCCTACCAAGGAGGACACTCCGGCGATCTGCGGGAGTATCAATAAATGACCTGATAGCGGTGTAGAACGCCCGGACGGAGGTATCCAAAACATCTTGCTCCACTATCCAGCGTTTGCCAAGTAGATCCTCTACATCTGCATGTTTGTTTCGTAACGATACTTCCACCTGATTTTGACCGATAGACCTCAACACCGCCTTAAAGAGCGGACCATCACACGGTCTTGCCTCACCGGATCGTTCGGGGTGGAGGATCACGGGATCGCCGATCCGAAGTGCACTATCTGTGATGGCTTCTGCTCGAGTAAGGACCACATGCATGCGATCCAAATCAGACCTATCCTCATCCAGCTCGAGATCGGTGATGACAGTTGACACGCGTCGTTTTTCGTCAAGGTCTTGACGCCAGAGGTCGGCTGTTGACCGTGATGAGCCCCCTCCAATTCGAACCATCTCATGATCTGCGGTAGTAAAGCCCAACCAGGCACGAACCACCAACACCTCTGTGCTATCCAAATGCGCTAGTGATGCAGATAGATCGGCCTTAGCGTGCTCATCATACGATGAACCTCCACGATGATGACCCATTTCCATTATCCGTCGCAAGGGGCTAACCTGTCGTTTGATGAGGGCCAGATCATTGGCAATGATCACATTTCGCGCGGCCAACAAGAGGGTAAGCCAAACATCGATATCATGCACAGGCCGGATCGGAAGGTTCTTTGCCTGCACATACCAGACCTCGGCAGTGATCACTCTGTCGGGCTCCGTGGCCCCTAAAAGTGCAGCATATCCGGCCACTTGTGCCGCATGATCTGGTCGGATCGAGGATCCCGACGCTGCGGTCCCTGCCTTCATTTCCACTACGCGGGTCGTTTTACCAGTGCGTAGGCAGATATCTGCCCGACCTTGCAACCCGAATGTGGGGGAGATGTAATGGGGCTCTAGGGCGATCGAGCCGCGAGAAAACTCTTGATAGTGGTCTCGCAGAGGCTTCATAGCGCCCCGTAGAACATCGTGTACCCGATCCAATGATCGTTCACGAGCAGCAGCGGCCATGGCAAGTGGCTTGGTACGCTCAGCTTGAGCCATGATGACTGTGTCATCTAGGTCTGGCTGACGTGCCAGAATGTCAAAAGCAGTGTTGACCAACGTTCCTGTAAGAGCCAAACTCATGGCACCCGGACGTCTCATGCGCTTCACAAGTACCTGGTCTTCGGCCACACCGAAGGCCGATACGAGTTGGGCTGCTTCAGTGATATCTACAACAACATCTGGGTCAAGGATTACCCATGGCGGGGAACTCCCGCCGGAACGCACTACAATGCCGACCTCTCGACCAATCAAATACTCACGTGTTGATAACCATGTGGACAGACCATGCGTGGGATTCGGGAGTCGGACCGTGTGGACAACTCCAGAACTATCTTCAATTGTAATGAGTTGCTCAGATTCTCGTACGTCCGCTATCCGTCCACGTACGGAGGAAAACACCTGTGGAAAGTCGATCGTATTCACTACTCCGGACGGAGGTCTTTAATACGAAGTTGGGGTGTTGTAGAGCCGTTGAAGAGGTTCTCTTCAAGCGTGTAGACAACTGAGAATGGTCTTCCATGGCTGCAGTCGTTAATCTTATGACCAAGATTAAAGCCAATGGCGTCAATTGCAAAATTCTTCTGTAATGCTCGTAGCTTTAAGTGGTTGTTACCAACAATCTTAACGCCATTAGCAGATACAACGTGCTCTGTGTGGAAGACCGGACGATGATTCTTGTATCCGTAGGGGGCGAATTGCGCTAAGAACTTGAAAAAACTTGGTGTTAGCTCGTTGAGTTGCAAGTCGGCATCGATCACGATCTCCGGTTTCAGCATGTCAGCTGTAAGAGCATCTGCGGCAATCTTATCGAAGCGTTCACGGAGTTCAGGGATTCGGTCAACGTTAAGAGACAGACCGGCCGCATGTTTATGTCCACCGAATTCGATCAGGAGATCTTCGCACTGTTTGAGTGCGCCATGGATGTCAAAGTCCTTCACAGAACGGGCTGACCCTTTGGCCATACCATCGATCGTTGTGAGCATAACGGACGGTACGTGATACTTTTCAACGAGGCGAGAGGCAACGATTCCAATGACTCCTGCGTGCCAGTCATTCGAATGGAGGACCAGGGCGCGTCCGCTACCCGAGATCAACTGAGCTTCAGCCTGACGGGAGGCTTCTTCGAACGTATGTTCGTCGATCGTCCTTCGTTGGCGATTGTCGTGTTCAAGTTCCTGTGCAATCCGGAACGCCTTAAGTTCATCCGGCTGGATCATCATTTCAACCGCACGGCGTGGGTCTCCGAGGCGACCAGCAGCATTGATCCGAGGAGCCAGTCCAAATATCACGCTAGCATTGGTCAATTGACCTAGGTGTAGACCTGCACAGTCCACAAGACCTTTGAAGCCCGGGCGGGGATAGGAATTGATCAGTTCTAGGCCGAAGTGACTCAGAATTCTGTTTTCTTCGATCAAAGGGGCGATATCTGCTGCAGAAGCGATCGCAACAAAATCGAGGTATTCGTAGGCAAGTTCGGGGTGTCCGTGACGTTCCGAGAGGGCTTGCAGGAGTTTGAAGGCAACGCCGCACGCGGCCAAACCCTTGAAAGGGTAATCACAACCCGGTTTGATCGGGTCGAGAATGGTTAGCGCATTAGGGATTTCTTCTGCCGCCTGGTGGTGATCACATATGATCACGTCGATTCCAAGCTCGTTGGCACGGTCTACCGCGCGCGACGCCGTAACGCCCACGTCCACCGTGACCACTACAGTGGCACCGGCTTCGCGTGCGCGCTCCACGGATAGCGGCGTAAAGCCGAATCCTTCTTCTAGGCGACTGGGAATGTGGTAATTGGCATTTGCCCCGATCTTCCGAAGGAAGTGCAGGACCATTGCCGCGCTTGCTGTGCCGTCCACGTCATAATCACCGTGGATCCAGATCATTTCATGTGCTTCTATCGCCTTGTCAATACGGTCAACAGCCAACTCCATACCATCCATAAGCCATGGAGAATGAAGTTTATCCAACGTTGGTTCAAAAAAACGTTGGACTGCGTCGATCGTATCAATCCCTCGTCCAACCAGCACTCTGGCAATTGGAGAGGGGACATTCAACTCTGAAATTATCTGTTTGACGGCATCTTCATCTTTACATTCCCGGTTGATCCACCGATAGTTCAACTTGATCCTGTTAATTTGAATTCAATCAGCTTAAAGATACAACTGCAAGCCCCCTACTGTCAACTTTCATTCACACCAAACGAACCAGTGACCCAACGAAAACCTTCACAACCCACGCCTGGTGACGATGATGGTATAAGCTATCAGGGACGCACACGAGAGCGGGTAAAACGTGCTGAGCGTACAAAGACGCGCATTAAGCAAGGGAAGGTCATTGATCATAAGGGCTTACGGGGGATCGTAGCAACGCCGATCGGTCCAAACTGGATTGTTGCCGTTGAACAAGAGTTCTGGATATGTGGCGTTTCCGGGGTTGTTGATGTGCCGCACAGTTCCACGATGATTGTTGTAGGCGATGTAGTGTGGATCGAGCCGGACGCACATCGAACCGAGTTAGGGGATCTTTCGGCCAACATTGTAAAGGTGGAGCCCCGTACAACTGTGTTATCGAGGAAGGCAGCTGGAAAAACGCAGAAGGAGCAGGTCTTGGTTGCCAATGTTGAGCAGCTGGGTATTGTTATGTCGGCCACGCTCCCGGATTACAACAAGCGTCTCATCGATCGTTATCTGATAGCGGCAGACAAAGGTGATCTAGCCCCGTTCATAGTGATCAATAAGATGGACCTGATCGATGCGCAGTATTACGCGGATTTTGAAGCCGACCTCTACGTATATATCGAACAGTTGGCTTTACCGGTGATCTTCCTGAGTGCGAAATCGGGCATGGGTATGCAAGAACTTCAGGACATCCTTGCCGGACGTTCAACACTGCTTACAGGTCCTTCAGGTGTTGGAAAGTCGTCGATGATCAATCGGTTTACCGATGCTCGTCAACGTGTAGGAGCGATCTCCGAAAAGTATGAGAAGGGGCGCCACACAACCACGGCATCCCTTGTTATTCCACTCCCGAGCGGAGGTATCGTTGTGGACTCACCCGGCATTCGAGAGTTTGGGATCTTCGAACTCGAAGCAGGCGAACTTCCGTTTTACTTTGAAGAATTCACGAGCTACGCAGCGAACTGCAAATTTGCTCCATGCTCACACACACACGAGCCACACTGTGCCGTAAAAGCAGCTGTTGAGGCCGGCGAGATAGATGAAGAGCGTTACGTTTCGTATTTGAACCTGAAAGAAACGTTGTAAACAACCTTCTTCCTATCTTTGCGACCCCACGAAACGAGATACCATGGAGAGGTGCGAGAGTGGTTGAATCGGGCGGTCTCGAAAACCGCTAAGGCAGCAATGCCTTCGAGGGTTCGAATCCCTCCCTCTCCTCTGCGGTTCGGGCGAGTGCTGAAATTGGCAGACAGGCGGGTCTCAGAAGCCCGTGTTCGCAAGGACGTGTGGGTTCAAGTCCCACCTCGCCCACAAGATGAAGGGCTAGTTACTAGTTACTGGTTACTAGTTGCTAGTTGCTGGCTAGTGGCTACTGTTTACGAGGTACAGAGAGAGAGATCGATAGTTGTAACTAATCCCAGCAGTGGTGCAAAAAGAACCTACTTCAGCTGAAGCTCACATTGCCACTATTGCGGGGTCATTTGAACGTGAGCTGCATAAGCTCAAGGTAGCAGAAGGCAAGGCCGCAAATCTGCGAAAGCGAGCTACGGCTTATCGTGGCAAGCTCTTTACCAAGGACACTGCAAGGGGGCTGCTCGACCTCAGTGTTGAGCGACTTTCAGTATTACAAGACAAACTATACGCTCACAATCAGTACGGCATGCTCATCTGTCTTCAGGCGATGGACGCTGCCGGAAAAGATGGGGCTGTCAAACACATCCTTTCTGGACTCAATCCGCAGGGTGTCCGTGTTACGTCGTTCAAGCAACCGTCGAGTGACGAACTCGATCACGACTTTCTGTGGAGGCATTACCGAGCACTACCTGCAAGGGGAGAGATCGGGATCTTTAATCGCTCGCACTATGAGAACGTTCTGATATCCCGGGTTCATCCCGAGATCGTGCTTCGTGAAAATCTTCCGAGCATCAACTCGATCGCGGACATCACAAAGGAGTTCTGGGCTGAACGACTCCACATGATTCGCCAGTTTGAAAACATCGTAGTTGGAAGTGGCACCCTCGTCGTAAAGTTCTTTCTGCACGTTTCCAAGGAAGAACAGTGCAAGCGATTGCTAGATCGGATTGATGATCCAAGCAAGAACTGGAAATTCTCTGTTGGAGATGTTCA
>DATGWS010000359.1:0-2693 GCA_035299365.1 Candidatus Didemnitutus sp.
CGCGATCGGACAAGAAATCGATGTGCCGGTCTACATCAGCAACAAGGTGAACTTTGATCGGACAAACGTAACCCAGCTCGATGCACGCCTGCTCGTAAATGGCACTATCCTTACTCCGGTTGGATCTACACCACTGGGAACCTTCCGCTCCGATGGTATGCGAGAGATCGCCGTGATGATTCCTATACCGACCACGGACTCCTTGGCAACAACTCTTCGCTTCCGCACATCGTGGGGTAATGATACGTCGTCAGTGATCCACATCGACTCGCTTGTCCTCACAGATACACTTCAGATCCGAACTCATGATGGCGAAGTGTTGATAACGGACATCTGTCGTGAAGGTGGACCTCGCCTGATCGAGTTAACACAACAAGCCGCAGGCATTCGAGTTGCTCCATTACCTGCCACGGGCTCTACAACAGCCGTTGTAACAACCGTGGAAGCAGGCAGAACGTCAGTGGATCTGGTAGATCTCACGGGTCGTGTTGTACGTACCGTTGCCGACCGAGTAATGCAAGGGGGCTCTTGGTTCATACCGCTCGATCTTACGACGATTCCAAACGGTTCATACTT
Organism: Candidatus Didemnitutus sp.; assembly: GCA_035299365.1. Taxonomy (GTDB): domain Bacteria; phylum Bacteroidota; class Ignavibacteria; order Kapaibacteriales; family Kapaibacteriaceae; genus UBA10438. The sequence continues at coordinate 577 of DATGWS010000359.1, forward strand.
CCTCATTCTCACAACTCCATCCCAACGCATCGTTGAAAGAATCGAGGTGGTGCGCTAATGACTCTGAACATGAACCTTACTTCTCGCATCATGCGCAACACGCTCCTAGCTTCCCTTCTCCTTTTCATCCCTTGCATCGTCTCATTTGCTCAGGGTACAACCATATCGGACAAACCACGGATCGGCATTTTTGGTGATGTGTCCTATGACATCTTCGGCGCTTCATTTTCTCGCCTTCCGGACGTGCCAAATTGTTGTCCGGAATTCACCGGCGGGTCGGGCATCGGATTCTTTGGTGGCATTATCTACGTTGCACCAATCGATCCAACCTGGTTGCTAGATCTGCGCATGCATTATGGAATGTATGCAGTAGACATGACGGCCTCGCAAACCCTACCAACGGTGCTTGGCGACGGAACAACAACAAACGCAGAGATCCAGCACGATCTTAACGGTTCTTTCACGCAGATAAGCGTAGAACCCATGATTGGCTATCGTCTCACACCAGATCTGTCCTTGCGTGCAGGGATCATGGCTGGTTACCGCGTAACAGCTACCTACGAGCAGTCTGAGACCTTGGTTCAGCCGACGAATGCGACCTTTGAAACCGGACGCCGCACGCGTAACGCCGTCAATGGTGATATCGAGGGTGTAAATGCACTGGCACTAGGGTTAACTATCGGAGCATCCAATGACCTGCCACTGAACGCAGATCGTACAATGTTTCTGAGTCCGGAAGTGCTATTTACCCTCTCCCCGTTCGATATCGTAAAGGATGTTTCGTGGAAGGTGCAACATATCCGTGCCGGACTTGCACTTACCTTTGTACCGCCTGATGTAGAAGATTCACTCGATGAATATCAGCTCTATGATGTTGCACGCCGCACACCACTCCCTGTAAAAGGGGCTCCGGGTGTTGCCTTTGTTGCCAACATCACCTCTACGGGCATCACGGAAGAAGGCCGAACAAGTTCGACACAGGGCGTGAAGATCGAAGAGTTTGCATCCACACGAGTACGTCCGATCCTGCCATACGTGTTCTTCGATAACAATTCTGCGGCCCTGCCGGCTCGATATCGCCAGATCAGTCAGGGTCAGGTAGACGAATATTCGCTTGACAACTTCTACAACCTCGATGCAATGGTCACGTATCGTCAGATGCTGAACATCATTGGAAAGAGGATGACAGACAACGAGTCGGCCACGATCACACTCACAGGCTGTAAGGACGACTCCGAAGACAGAGCAGCAGGCGATCTTTCGGGTCAACGTGCCGCTGCAGTGAAGTCCTACCTCGTGGACACGTGGGGAATCAGTTCTTCGCGTATCTCCATTGAATCGCGTGGACTTCCGGCAGCTCCTTCCAATGTCAATGAAGCTGATGGACGCGAAGAGAACCGTCGCGTAGAGATCTCATCATCAGATGCCACGATACTTGCTCCTGTGATGTCCAATGACACCATGCGTGTCTTTGAACCTGCAGGTATGCGCTTTATGCCAACGATCGACCCACGTGTGCCGATCTCGTCCTGGACGGTCTTCGTATCTGAAGATGATCGCATCATTCGCACCTTCCATGCGGGCGATCCGATTCCGGCTTCGGTGGACTGGCGCATGTCCGAACAAAGTGGTGTGATACCGCGTGGTACCCGCAACATCGAATACATGCTTGTTGTTCAGGATTCAACTGGCAATATCGTGCCGTCGGAAACAAAGGTCATTCAAGTCAGCGAAGTGACGCTTGAGGACAAAAAACGATCCGGTGGTGTAGACAAAACCATTGATCGGTACTCGCTCATTCTCTTTGCCTTTGATAAGGCAGAACTTTCGCCGGAAAATCAAACGATCGTCAATAGCATCAAGGGCCGTATCGACCCAAATGCACAGGTCAAGATCGTTGGCTATACGGACCGATCTGGTGCCGACGATTACAATCAACGGTTGAGCGAGCAACGCGCTCGTTCGGTGGCAAGTGCACTCGGACTCTCGAATGCATCAGTAACAGGCCTAGGAGAACGTCTCCCGTTGTATGACAATACAACACCGGAAGGCCGGTTCTATTCGCGAACGGTTGAAGTTCAAGTGGAGACACCGCGTCGATAATGCGTTTGCTCATT
>DATGWS010000360.1:0-3540 GCA_035299365.1 Candidatus Didemnitutus sp.
AACCACACTGGTTCTCAACGATCTGGGGTGTGTATACGTTTGCCGGACACTTCGTTGGTGCACTTGCTGTGGTTACGATCATGACTGTTGCTCTCTACAACAATGGTCACCTCCGCGACTACATTACGGCAGAACATTTCCATGATCTTGGCAAGCTCATGTTTGCCTTCTCTGTATTCTGGGCCTATATCGCCTTCTCACAGTACTTCATCATCTGGTACGCGAACCTGCCAGAAGAAACGATCTACTTTGCAACACGTACAACGCACGGTTGGGAATTCTTCGGCATCGCCCTTGTACTCATGCACTTTGTTGTGCCTTTCATGGTGCTTCTGCGTCAAGATGTGAAGCGCAAGACGAATGTACTCGTAGCAGCCTCGATCATCATCCTGATCTCACACTACATCGACCTTACGTGGATCATCATGCCTGCAGTAGGACACCACATTCTGAAGATCGAAGGTGTTCTCTTTGGCTGGCAGGAACTCACAGGCTGGCTGTTCTTTGCCGGACTCTTCATGATCCTTGCAGCTCGTAACTACCAGAAGCGTAATGCCGTGGCAATCAATGATCCGCTGATCTATGAGGCAACGGAATACTACAGCTAATGTGCTAGTGTGCTAATGTGCTAATTGGTTAGTGCGCTAATGTTTTAGAGAAAAATTGAGAGCCCGTCTCCTTGTGGGGGACGGGCTCTTGTCGTTTGAAGACCATGATGGTTAGGTGTCAGGTGGTTTTATTGAGCTTCCCATAGATGAAGCCCATTGCTGCACCAGTGAGGCCGCCTGCTACAAATTCCCAGGCTACGGAAATGAGTGATGTTGGGACAAACGGGTAGTCCTTAAAGAACATGTTCATGCTGAATTCCATCATGAACGTGAATGTTGCGAGCATGATGGCACCCACGGTTGCCATGCTGCGAACAGTAACTTCACCTCGTTTTGTAAGCCACATAAGAAGGGCAGCTGTGATCATGGTTGTAATCAACCACATCGCAGGATTTCCATCTGCCATGGAGTTCATGACGGACGAATAAGGAGCCCATGCCGCCTCGTAGTGTTTCATCATGATAAGCCCCATCCAGAGACCTTCAAGGGCCCAATAGACAAAGCCACCAGTGAAGATGGAAATGATCGTTGCTCTGTTCATGCATTACCTCCCCAGAATGAAGTTAAACGGAGACAGCGTCCGGCTAGGATTCGCCGAACCATTGGTCGGGAACATACGTCGTAGTCAGACCTCATACAATCCTTGTTTTTAGGGGGCATTTTGAGGCCAAGGTTCTCGTATTTTTGCTGTTCACACCGTTCTCACCAATCTCACCGTTTCATTTCCTTATGAACCAACATTCGTTCGATCTTGTTGTCATCGGCTCCGGTCCCGGAGGATACGTAGCGGCCATCCGAGCCTCGCAATTGGGCCTGAAAGTGGCCTGTATCGAGCGCGATCGTCTCGGTGGAGTATGCCTCAACTGGGGATGTATCCCATCGAAGTCTCTCTTGAAGAATGCCGAATACATGAACTTCCTTCAGCATGCTGAGGACTATGGATTTGGCCTAAAGCAGATTGATGTTGATTTCCCGAAGGTGATTGCTCGCTCGCGCGGAGTTGCTGACAAAATGAGTAGTGGCGTTTCCTTCCTTCTTAAGAAGCATAAGGTGACGTTGATCAAGGGATGGGGTACGATCAAGAACAACACCACGGTGGAAGTAAAGGATGAGGCCGGAGCAGTTACAGACGTTGTGACGGTCAAGACCATCATGATTGCTACGGGTGCACGTCCACGTCAGATCCCCGGGATCGACGTAGACCGCGAGTTCATTCTTACGTCTACAGAAGCAATGCTTCAACAGAAAACTCCGAAGTCGCTCATCGTCATGGGTGCCGGAGCTATCGGAATTGAGTTCGCGTATTTCTATAAGTCCTTCGGAACAGAAGTGACCGTGATCGAAATGCTTGATCGTATTCTGCCGGTAGAAGACGAAGACGTTTCAAAGGAACTCCGCAAAACATTTGAACGTGATGGCATGAAGATCATCACCGAGGCGAAGGTTGTGTCTGCAAAGAAAAAGGGTAAGGGCGTAGAGGTTGTTATCGAAAAGAAGGATGGAACCAAGGAGACCCTTACCGCTGAACTCGGACTCAACGCCATTGGCGTTCAGGGCAACATTGAGAATATCGGGCTTGAGAATGTGGGTGTTACTCTTGAGCGCGGTTGGATCACGGTTGATAAGTATTGCCGCACCAATGTTCCAAACATCTACGCGATTGGCGACGTGGCAGGAGCCCCGTGGCTTGCTCACAAAGCCTCTGCAGAGGGCATCGTAGCCGCAGAACACATTGCCGGACATCACACAGACGGCGTGGACTTTTCGAATATCCCCGGCTGTACGTATTGTCAGCCGCAGGTTGCTAGCATAGGTCTCACGGAGAAGAAGGCTAAAGAAGCCGGCTATGAGGTCAAGGTTGGCAAGTTCCCGTTTACGGCAAATGGCAAGGCACACGGCATTGGTAAGGCACAAGGTTTTGTGAAGCTGGTCTTTGACGCCAAGTACGGTGAAGTACTGGGTGCCCACATGATCGGTCCGGATGTAACGGAGCTCATCAATGAGATTGGTCTGGCGCGTACACTTGGTGCAACCGGACAATCGATCTTCAAGACCGTACATGCACACCCTACGCTTGGCGAGGCCATTATGGAATCCGCGGCATTGGCGTACGGTGAGTGCGTTAACCTCTGATCCCATGATCATTCAAGATTGGGGCTTGATAGATTTTAACGAAGCGTGGCGTCGGCAGCGAGAGCTTGTCGACGCCATTCTGCGTTCAGACCATCCCGATACGCTCGTAATGTGCGAACACCCACCAGTGATCACCCTAGGGCGTACAACGCAGCAGGGAAGTGTTGTGGTAGATCCAGACGTACTCAAACTTCAACACGTAGATGTCATCGAGATCAACCGCGGGGGTGAAGCAACTGTTCATAACCCTGGTCAGCTCGTTGGCTACCCGATCTTCAACCTTACCCGCACAAAACCAGACCTCCATTGGTTCTTGAGAACCATTGAACAGTGCATTATTGATGTCCTTCACGAGTATGAAGTAGTAGGGGGCAGGGTGGACGGACTGACCGGTGTGTGGATTGATGGCACGCGTAAAATCTGCGCGATCGGCATTCATTGCAGCCGATGGATCACTTCGCACGGTTTTGCCCTCAATGTCAATAATGACCTCGGATTGTTCGATGCGATCGTTCCATGCGGGATCCGTGACAAGGGGGTGACATCTCTAGAAGCTGAAACCGGACGCGTGATTGAAATGCGCGAACTACGTACGAAAATTGCCGATTCCTTTAGAAAGAACTTCGGCAAAACTCTGTAAGAGATTGAAAAAAAAGATAGTTAGAGTATCGGATTGGTAGATAGTTAGAGGGAGAAAATGGGTCGAAACTGACACAAGAGTACGGCGTTCGGCGTGGGTTGTAGGGTGTGATCGAAGGGAAAGCTTGGAGCCACGCCTGTTTTCGCGTTTTTGGCTAGG
>DATGWS010000361.1:0-3822 GCA_035299365.1 Candidatus Didemnitutus sp.
ATGGTGTAAGCACTGTTCGGTATGGATATACAAACGGTCTCCTTACGTCCTTTACGGACGGAAGTGGGAACGTTACGAGTTACAACTATCAAGCCGGTACATCATTTCTAACGCATTGGGTCACTCCGGAAGGGCGCACGCCCCTTACCAACACCTATGATGCTACAGGTGGAGTAACACGACAGGACTTGGGTGATGGATTCACGATCGATTTCAGCAGGATCGGAAACGTCACTACAATGGCCTATCCGCTGGGCATCACTCGGACGCATACCCACGATGCTACTGAGCGACTAACAGGATCAACATCACCATCCGGTGGTAGCGCCTCGTACGGGTATAACACCCAAGGTAATAGAACAACCGTCACAGATATGATGGGTGGTACGCAGACACGGGTCTTTCTCAACGGTAGACGGACGAAGGTCACCAACGCAGATGGTTCAGGTCAGTCCGTCCTCTTCGGTGATCGTACTGTTGATCAACTCACCCTGGATATGATCGAAAAGATCGAAGTGATCGACGGTCCATCCACGATCTACGGCAACGATGCTGTAAGGGGTGTTATCAATCTCATAACAAAGAGCACCGGTGAAAAGAAGACGTTTACATACTCGCCGTTGGGTCACCTACCATCAACTGTTACAGACTTCTATGGTAGCACACAGTTTCAATACACTGCTGATGGACTCGTGTCTTCCTGTACAGCTCCCGATGGCAGCACATACGCTTATACGTACAACCCGGCGGGATTTCTTCTCAACATCAAGAAGAACAATGTAGATCACGAGTCATTCACCTATGACCTCCGTGGTTATATGACTGAATGGGTTCGGGGTGGTAACAGTACAAAGGCTTCCTATGATAAGGACGGACTATGTACACGATTCACTGATGCTGAAAACAGACATTGGACAAATGTCTACGATCAACGATCACGCCTTATTGAGGTTCGTAATCCTACCGGCCTCGGCGCTACATACTCGTGGATCGGTCCTGTGCTTCGCACCATGGAATTTGGAGATGGTCAGAAATACACGCTCACACCAAACACCGACGGATTCCCTAACATTCTTGCGAATCTTAGCGGTGATCAATGGACACTTACATCTAACAAAGAAGGCGATCCCACATCTCTTGCGCTCCCTGATGGTACATCGTGGAACTTTACCTCCGATCCCATGGGAAGAACTACAGGAATCACATCGCCCCTTGGCCGAACATTGCAACTAGAGTATGATCACACGGGTCTTCTTGAATGGCAACGACAGATGGGAAGGGGGCATATCAATTCGTATTGGAATGCTGAACAGACCGAAAAAACCGTCAAGCTTGGTTCTTCCATCACTTTGTCAATGGATCGAATCTTTACAGAAGCAAACAAGCTCAACAAAACGATAACGGATGCAGACGGACATGAGTGGGAACAAGTGATCGACGGTGCGAGCAGAACAAGCACCTTTACATCACCTACAGGCCGCACATCTAAACTCTCCTATGGCACTGACTGGAAGCTTACCACGGTTGATTTTGGACTCGGCGCGTCGCTCTCCTATCAATATGGGAACGGCACTACAACTGTGTCAGATGGCACGTCATCGCGCACAACAACAACCAACAAGGTAGGAGAAACAACCAGCGTGAATGGAGAAGCCATTGGTCGCGACGGAGCAGGCCGAATGACTTCTGCACTTGGTGTTTCTGCCACGCGTACCCCGGGCGGAAGAGTAACATCGTACTCATGGGGTACCAAGGCGCAAGCAACGTATGACTATGACCAACGCGGCTATCTCGTGGGCGTAACGGACCGGTTAGGTGGCAAGACCACGATCAGTTACACACTGAATGGAAAAACAAAGAAGGTTGATATGCCGGGTGGATTCTCTCTGAACTATGATTGGAACACGGACGGACAGATCACGAAGGTGTCTAGCAGTGACAACTGGTGGATGACCTATGAGTACAACACCAACGGTCAGATCGCAACCATCATCAGGAGCGACAACGTACCCTACAATGAGCTTCCTTCGCAGAACATCAAGGAAGTAAGCTACAACGCAGATAACCACCCAACTGATGCTACCTACGACGCGTATTACAACATGACGAAGGTAGGCTCCATGCAGATGGAGTATGACTTTGACGGATTTGGTTTGCGCGGATTTACACGTGGTTCAATGACGTGGGACTACACAGCCGATGCCCTTGGATATCCGCAGCGGATCAACAACGGGGCCAACGTAACAGACAACTTTGTCTTCAACCATCTTGTTGAGAACCCAACTCTTGCGCAGCATACTACTCCAGAGGGTCGGTGGGATATCGTTGGCACCGCGTCGGGCAAGCCCCTTTACTCCATCAATGACATGGGCGTCTACAACTACTTCATCGATGATGGAAGGGGCAATGTGGTTGCCGAACGGAAGTCCGACGGTACGCTTGCCAGCTCACGATTGATCACCCCATTCGGTGTAACAGTTGGCAAAACGGGCAATCCGGGCGTGATTGGCTATCAGGCACACAATGGTATGATCTCGCTCAACAACGACCTCACGATGATTGATGGAGGGAGGATCTACGATCCGGAGCTTGGACGCATGCGCAATCGAATCGGAGTTCTTGACGGATTTCCGTCTCGTCTTGACCCATATGGATCCTACCCTGATTGTTGGGATGACGATCCCTGGTATGATGATGACTACGAGGCAGAGTGTACTGTACGCCCGTACGACCTTAGACCTCGGCTTGAAGGGAGGATCAGTGTTCTCCCGAGTTTTACAACGCTCTATGATCTTGAACGTCCGCGTTTGCCGCTTGTTCAGCCCGAGAGAACCTCCGACTACTCCATTGGCGCTAAGCTTAAGGTTGATCTTTCCAATCCGCAGCTTCCGCAACTTGACTACACATTCCCCGATTTCAAGAATCAAGATGAGGAGCAGCCAACGATCTTTGATTCCACACTATGGGGTGTAATGGAAAAGCTCTTCCCTCCACGTCCAATAGAGACAGAGCCCCGTGTAGACATTGAACCAAAACACGAAACACCACGGAAGAAATGAACATGAAAACGCACTTACTCCTTCTGAGTGTCATTGTCATTGTAGCATGTGGTACGCTTCATGCTCAAACACAGGAACAGCGCACGTACGACAACCTTGGTCGTATCTCTGGTGTTACCTACACGCAGGGCAATCAATCGCTTCGCATCAGCTACGAGTACGACCGAAGAGGCAACATCGTTAAGACAACGTCTGAGCAGACCACAAGTGTTCAAGAAGCAGGGGGCTCAATGGTTATCACCGTTAGTCCAAACCCAACGTCGCAACACATCCTCGTTGAAACACCTGCACTAGACGGTGAGCTTGTATCAATAGCGATCACAGACCAAGCCGGTCGTACGGTTAGCACTCATGTTTCCGAACCTGCCACAAATGGAAGAGCACGCCTCTCTCTAAACCTCGACGCATCGCAGCTTGCAAGTGGACTGTACTTTGTGAATGCCACTACTCAGTCAGGCATTCGCAGCTGCGGGTTCCAACTGATGAAGTAGGTGTCGGGAGAATAGCGAATAGCGAACAGCGAATAGCGAATAGCGAATAGCGAATAGCGAATAGCGAACAGAGAACAGAGAACAGAGAACAGAGAACTTCATAGATATACGAACCGGCACCCCTTCTCAGGATGTATAGACTGGACACATAGGTGACAGTTGTTCGGAGACATGGGTGACATATTTGGACATCACAGATCAACCATACTGGTGGAGTATGCGATGCCATGGAAGGAGTCGTCACTCGTGAAACAGCGGGAAGAGTTTGTTCG
>DATGWS010000362.1:0-2755 GCA_035299365.1 Candidatus Didemnitutus sp.
CGAAATTGGCAGACGCACCATCTTGAGGGGGTGGCGCTCGCAAGGGCGTACGGGTTCAAGTCCCGTCTTCCGCACATCGTGGTAAAAAAGGTCGCTCATTTGAGCGACCTTTTTTCATTTCGGCAAACTATCGAGCGTAAAAAGTGTTGATGCAGCCAGAGCTGTATCGGTTCTGCCTTCTTCATGCAGTCCATTGCGATCGAGTCTCACCCAATTCTGATCGTCAGTCTTTGTATGTCCCCACCACGGTCGATTGTTCTTGCCGCCCACTTCCGAAAGTGCCTGGGCAATACGAACGGTAGGCGCAACATCATTCTTGAACAAGATGGGTCCGTGCTGTCTTCCAATCCATGGCATTGCACTATCCCAGAAGCGCCGTAGGTCGTTGATCCTATCCAACGTACATGAATACGAAGACGTTGTCCTTTCCCACATACGGACAACGGCATTCGAAGATCGTTGTGGAGAATTCTTGGGCAATGGGTCGGGCATGGATGGTAGCAACAAAAACATCACCGCTTGGACGAACACGCTTACCGTGATCATCTGCCACGAGATGCGCCGCATACTCACAACACCAACGATCATTGCCGGTACGATCAACATCAAATACCCCTTGGCATAGTGCCCAATGGCAAAGAACATCAGAGCGCTAAGAAACGTGATGATAAGGGGCTTTACAACCACCGATGACCGTTTGCCAGAACGCCACATCACCGGAAGTAGCGGAACACAGAACCACGCAGTATAGACTGCGAAAGGGAACAATTCGCTGAATGGACGCATTGGTACAGGTGGACCCGACCTGATCAATGTGATGAGACCATCAATTCCGTCACTCCCGATAAGAATGCCATATAGAGCAGAAAGAAAGAAGGACACTGCGATGATCAGTGGAGTGATCATCGATGATACGGATAGTGATCTGCGAACACTCCAAAGAAGCCAGAGTATCCCCGGCAAGAGAAGTACGGCTGTGACCGGACGGAAGAATGCGGTAATGCCTAACAGAGCAGGCAGCCACCGATGGCCACGGTCTCGGAGGATGATCAACGTGAGACACGTTCCGACGAGAAGATCGATGGCATACGTTTCAGCAGTGAATGCGAAGAACCAGACAAAGGGTGATGTGAGCACGAGTGCTTGGGTTGCCATCGCCCCCTTCCACCCTAGTCGATCTGAGAGGCCTAGGCCAAGCAGAAAGGCGCTAAGGGGCACAAGCAGGCCCAAGAGGCGAAGTCCGGATGCCGGACCAAGGAGTGGATCAACGAGCTTCGCAATTGCTACAATACCCGGATAGCCCGGCATATGTGGCTGATCTGCTGATATACGAAAGTCTTGAGCTGCGAGGATGAAATTGCCGGCATCAAAAGAGATCAGTCCAACATGCGGCGAAGAGTCCAGCACAAACATGGTTAGTGCAACACTTATGAGAGTCCATACCAACGGAACAATTGATGCACGAACTATTGCCATTCGCACGGTGGCCATGCTGAGCCCCTTATCGAGTAACGGCGATCTTGCCAACGGCCGAAGTGTTTGTGCTCGCACTTTTTGCACTAACAAGGTAGACGCCCGGGGCAACGATGTTGCCGTTTACATCACGTCCGTCCCACAAGGCCTGACGTCCGCGCGACTGAATGGCGGAGACAAGCAGTCCACCATTGGTCATGATGCGTATGTCTGCATCCGGGGCAAGTCCGTCAATCACAACCTGCACATCCTTTGACGGAGCAAAGGGTTGTGGGTAACATTGGATGCTGAAGTCATCGAGCGGACGCATTGAAGAGGTCTGTGCAACGCTACAGCCGTTTGTGGTTCCGAAGTAAGCAAGACCGGTTGTTTCGTCAACGGCTACCGTGCGGATATTATCATCAAGGAGTGGGGTATTGGACTTTGTGATCGTAGAGATCACCTCAGTCCCGTCCTCATTCAAGACAAACACACCGCCTGTGGTTGCGATCCATTTGTAGTTCAACGCATCAACATGGATATCGGTAACAACAGCATTGGTCAGGGCGGATATCCGGCGAACAAAGGGTACGCTCGTGTTCGATAGTGTACTAGGGGAAGAGATCACGGCAACACCCTTTGATGTGCCCATCCAGATTGCACCGGACTTATCGGCGCGGACGCAACTCACGGCATTGTCCGGCAATTGTGTGTTGCTGGATCGGATTACGTTGCAGATATCATCGTCTGTCTCATCAGTGAGCCTGTCGTTGTAGGCAACTACACCACTTCCGTTCGGACTTCCGGCCCAAACCGTGCCGTTGAGATCAATGGTTACGGTCCGAAAGATGTTGCTACGTGGGTCACTACAATTAGGTGACCATGACCATGTTGCATTCTCGACTTTTGAGAGGAGCCTATCTGCCGTTTGTTCATTGAGCAGCCATGTGCGCCCCGACCTGTCCTGTGCCACCTCAGCAACAAGCACGTAATTTGGATCGGCAGGTATGCCCGTTAACGTGGAGTTATTCTGATCGAATTTTTCATAGACCACACCCGTATCCGTTGGTGTGCAACGCAACGTTCCTCCACCCCACGTGCCGATCCATGTAGATCCATCAGGTAGGGAAGACACGCGGTAACAGGCATTCGATCGAAGAAGGGGCTGTGTGGTTGTATTGATATTGATCCAATCGGTCCCGTCGAAATAGCTCACACCTTGACCGGTTCTTGGAGGGTCTACCTCGGTTGCTACCCAGATCCCGCCACGTGTGTCAACGTTGATGTGAGCAAACTGGTTGGA
>DATGWS010000363.1:0-5330 GCA_035299365.1 Candidatus Didemnitutus sp.
TGGCCTCAGCTTGATTGCCAACCTCACCGTATTTCTCAGCCGGGTCAAAGCTTGACGGAGCAAGCCCGCCGATGAGCGGTAAGGAAGCAAAGAAATCGCGTGCTGCCGGTGAAGACCACTCGCCGTTATAACTAACGATGAGTGCCTTATTATTCACCATCAACGGCAGGAAGAATGAAAGCGCATACGCAGCCAGCAGAATGATCATCGAGTAATATCCTCGACGCATTCCTTTGAACTTCTTCCATCTACGTTGATTGATCGACAACGATTTCGTTGTTGTGGTTTCTTTTGACATAGGATCAGGAGAATCGGATTCGTGGATCGACAAGCGCAAGCATGAAGTCGGAGATGATCGACCCTACAAGCGTGATGATGATCGAGATCACGGCAAAGGCGAAGAACACACTTTGATCGCGTGCCCCAATGGCTTCAAAGGAAAGTCGACCTATACCATCGATGTTGAATGCATACTCCACAAGGTAGTTCCCTGCCAAGAAAATGCCGATGATTCCACCGATGGAGGCAACAAGCGGAATGACGGAGTTACGCATTGCATGCATCCAGATCACACGGTTTTCTCGGAGCCCCTTTGCATAGGCGGTGCGAACGAAGTCCTGCCCGAGTGTATCGAGCAAGGAGTTCTTCATCAAGAGCGTGATCGATGCAAAACCACCAAGCGTATAGGCAATGGTAGGAAGGACAAAGTACAGCGCTCGGTCTGCGATCTTCTCAAATGCCGAGATGGACTCGTAATCATTCGATTGGAAACCACCGGTTGGGAACCAGGCAAGTGCAGAGCCCCCTCCCAGCAGAACAAGAAGAACGGCACCAAGGGCCCATCCTGGGATGGAAAATGCGATGAAGACCATGCTTGAAGAGATCACATCGAACTTACTGCCGTGACGCAGTGCCTTTTGTGTTCCGAGGTAGAAGCACACAACGTACGTGATCACAAAACTGATCAGTCCGAACTGCATCGAGACCGGGAGTCGCTCAGAGATGAGCTCAAACACCGGCTTGCGATATCGCTCTGATCTACCGAAATCAAGTGTGAAGATCCCAGATATACCGCGCTGGTAGACCCAGACGCTGTTTTCCTTCATTGATGGATCTACATACCACCCAGATAACGGGGCTCCATCACTCGCCTGATAGACAGCTAACTGTCCAGAGGCGTCCTTTTTAACGATCACACGGAAATTGTTGCCCACATTCTGCGGTGTATCAAGGACGGCAAGATAGTCGTTGACCGGACGTGGTATGAGTCCAAGCCACATGAGGTAACGCTTCCAAATCGGTTCGTTTACTTGATAATACCGTTGCAGTGCCTCGAGTTGACTTGGAGGAATGGACATGTTCTCGGCACCGAGAGCAGACCCTCCACCCTCGGCCCCTTGCCCCTTACGAAGAGCATTGAGTTGCTGTTCATACGGTCCGCCCGGGGCGAACTGAACGATGAAGAAGACCACGATCGTCGCTCCAAAGAACGTCGGTATGGCGAGCAGAATTCGTCGAATGATGTATTGCAGCATTGGTCGTTCTTATCTCGACTCGTTGAAATCGCGCCAGAACGTGAACTCGATGATGTTCTTGTTTCCGCCAAGATCTTTCTTACTCTTCTTTGCTTCGGCAAGTGCGGACGCCTTTTCGCCGTCATACCACCACAGAAGTCCGGCTGTGCCATAGACGTAGCTGAGTTGTGTGTATCGGCTGATCCCATACTCGGGCATACCAAACTTATCCCATACTGCTAGACGAATACCTTTTGGATTCCACCAATGGCTCTTCATGTAGTAATCATAGGTGATCTTGTCGATCTCGTTGATGATCTTGATCTGTTCAGCAACGCTGAATGTTGTGTCATAGATCGGAAGTAGTTCATCAACACGGGCGTTCTTAAAGCCTTGAACGTTATTGTTATCGTTCTTATCGGCAAGTGATCCTTGAAGCGATGTCTCGGGATTTGGAGTCACAAGTCCCGAATAGCCATAGGCGAAGAGCTGGAAATTACGCTCGTCAATATTCTTGATGATCGAGTTCCAGTCCATGAGCTTTAACCGGAGGTCAACACCAATGTTCTTTAACTCTTGTTGATATGGTGTAAGCCAGCGTTCTTCGAGTTTGGATATCGCCATTTCGATGACAAATGGTTTTCCATTCTTCACCAAGATTCCATTGCTGTTGCGGGACGTCCAACCTGCCTCTGCAAGTAGTTTGGCAGCTGCTGCCGGATCATAGACCATCTTCGGATTGGTCTTGCTGGCATATGGCGTGTTTGGATAGTCCGTGTCATACGTCTCATATTCATTGTAGAGCAGTTTCTCCACGATCGTCTCACGTGGATAGACCATCATGAAGGCCTTACGAACGCGAATGTCGTCGAACGGGGCTTTTCGCATGTTAAACGTAAGGCCTTGGGTGCCCATTGGTCCGTTATTGTAGAAGCGATATCTGCGGACCCAACCATTTTTGATTGCTTCGTAGTCCGTATCCTTGATCCACTTCTCGGTTGTAGCCATGCTGAAACGGAAGAGATCAATCTCTCCGCCCTTGAACTTCTCATAGAGAAGGTTTGCGTTGTCTTTCACCACGAGGTAGTTCACGTAGTCAAAATTCGCTGTGTATTTGGATGTTGAATAGTCTTTAGCCCAATAGTCAGGCCTACGGGTAAGACGCCATCCATTGCCTGCCTTGATGTCTTTTTCGTTAAGGTAATACGGACCTGTTCCGGCAGGCATATTGAAGTTATACTTGTCGAGGAACTCCTTGCCTGTGATATTGCCGATCTCATGATCTGGATAGATGATCATGGAGTTACCGAAGTAAAGCAGATTTCGGAAGTTCACAGACTTGCATTGAACTTGCACGAGATATTTGCTCAAAGCCACTGGCTGTTCAAACTTGTCATAAACAAGGTTTGCTGATGGCTCAAGGATACCCGGATCAACCATGATCTTCCATGTAGAGACTACATCCTGGGCAACCACGGGCTTGCCATCGGACCAACGAGCGTTGGGATCGATGCGGAAGGTAAACGTTTTCTTGTCGGGGCTGATCTTCCAGTGAGATGCCAAGCTTGGCATGTACTCGCGGGTGATCGGATGTTGTCCGAGCAGGGTCTCGTAGATGTAGCCCTTGATCTCCGTATTCACCACCATGGATGAACCCTGGCCTTCTGGACGGAAGGTTGTTGGGAACGTCATTTCACCAATGGTAATCTCTCCACCCTTGGTTGCTCTTGAATCACCGAAGTACTTTTCGTCTTCAGGCTTTACCACATAGGTTTCGAATCCGAGTGCTTCGGAAACCTTTTCAAATCCGGCACCACCTAGGGTGTCGGCAACACTGGGATCTGCCCCAGCTGGAGTATCATACTTCTTCCAAACATTCTTGATCTCTGCAGTAGTGCTCTGCTGAGCCCTACGTCCGCAGCCGGTTGTGAACACGAGTGCGATGATGGACATCGCTATGATGCTGCTTGCGGCCCAACTGGTCCGAATGCTCTGAAACATGAAACTCCTTACAACGATTGTTGCTACGTGTTAGCGAGAGGCAAATATACACGTAACCCCCAGCCACAGCCAACATTTGCGGTGATGATCGGAAAGACCGAACTTGCGGGATGCGAACCATCCTGCCTAGCGACCTGTCCCATCGAGATAGACATCAGCTGCTCCTGAGTGGCGTCTCCCCTCGCCCCATTGCCTTTGTAACCTCTGTTGATGCCGAAGGGAACGTGAACCTGAGCCCCTTCTCGTTCTTTAATGCGTATGCATCGAACCCGCCGATCGTAGCGATTGGGCCTGCCATTGCAGCAAAGACCGGAAGGGCAAAACATACGTGGTTGAACATTTTGGCCACCCGGGAGTGCACCATCAGCGCTGTGTCGCATTCCATGGTCCATGCCATGAACCTCACAGCCGCTGACTACCCTAATGAGGTAGATGAATACCTCAAGGCAGGTTTTACCAAAAGAGAATCTGTGAAGGTGTCCCCTCCCAGTGTGGCGGAATCTCCGTACAGTATGGAGTGTATCCTGATGGAGAACATCGAACTCCGGAGAGATATCGGCGGAAATGGGAATCTGATGCTGTTGGAGGTGGTGGCCTTCCATGTTGCGGATAGCGTAATGCGCAACGAAAAAGTGGATCCTCGCGCGCTTGATCTGGTGGGACGTATGGGCGGAGCCTACTATACCAGAACGCAAGACATCTTTGAGGCTACTCAGCCCCCTCACATACCAATCGGTATGGATGGTCTCCCTGAACACATCCGTACGAGTTCAGTGCTAACAGGGAACGATCTTGCGCGTCTTGCTTATGTACATACACTACCGGCCGTAGATCCAGCCTTCCTGCAGTTCGATGACGCCATAGTGGCAGATTCGCTCGAGATCGAGCTCGCAATGTTTCGCCCGAAAAACGCTCTCTACGCCTGGCTACAAACTGGCAACCGATCGAACGTCACAGAACTTCATCGTATTGCACAGGTGTTCATAGCGCAAGGAAAGGTTGAAGAAGCCTGGCAAACGTTGTTAATGCAGAACAGCGAAGAGTGAACAGCGAACAGTAAACAGCGAATCTTCCCTTGTAAAGGCGCTTGAACAAGCCGCTTACAAAGCCAAAGGCTCGATTACGCACAACAGGGTTCCTTTTTCGAAGGCGGTGCCCACGTTTGTTGTGAGTTGGCGAACGGTGCCGGCTACGGGGGTTTTGATGGCATTTTCCATCTTCATTGCTTCGAGCGTAAAGAGGGTATCTCCCTTGCGAACGGTTGCTCCCTCTGTTGTGAGGACGGCTTTAAGAAGGCCGGGCATCGGTGCGGGGATGCGCGTAACGCGTTGTTTCTGAGAAGGGGATGACTTCAGAATGGCAAGAAGTTCGTTGTGGCGTCCGGGTAGGACACTGGCAGCATAGGAATAGCCGCGTATAGTAACAGTGACACCAGACATTCCATCGCTGGTGATGTGTACCGGTACTCGTGATGAACCGTCTATCCAATGCCAGACGTGTGGGTGTTCCGTAGGGGCAAGGTAGACCCTGGTCCCGTTGCTCAGAGATGTACCGTCCGCATCGATCTCTACGCTGCGGTCTTTTCCGTCGATCTCTGTGCTGACAACAAATGTGCTCATAGGTTCTCCATCGGCTGGCAAAGATACGGACGTAACTCGTTCACCGTATGAATACGAGGTCCCTCGCTTCGCTCGGGATGACGCTGCGACCAGTAATCATCATGAACGAGAAGCGTTGGCGTCATCCCGCAGAGCGAAGCGGCGCGGGATCTCAGAGCGAAGCGGCGCGGGATCTCAGAGCGAAGCGGCGCGGGAT
>DATGWS010000364.1:0-9003 GCA_035299365.1 Candidatus Didemnitutus sp.
GGTTGGTTTGTTTGGGTGGGTTACTTCTCGCCGCAAAACGCGTCCGAAATCATCCAAGGCCATTGGCAGACCGGACTCATCGACCCACGTTCCAAGCATACGCTGTTGTTGAAGGTTTTCCAATGACGAGAGAATGGCACCCAGTGCCAAAGGATACGGATACATGGGTGAAGAAATCGTTGAGTTACTGCTTCCACGAGACATAGAGAATCCATGAGGCCCAAAGAGTTCAATGGCAAGGGGATGAATTTCATGACGCTGTCGGCGAAAGTCTGAATGCACAGACCAAGTGGTCCATATTGGGTATTGCGATCTGCTGGTAAAGGCTATCCGCGTTGAATCTGAGCCATATGAAAACACATACAACCACTCGCGCTCAGCTCGTATCTCGTCTACAGGTATGGGGCAGTCAACGGGATAACTTCCCGTTGGTGTAACGATACACTGCCAGCCAGCCGAGTCTGCATAGAACACACTGTCGGCCCACATGTTGCTTACGATATGTGCGCGCAGTCCACGTTTCGTACCATCAACTAGCAACGTGTCAATCACGGACAACGTTGTATCTCCCAGCAGTCCTGTGGCGAGTTGCCAAAGTCGACTATTCCGCTCTGGTCGAACAATAGTATAGATTGTCAGCGGTGCACTGCGAGCGGACATGCGCGTGGTTGAGCTACTGTTCAATGTAAAGGGCGTTACCATAAGGCGGGGGCTCGAGGCGGCCAACCAAGCGTACATTTGTCGATTTGTGAGTGATTCGAACAATAGTGTGCTGTCGCCAAGGATGAGATCTTCATATTCCACCAATCTTACCTGTTCTGGTTCAATCGTAAAGAACGTTTCTCCAAGGTCGTGCGATAAACGCCAGTCTGTTTCTCCCAACAATGGAGTGTAGTGTTGTCGGTAGCCATAGGCATGGACGATTTCAGTTGGCGTTTTGACTTTTACCGAGATCTTTGAATCTACCTCCACACAGTACCCTAGCAGATCAGACCGCAATCGGGCTACAACACCTCCATCGGAGGCGGCTGGAAAGAAATAGTCCATGTTGGCGAGACTAGGGTTTGTAGGTAACCATTCGGCCGATAGGTCACGAATGTTTAACGCACACAATCCGCGTTTTTGAAAGAAAGCCAATATCAGTCCACTATCATCCAAAGCTATTGGCTCTTGGAGTGTGCCACCTACTCCAAGAAAAGCAGTTCGTGAGGTCACCAGCAAAGTATCTGCATGTTGAGCCAATGCTTTACTGCTACCTACTATCGTTATGACGTAGAATAGAGCGATTGCAACCGGCAAGAGAAGCGCTGTGCTGCCGCTTCTGATGGAACAACGCTTGAACTGACTAACATTCATGCTGCCTGACCTCCATATAACTCGTTGACTCAATAACGCGCTGCAAATCAGTAAATCGATCTGTGATTTCACACAGAAATATAGTGCCTGCATGCATGGAAGTTTCCTTGCATGCAGGCTACAAACACTATGGACAACAAAGTAGCTCGGGGCAACCGTCGTTCTGATTGCAACCAGTGCCTAAGCAATCAGGGCCATTGCAAACCTTATGCAAACGTGGTGTGCATACACCCCCGGATTTAACCCAGTCAAAAGCATGAATGCAATACTTACAATCTCCACAGGGAACTATACATCCATTGTCGCGCATCGTACACTTGGGAACCTTGATTTCCCAACAATATACACCGACTGGCGGCCCTGGAACGATGAATCCAAACTCGTTTGGCACATTGCAAGCAGTGTTCAGAATATGGCACAACAAATAGCCAATAATCTGCGCATCAGTATACCCTATAGGCTGTGCACCAATAAAACAGATTTTGCGAAGCGTGGACTTTCTGTCCTGACGAAGTGTCGTGCTACAATCACCTAAAGGCAAAGGGGCAGTAAAGTTCAGTTCACAAAAACTGACATCTGCTGTGTAATTGGTACCATCAATACAGAACGTAACATTCCGCGTTGCATTCGACTGGCAATTGCACGAGTCATTCGCTCGCACCTCCGTTGCTGATAGACCCAACAGAGCCATCATCATCATGGTAACCATTATGGTTGCCGTACATCGTATTGTTGCACGGCTGTTAGTGGCCGTGCTCGTGAAGGTGGCGCTAAGGCACCGATTAACGCATCGCATGGAGTCTCCACTGCAATATGGTTAAGAATTATTGGTACTGTACCACCACGACCTCATGAGTTGTTGAGCAATGCCATTGCAATGTAGGCCTCCAATGCTTGCACCGATCAAGACGCCCGAAAACGTAGAAGTACGTACGCTATTTACCCCCCACTTAGCACTTTTCCAAACATATGCAAGCTAATGACGACATTTAGTTGTCCACTTCTGTGGATATCTCTTGGTCTTGTTCCGATTCCACATGATACATCCTCCTCTCGGTTGAGCTTACCTAGTAACTCCGCTTGAAGTTGCTACCAAGATCCGCTTTGCAATAACCACCGATTATCGAGATTTAGCGAATAGATACTTACAACATACGATTGCGCTGATAAGATCTATGTTCCACTGAACATAACGGCCAAATAGGTGAGGATTTAGTTGCTCAAAGTGACCACTGTTTCCATGTATCTTTTACCCTTAACTGGTATTAGGTTCGAAGCCCCGAATAGGGTCAAATACCGTCAGTATCGGCGTCAGTAAACGAGCGTCAGTAAATGGAAGGGGCTTTACAGTAAGCGATTGCGGGAATTCTTCCGAGTCCCAACGGGATCACAGCGTTTCATGCGACCTTGTAGGTGACCTTTCAGGTGACCATGTAGGTTCGCCATTGAGCCTTAGCTCACTGATCTCCCCCTCTTTCATTGAAACCCGGCTGGTCTCGTTGAACTGCAACACAATCTGTGATGGCACTCGTGCTTCTTCTCCTATCATGACCACATGAACGCGTCATCCCGAGAAGCGGAGCGACGCGGGACCTACTCGATCCTCCCTTCGGCAGGACAGGCGACGCCTTCCTATTCGCCTACACTTTCACTGCCCCCGGGTCTGCGAGTTTGCTGCCAACGTATGCGCTTGAGGTAAGACCCATCAAAACGAGCATGGAATCGTCGATGTCGGGAATGGTTATGGATTGGTAGACCTTGGTGAGATAGTACAAACCAAAAAGAATGGTCCATACAAGCATCTGTACACGGGCGAGGGAAGCGGTTCCGGTGTTGTCGCGGACGATGTCCTTGACAAAACCTTGACTCTGCTTATACACCTCGGGAGAATCCCTGTCTATGCTCAACAGCTTTCTGTCCACCTTTGCGTCATAGGCCGCTGCAGTAAGCCCCGTAATCGTAGCAACACCAAGAACTCCAAGAACCGACGGCGGGAAGGGCACGAGTACATCCGTAACGAGCCATAAGAAGATCGATGATGCAACAACAACCACATACCAGAATGCCATCTGAACATACGCAAGACTGAAGGGGGCATTCACATTTACTCTTCCATCGGAATATTTGGCTGTTGAAGCGCGGAGCATGCCGGTGCGGGTACAGGAGATATAGAAGAGAACGAGGATGAGCAACGTAAGCCCAACAGCAAAACCGAGTCTGAGCGGACGGATCACGTGCAGATTGAGAGAGTATCCGTTTCCACTGTTGTCACGCTGGATAACGCCGTCCTTGATAACGTGATTCTTACTCACCGCTGTGGCATACTGTCTACCGGTGGTTGCGTCGGCCACCGTCACCGATACCTTACGCTCAAACGACCGTGGATTGCCGACAACCATAGCCCAGGCATTGTTGTTGACTTCGTTGAACTCGTTCATCGACAACATGAATCGCACTTCTCCTGTGTAACGGTTAACGCTATACGCACGGATGCCATCAAGCGTCACGTTATCCAACACCAAGGCAATGTTCGACGGAAGTATCACCTGCTCAAGCAAGGCCTTCACATTGTGTACTTGAACAACGAGACGATTGTTCAGCTGAGCCGAATTGCGATAGTCCTCATCCTCACCCCAACACGAGGTTACAATGGGATACTCGATTGGTCTACTGCTTGGCCCCCTCCATCGAAGGGTATCGTGTGCCATGGCCGCCGTGTATGCTATGAGAGCAACGATAACAACTATCACGAAGCGGATCATCCTTCCCCTCCAGGAGTATTGACTCTTCAGCTACCATCAACTACGAAATATACAATTTTGAGCACCTCTTGCCGCAACCACGTGCATGCCTCTACTTGAGCTCATAGTCGATGAGCATAGTTACCTCTCCTGGTTCATTCGTTCTATCAAAGGGGCTGTATTGTACCGGTACATCGGTCTTGACGATGTAACCGAGCGATGGAGCATAATAGCCATATGAAGTGAGTGTGCTACTGATCGTTGATGATCCAACAACCGCAACTTCGAATGTTACAACATTCCGACACTTTACAACGCTCAAGGTTTGCCCCTTTACAATCATCGATTCCGTTGCAAGATATGTCACTGACCATGTCACTGTTCGATATGCTGTATCACTCCCATCAACAACGGTGTCGGTAAAAGAGAACGATTGTGATACCCGGCTAGTGATCGGGATCGTTAGCCATTTCATTTGTCCACTGCCTGGGTCAAAGCCCATGCTGACGTCACCATTTGCCTCATAGTTCATATAGTTGGTGTCAACACCGTTTCTATCTTCTGTGATGATCATCGACACGTTCGTCTTGCCGAACAAAGACTTCCCTACCTGTATGAAGGTGGCTACCGTTGTGTCTCGTGAAGAGGCTATAGGCAATGCTTCCAACGTATCGGTGGCGTATTTATCGTAGGTGTAGGTACTTCCTTCCTTTGGCTGAACAAAGGTGATCGGCGCCGAAGGGTCTTCCTTGCTGCATGACGAGAGAATCATAACAAGCGAAATGAGAATCGATATTCGTCTGGATGTTGTGTACATAGCGAGGGTCATTGGTTCAACAATGGACAGTGATAACCGTGATGTATTCAATATATTCATTCAACCCCATTTATGCCTATCCAACGTTCAACGTATGTGATTCTGACGATCACGTTCTTACTCCTTACCATCTCGATAAGGGGGCAAGACATGCGCGGAGAGCTGTTCGTTTACCCAACCAGTTTCTCCGGCTCTGAGAGTGATGCTAACGTGGTTTGGATGTTGACGGATCGGGGCGCGCTCTATACTGCCCCTTCAATGCGAGATGAATGGACATTTGTGTCTCTTGTTCGGGCGCCGTGGTACAGCGATATTCTTCGTTCTAGATCCTGGGAAGGCGCCATGGAGTTTGTGTCAGTGACAGACTCTTTTCTTGTTGTTTCTCAACGCGAAGGCTATGACGAACTGAAAGCGAATCGAATGATGCTCCTTCGCTCCAAGGACCGTGGAAGAAGTTGGGAGATGATCCGCCTACCGCACGATAGAATCGTGGCGAGTGTCACTGCGGATACAAAAGGACGCATCTGGGCCGCCTGCACAAATGGAGATCTGGTTCATTCCACAGACAAGGGTTGGAGCTGGACCGTACTGAGATCCTCACCTCCCGACTCCGGGCTTATGTCGTCGATCATGATGCTTGACTCACTAAAGGGTGTAGCACTCACCACACACAACATGGTGGCGATCACAGCAGACAATTGGAAGACGAGTCGCTCGATGCCTGCCCCGATAACGAACTATCACAACGTTCGCTATACCCGGAAAAAACCACTCCGCATCCCAGAGGTTCTTCTTTTCAACGATGTTGTATACGTCACGAGACCGGACCGTATATCCTACTGTAGTGCATCAGACACGGTCTGGCACACATTGACGCCAACGATTCTTCGATTGGCATTCGACCGAGCTAATCGGCGTGCCATTGGGGTTACAGAAGAAGGGGCGATCCTTGCCCTCCATTCGCCTCGTGAGTATGACACGTTGGCTACGCATAACTTCATACGTGTCTTGGACCCGGTCATCATCGACGGTCGAGACGTTGCCGTTCTCATCTACAACACACTATGGCATGTTGCAAACGGGCATTTGACGAAGGTTGTTATGTTGAGTGCCGAGAATAAGGCAGCGACCCCTCGTCAAGCCATGAAGGTGCAAGGTGGATACGTTGGGTTCGGCTATGACTGCGTGTACTTCAGCCAAAGCGGTTCCGATTCAACATGGCAACGAAAGGTGACCCTGCAAGAAGACATGTGGAAACCACAGTTGCTCAACGATAGCACGATCGTCATGAATTCATGGATTGGACATCAACAGATCAATCTGCGAACATGGAAGGTATCAGCATACACACATCAACTGCCCATCACTTCGTTTCTAAACCACGACATCAAAACTCTTATTGTGCAGGTTCGCTATTCATCATGTTTTGGACCGACGGCTGATTCAAAGATTGAATATCACCGTTTCGCATCGGGAGATCTCGTTAGCAGATGGTGGACGAACAGTAAGCGAAAGATCTTCTACGCCGATACGATACCTATTGCCGAGCTCCGGGCTGGTCTCGTTCGCTTTAATGAGGATCCATATAGGCAGATATCTACACGCGATCTTGGCATCACCAAAGTAGACGTCGACTCCTTTCTTGCTGAACGTAAACCCAAAGATTACGATAATGACCCTGGGCAACGTTCGCGGTTTGATTTGATCTCGACAAGATCTCGTGAGCTTTTTTCCGTGGACTCCGCCGTCCCGTTTGTTGCGGACGTCGACAGACGAGAGCTTAGGTTCGGTGTCAATGACAACGCGACAACGGCAACGCTTGTAAACACCGAAGACGACACGCTGACAATTGTCGTAACGAACAAATTCCCCTATACGCTTTACCCTCTCTCGATTTGGTATGGAGAGCTTCAATTCCTAAACTTCGATCCTTCGCTCCTCTATTGTATCGGCGAGGCACTACCACCTACATTCGAAAACCGATATTCCTTTACACGATCGTCGATCATTGATTACGTGACGAGCCACCGGATGAATGACTCTGGAGACTGAAGGATAACTCGTCATGCCGAGCGCAGAAAAGACACACCTTCATATAAGGTTTTGTCAAGGTAGACAAAGGGTCGTAGTTGACGAAAATTGCACTACATCAATTACAGTCAAGTGCTTCATGTTGTCTTACAAAATCGCGTTGCGGCCATCGTTAGCGGCACTTCTTTCTTCGTCGATCCTGTTCATTGGAGGGATCTTCACGTGCCAATCCCATCTCTACGCTCAAACGCTGCCTGTGGTAGGGCAGGTGTTGTGGAAGATTGAGTACCAAGACGCAAACCCTACAGGTGCAATTGACTATGCTCCTGAGACCGACTTGGTTTTCGGAGGGTGCACAGGCAGTAAGATATTTGTCGTGAAGGGTACGACTGGGGAAGTCCTTGACACCATTTGGACTTCTGACTGGGCGCTATTGCCCGGAGTAAGACCACTGACCATCGTGAGCGATCTGTCGTGTTCACATGATGGTGGCCTAATAGCAATCACCGTACGAAATGATGACAATTGTAAGGTTGTCCTCATGGAGTATCCGTCAAAGCGGATCTTGATGGACAGCTTGTATGTAGGTATGTCGCAGGAATGGAGGATCTTCCGCATCAAGGTATCACCATCTGGCAGGTACGTTGTTGTTCCCAATCCAGGAAATCTGTATTCGAGTGGAATCCGTCTTCATGATATGGAGAAAGGCACGATGAATGTATTGGCTAATGGCAGCACAGGCGGTACAGATTTTGACGATGCAGAGCTGATGATGGTATATACAACCCACGGTTACATTGATGGCGAGGCAAGTGAATTTGCTAACTGCGTGTCCCTTTTGAGCCTGTCTGAACAGCCATTTAAGCCTCGACAACTGCAAGAGTATGGCCGCGGTACGTTGTCATCCGACGGCGCGTATGTTATGATATCAGGTTATGGAGGAAAGAATACCCTGACCAACCATATCATCCTCGGTGGACCGCGCGCAAGCGTCTATGCACTGGCAAACGATACTTTGATCTGGAGGATCAATGGCGATTTGTCAGGACTTAATGATTGGGATTTCACTATTCATCAGTGGTCAAAGGATGCAACCAAGCTATTCGCCATTCGAGACTCAAAGAATGTACCTACTGACTGGTTGTCAAATGGAGTGCTATATAACGTAGGTGATTCGTTGCCATACGCCAAGCCGTGTAACGACTGTATCAATCTCGGTGATAGCTGGACAGAAAGCTATGGCAGTGTTTCTACACCAGATCTTCAAATCGCATTCGCTAGCGGGCTGACTGGACTCCGTGCGTCCTCGATGGTGTCTCCAACATCTGCTCCCGACGTAGTTACGGAAGGCGCTGACATCATATTCCCCAATCCAACCACTGGCGAGGTGCGCGTGCGCTGTTCTACTACAGGAATCGCAATAAGTTGGGCTTTAGCCTCGATGAGCGGCGAACAGATCACAGGAGGATCAATCGATATCAGCGAGCGGAATAGCGAATCAGAATACAGCATCACACTCAGTAAGGATTTGGCACGCGGCTCGTACTTCCTTTCTCTCATGATCGAGCGTGGTGCGATGTTGTGCACGCAGAAAGTGGTGCTGCAATGAAGGTGATACCACAACCATGACGCAATGACATCATTACCACTCTCACGCTCCGGCACCCCCTCCCTAGCGAAGCGTGAGGGAGGGGGCTGGGGGGAGAGTTCTTGCACTCCCCTCGATCCTCCCTTCGGCAGGACATGCTCCGCTCGGGGTGGCGAGCGCCCTATCGTGCTCTCGCCTCGGCCATTGCAAATCTGGGGATCTGCTCTCTTGAATTGGGTTTAGCAAATCCACATCCAGAAGATAGACTGCTCAGTTGCAATTAGAATCGGCTGAATGCTATTTCGTGTATCGGCTAAATGTTAGTTATGAGTGATCTTCCCCCGCCCCCTCGATCCTCCCTTCGGCAGGACAGGCTCCGCTCGGGGTGACGTTCGCCAGTACGGAAAACGGCGACACCATCTGTGATGGTGCCGCCGTTTATTTCGCCCCTAACGGCAACGCTTAGGCCT
>DATGWS010000365.1:0-11776 GCA_035299365.1 Candidatus Didemnitutus sp.
GTACCCGAAGGTAGTGTATCCACGGAAATCGTCAGACCATGGATACCCTTGTCGAGTTGGCCATCAAACACTGTTGCCACTGTCCGACCAACAGCATCCTTGAGCACTACACTGATATGAGATGGAAGCTGCACAGCAACAGGGACAAGAGTTGCCTCACGTGCTGGGTTTGGAGCTGGATCGAGTAGATATGGGCGATAACGTAGGTCACGCTCAATACGATCTGCTTCACTCTCATCTACCGAGGTAGGTTGACCACCGAACCGACGTTCAACCAGATCCCCATTCGCATTTTGGCGAAGTGCGCGCAGGACCATATTAAGTCGCTGCGGTCCCACTTGAATTCCATTGCGATACACCTGCGTGTTGCCCGCAATTGTATCAAGCTCCTGGCCGATGGTGTAATAGGTGTTATCGGGGCCTATCACGGATCGCATATGCCACGATGCGTGAGCTCGATCTACAACTACTGGATTATCTCGGTCACGTTTCCATGATGAAGGGGCTGATGGAGACGTTCCAGTGAGCGTGATGAAGCTTCGTTGACCAGATGATGGCGATGTTCTGTCATAGAGGTCGAGTGCTGCAAAAAGCTCACCTTCTGCATTCAACGATACGTCGAGATGACGCACATACCCCTTGTTGTCGCCTAGATCTACTACAGCCGGCTGTGACCACGAACCTGCTTCGTACACATATGACGATAGTGAACGTTCTGTCTCCAGGGTGTCCATGATCTCATGTTTTGCAACCAACATGATTGCACGATTTCCGGCAACAGACATGTCGATGTCAGTGATCGCATTCAGTCCATCGGAGCTGGAAACAACCGCTGGTGCGGACCAGGCCGTTTCAGTGCTTGTTACATAACGAGCGTCTGTAGCGCCAGTCTGAACGTTCTCGCTGATCCATGAAATGAGATACGTGCCATCCGCTAGGGTACCAATCGATAGATCACGATCCAACCCAGGCGTTGTGGCTATGATTCGCGGATCGCCTATTTCCCATCTTCCATCTACTTTGAAGAGCCGTACACCGGTGATATCTGTGGAATTGGCCGAAGGCTCCATACTTGCCCAGACAACCATGGCATTGCTACCATCTGGTGCCACAGCTACACTTACGTTCCCATCCATTCGGTTGCCGGATTGATCGGCTACCTTAAAGCTGCCCGTTACGCCACCTGTCGATGCATCATAGAACGCCACGTGGACATTCTCCGAGCGTAGCAACGATGCAACTGGAGCATCATTCGCAACTTCGCCGGCATTTCTATCATTTTGAGTCCACGCGACAATTGCATCCCCTGCATTTCCAACAAGAGTTACGGATGGATCATGTATACCGTTACGATTACGCGCAATGGTTCCTGTCCGCGAGAATTGATGCGAGGTGCGATCAAGAGTCCCAATGACGAGCGTGCCGGAATTGTCGAGCTCTGCATGTTCTACCCACACAGATACCATTGTACTGTCATTGGCAGCAAGCGACGGACTAGGACGGTAATACGGAGTCTCCGCCGGCAATTCAGCGATTGGTTCAGCAACCTGTGGGCGATCTCCGGTTTCCCTCTTAAACGTTGGTTTGAAGATCGATTCCCAACTCTCGCTGTAGATCGGGAACGATGGCATGGTATATGGAGACGTCCATGAATAGAGCCGTCCCTTGAAGAGATCGAGCTTGATCAATCCCCAAAGCAGAGAGAGCTCCAACGTGAACCACACACTAGGGTTCAATGTTGGTACATAGTATTGCCTCGACACGTTGTTAACGATGCCTTTGTAGACTTCGCCAGTTGCAATCAGGTCATTCACGGAGATCGATGCACTGATTCCGGCAAGCCCCTTAATGAAGCTCAGTTCAAGTCCACCGCCACCGGACACATTTATACCGACAGCTTGACTTGACGGCATGAGGTTGGCAGCTTCAGGATCATTGACGCTAGGAACAGAACTTGTGTTCTGCAGAGCTCCCGACTCATTGGTGGCGAGATTCACAACGGAAATCTGCTGTGTGCCCCCTCCAAGAGAAAAGATCGGCTTGAGTTCTACAACTCCACCGGTCTCTTCGTCCTCAGCGTCACCGACAATATCGCCGATCACCTTGGCCATCTCGTTGATGAATGACATCATTCCCACGCCATTAGCGCTAAAGCTCGATGAGTACAAAGCGCGCACACGAAGTTCTCGAAGTGGAATGCCGTCAGATTCTTCAAAGGCACGGATGGCTTCAAACTCTCCAGACTTCGATCCATCATCTGCTGTGATATTGTACGAGAAGTTGATACCACCAAACAGTGTGATCGTTGGTGGCCAATGACAATTCTGCTCATCAACCGGTCCTGCAAATGAGAAGCCCTTTGTTGAGCGGTTGTAGAGGGCATCCACTGTAACATTGAGGGGGCGGTTTGATTCGTCAAACGGAATACCAAACACAATGCTGTTGAACAATGGAATTACAACGCCAAACGTTGACGATGGCATTGGAATCACAACCTTGATAGGAACGGAAGTTTGTGTTGCCGTTCCGTTGAGCGTTGCAACACTTCCGTTAAGCCAATCCGCATGTGGTTCAATATTGATCGCCGTGTATTGCATCTTTGTTGGACGCGTTGCTGTTTGGAACACATATCCGATACGGATATCCACATGGCCTTGATCGCGTGCGATATCTGGCCATTTGAATTGAGCCACATCGCGTGCATAGGCAAACACGGAAGTCGTGTCTACCGTATTGATGTTCGTTGGGGTCACGCGGAACGTATCGAGCCGTGTTCCAACTGAATTGTAGTAGGCAAATGTGAGTGAGTCGATTGCAATGGATGCGGCCGTCATGGAGAACTTCAACGAGTCCTGCATAACAGGAGCACTTGTTGAGCCCGCAAGTACAGATTGTTCAAAATCTGTCTTGTTCATCACGATTGGCTGATCAGGAAACTCGATCATGGTGATCGGGAATGGGTAGTACCTATCGAGGGCTGTTGTTGCTCCCGCAGAGGAATTCTTAATCCAGACTACGTGGAGTGCGATTGAAGATGTCGTGTCATACGCGTTGAGGTTCACACTCGCACCAGCGTTCACATGTGAAGGAAGGGCAGAGGAACTATCAAAGGTATAAACAGCTGGAGTGGCTTCTTGGAACGGGCCCTCCTTATTGATTCCGGCGATACTTACACGGAGAACGTCACTCACGCCAGAACGACTCGTGATAAACTGTGCCGGATCGAAATTTGCAC
This sequence comes from Candidatus Didemnitutus sp., assembly GCA_035299365.1. GTDB lineage: Bacteria > Bacteroidota > Ignavibacteria > Kapaibacteriales > Kapaibacteriaceae > UBA10438. Next base: position 3,236 of record DATGWS010000365.1, read on the forward strand.
GGAATATCGTTGTTGGTGCACGGCCCTGTCTGAACGGTCCCCACCCAAGTGATGAATACACCCAGTTGCGTTGTGGCGGATCTGCCAATACTCGTGGCATTTCAAAGGTTGCTAGCGTCTGTGTGTATGCCCGTTGAACATTACAGAGATCAGAGCGCACCAAACCAACGATGGTATACGGAGCCAGACTAGCATCGAGGGTGTTAACGTCGAAGCCAGGGAAATGGATCGTGTCGTTGTTCGGAACCTGCGTTGAAAAGACGTACCGTGTAACACCATTGCGATCTACGAATCTCGTAGAATCAATCTCTTGTATTCCATCAACATTGGTAAGATAGAATCGCTGCGTAAGCGAAGCTGTTGTGGTATCCAAAACGCGAAACGTAGAATATGAGAATCCGTAGAGCGCATGAAACTGAGGATACGGGATAACGCTCAATGGTGCTGATACAACCACACCTTCATTCGGGAACGTAAGCGATGTGGAGAACAAGGTGAATTCCACGGATGCAACTGCAAGTGGCAACTTGGTAACCACATAGGATGAGTCTGCCGCCACACCTGTCATGAGTAGTGCAGGTGACGGCGAAACTCGTCCATGGTCAACCACCTGACCGGAGCAGTCGCGGGCGCGGAAGATCACAGAGTCGATTTTGAGGCCACTGGCAAGCCCCGTAGTAAAGGAAGCTGTTCCGTTTGGTGCCCAACGAACATCAAGGTCAACGAGATCGGTAGACCCCTGACGGATCGGTGTTGGGTCTACAACGGGCGGACGTTTCGTAACGTCCATCTTCTTTGCTGTAAAGGAAAGGTTGGGTTTCTTGATGACTACAGGGCGAGTATAGCGGATGCCATCACGTGGCCCACCATCTGAAAGGTATCGAACTTGGAACGATTGCGTATTGAATGCTCTGAATGAGAAGGACTGTTGAACAGTGAGACTTGGATCGTATCCCAAACGATACGGCACGCTTGTCTCCGTTGAATCAATCGTAGACGGGATCTGGACACTCATGGTATCCATATTCCCGCTTTGTTCATTCATGCTCAAGACCTGAATCGTTTTTGTCTGCGCCGGGATCTTTGAGAACGTCATCACTGTGGTATAAGCCTTAGGACCAGTGATCACGTTCGTGCTTTGTTGCACATTCCAGTCAAGAGCAATTGTATCAACACGAGCTGTAAACTGAACAGACATTGTGTCGGGAATTGTATTGAGAGCTCGTCGGAGCAACGTTCCGTTATCTGACGATGTAGGCGTGACAACCCAAACCCACAGCTGTGCATTAACGGGAAGGTTGCCAACGTCTGTCGTCCATTCAACTGTTGTTGTTCCTTCTGGGATGAGCTCTTCAGTCTGGTCAACCGGCGTAATGTCTGATGTGCCAGAGACTGCAAATCGAACCATCGAGGCTCCAGCCGGGAGGTTCGACATTGTGAACGTCACAGGTGTAGGCCGGGTGACGATGAATGGGCCATATCCCTTGTTCGACGTTAATGTTCCGGGAGATGGAAGCATAATGATCGGATGTGAGACCGAGCTTTCAACTGTTGTGTCCGTGCCACGAACAACAAGTCGTTCAAAAACAACGATCGATGTCAAAGGCAACACATCCGTACGAACAAGACCTCGTCTGTATGAGGAAGAACCCGGTACATACGTGCTGTCTGGCCAATACAGCATGGTATCTGCATTCGTGATGCCCGTCATTGTAAGAAGGGGTGAGCGAACGATCGGTACGGTCGGATTTGTTGTGTCCACCACACTGAATCGTCCGAACACAGCGCTAGGCGCTGGGCCAGAAATCGGTCTAAGGAATGTGACGCCGGGAGTGATCGTAGCAGAATCACTCTGCACGAACGGACCCCAGGAATCAGCGAACAGAAAGGCCTTCGATGTGTCCCGAACCTCGATCTCGTAATCGTATTCGCTCTTATCGTCATTCATGTCGTTCGTAAACACCGCACGAAGCATTGCCGTTGATGGCGGGAGTTGGTTTACGTTGAAGGCAACCCAGGCTGAATCCAGGTAGGAACCATTAGGAGCATCAAACGCCTTCGTTGTAATGGTATGACCATAGATGTCGGTGAGCGTTAGTACCGCATTCGTGATGCGTGCAGGAAGACTGTCGAGAACGATTGTGTCTGCCTTTGAGACTCCGTATCGTAGTGGAATGGAGTCATTGATCCGGAACCGTGGTGGCTTCACCGAAGTAGGCATGCTGAGCGGATAGTCTGATTCTGCTGTCAAGAACTGACCGGGTCCATATTTGGCCAAGACACGCAACGTTGAATTGGGACTCACGTTCCTCATGTCATACACAAAGTGCATGGAGTCTTTTACCGCATCATAGGCCCGGGTAAGGGAAAGGGGCTGACGAATGTATCCGGTTGGAGTTTTGTATTGAATAATCCACTGTAGGGTTGTACAACCAGGTCCTAGGCCTTGAACGATAAAGGTGTTCGAGAGATGAGCCGCCGGTTTAAAAGGACCGAAGCCTTGCGATGCAAGTACTGTTGGACGGATCAAGGAGTCTGTGATGACCTTTTGCACTAAGTATCCATTCGTTGGTTCCGTTGGATAACGTACAAGTGCATTAACTCGTAGTTGTCCAGGATACAGCGTCGTAGTATAACTGAGTCGTGCAGACGTGAGGTTCGTTCCAGTGGTATCCTTCTGCGAAACAACTTGGCCCGTTTGATCTGTAATCGTCAATGTCACACGGGTAGTTCCTGCCGGCAACGATGAAGCCGTGTAGGTAGCCGTATGTGGCTTGCCCACGATAACAGGTCCAAAATTGTCTGTTGACGTCAGGCTGATGATCGGAGCCGAGATCTGGATCTGTTTCGAGACCGTTGTTGAATATGCGGACCATTGATTCCGCAAGTAGGCTACAGCCGTGATCTGTGGAGTTGGTTGCCACGGCAGAATGGCCATGTCTACAACAAAGGAATTCGAAGCCGATCGCTGGTAGGCATACGTTTGTGTTGATGTACCCGTACCGGTCGTTACCTGAAACATCACACTATCAAGGCGTACACCAGTTTGGAGCCCCGCGATCGAGAAGGTGTTTGACCGCGTCTGGCCTTGCGGAAATGGACCAAAACCCTGTGTGGCAGAAATGGTCACTTGTGCTTGCGCAGCGATGACACCCCAAAAACATAGCAAGACAAGAACGAAGCAGTTTCTCATGATTCCCTCAAAACAGTTAACCCAGCATTCCACAGTAATTGCGAATCTAAGGACTAGATAGAAATACGTATCCCCTTTCCAGATAAATGTTTCTACACTCATGCGTTGGTCACTTTGCCAAATGAGGCAAACTCCCTATATTCGCGTTCCGTTTTTCGTGAACGGGCCCATAGCTCAGCTGGGAGAGCGCTTGAATGGCATTCAAGAGGTCAGCGGTTCGATCCCGCTTGGGTCCACGGCGTAACGGTCACGGGATCGTAGCTCAGCTGGTTAGAGCGCTGCCCTGTCAAGGCAGAGGTCGCGGGTTCGAGCCCCGTCGGTCCCGCATCCCGTAAAAAAGAAAGCCTGATCTCTCGATCAGGCTTTTCTTTTTCTACCCTTCTCTACTCTCTATTCGCTATTCTCTATTCGCTATTCTCTATTCGCTATTCTCTATTCGCTATTCTCTGTTCGCTGTTCTCTATTCGCTATTCTCCATTCGCTGTTCTCAATACCGTATCAGCGAATACGTAATCAACACATTAAACGAAAGGTTCATGTCTCGATAGCGATCGATCGATGTGAACCGAGCTTCTCCACCGATCTTTAGTCGGTCATCAATCGGAGCCAGATACTGCAGAGCCCCATATACAGAAGTGCTGGCGCTTGTAACACCTGTTTGAGACGTTCCGTCGTCAACCACAGAGGAGAGCATCGCCATGCCATAGCCGATAGCAATGGAGAATCGGTCCACGGGCTCCATTGAGAGCACGAGATAGAATGGGTAGGCAACGAGGGCTGAGTGTACAATGGCCCGGTCCTCTGGAGGATCAACACTATAGAGATTGGTGTATCCTATCTCCAGGCCAACACTAAGAATTGTCTCGGGATTCCAAAGAACACGAGCAAATCCATTGAATCCATTTCTGGAAAGACCATCTACACCATAGGGAAAACTTGTGATGTTGTAGACATAACCTCCACCGAATGTTCCATCCAAAGAATAGGTGGAGTCCTTTTGGGCCGACGCAACAGTGGTACCGAGGACAGCGATCGCTATGAGAAGGAAGTTTTTCATGGTGATCACTGCATGAGGATGTAATACTTCACGAGCATAGGATAATTCGTTAGGAAGCCGTTAAAGCGACCTGTTGGCTCGTTTAGATATTGTTGAATGTAGACCGGCATGTCTATTGTCCAGGTCACAGCAAAACGGCCTTGGCCTTGTAGTTCTTGCACCTTGGAACTTTGTGTTCCATCTGACCAACGAGGAGACCATACCTTGCCATCCACCGCGATACAGTCATCCGGAGACGTCTCGATAAGTGATGGGACAACGCCGGTAGTTGTTTGAACAGTCTTGAGTTCTTCAAGGAGGTCAGTGTTGGGAATCCCGATATAGATGTCTATGTCACGTCCAAGAGAGGCAGCCCTCTCAAGAGCACGTTTCTGAATTGGCACCATGTCTGCGATGATTCCATCACCAACGGTCTTCGTGTCGAGATAGACGAACTTGACCTCTGTTTTTTCTACTACTGCCGTGAGAAAGTCCTCAAGCGTAGGCATCTTTTCGCCGTGCAAGAGTGTCACTTCTGACTGCAGGACATTCCACGTGTAGTCTTCTGTTGCACCTACGAGTGTATTCTTCCTAATCAGTCGAGGATTGATCGTAGCATCGTGATACAGGTACAACACCCCGTCCTTTGACTTACGCACGTCTACTTCCAAAGAGTTACATCCAAGCTCTTCGGCACGCAGGGCAAGTTCGATCGTGTTTTCGGAGGCAGGAATACCGTCAGACATTCGTCCGCCACAGCGGTGTCCAATTATGTAGAAATTCTCGTGGTCGAACTGTGCTTTCTCTGAGAAAGGCCGTACGAAACGTAGTCTGAGTGGCTTGCTTGGAGCCGAATTCTGCTCTCCAATTGAAAGCCGAATTATCCGCTCAGTTGGTGCGGTGCCTTGTCCATTACCAATGATCCAGGCTGCCCCCTCTTCACGCTTGATGTAGGCTTGGGCTAGTCCTGTCTGTTCAGAGTTTTGATACTTCCAGTAACCCACCATCAGAATCACGGAATCGAGACTTCCTGCTTGAAACACGACATATCCGGACTTCACTCCTGAATAGAGAGTGACACGATTGCCCGACTGTGCTATAACAACACTATCACCAAAGATTTCCTTGCCTTGGTCAACAGCATACACACCATCAAGACGTTGAGATTGCTCAATGGTAAGGGGGCTGGTTTGGCTGATGAAGTCTTGAGGTGGCGTTGGTGGCGTGATGATGTCTGTGTCATTACACGCTACGCTGAAGAGAAGGATCAAGCCAACAAGGCTACGGCCAAGGAGTTGTACGCGGTTCATAGTCTGATCCCCAGAACAGCTTCGGGCACAAAATAATATTTGTCAAATGTTGGCGCTAAGATCCACGTTTGATAGTAGAACTTGATGTGGTTCATGCGAAGTCCAACGATCATGAAGTTGTCCTTCCACAATGGTTGCTCTACATATCCACTGATCGTCCAGCCATTGAAGTCAGTACTCGATCGTGATGTCTCGATATCTCCCGTTCGACTACGCACTGAGAGAAGGTAACTGAGTTCACCCTTGAATGTTAGACTCACATCTCCAAAGGAGTATCCCACAGCAACGTTCGGTGCGGCGAACCAACCCGATGCAGACTGATCGAATTGTGCCGCATTTACGCGACCAGTGAAAAACGAAGCGTCGGCACCCACATATGCCTTGAGATTCTCAGTGAAGTTGCATCTCCACTTCGGGCCCAACACAAAGTTGAAGTTCACAACGTTCGTGGAGACGGACCCCTCTACGGCGAAATTCTCCGGGAGTCCAACCAAGCCACGAATACTGAACAGCGGCCAGCGAAAAGTCTGGTTCTCTTCCACAACATCGTATGGCACACGCGCGAATACGAGGTCAAATGTAGTTTTCACCTTGCCGGATGACAGCTCGGCGGGATAATAAAACCCTCCTGCCGTGGTTCCCATCACTGTTTGTGCAACTGCACCGATCGTAAAGGAAGCAACAATGGAAACGGCAACGATCCATTTGATCATCTGCACAATACCTCCGTGAATGAGCTCACTCTCCGCTACCGCGGAACTTGTCGTCATCATTTTCAAACATGAAGTTGAAGGAGGTCAGCGATCCGTAGATACGGGTAATGTATCCTTGAAGCTTAACCTTTTCACCAACATCGAGTCCCTTGTTCGCGTTGATCTGCTGTTCCATAACACGAAGGTTGTCTCGCATCATCACAACCTTCTGCATAAAACGCTCCATCGACATCTCGTGCTGCTTAAGCTCCGGATGTGATGGCTTGAAGATCACCATTGCATGCTGCCATTTTGGAGCAAGATCAGCGTTGTGCCTCTTTTCCACTTCATCTGCGATCATGCTCGCCAGCAACTTCAGTTCCGCGTGGTCCATGCTCCGATCCCTGCCGTTGCCAAAAGAAGAACAGTCTTTACTACATCACCGATGAGGAATGGTGCAATGCCCATCATCCATACGTTCTCATATCCCACGAACTGACTAAGCACAAGGGCCCCACTCGTGAGGATCACAATCGTTGCCAAGATGATCGTGGCAAGTGCTCCAAGGGGCTTCTTGGTGAAACCCGTATCTCTGAACGTACCAACAACGGCGGTAGCGGCCACAAATCCAAGGAGGTATCCGGAGGTCGGTCCCCATAGCGCCACAAGTGCTGTGAAGCCTGCAAAGACGGGAAGTCCCAAGGCTCCGGCAGTGAGGTATATACCTATTGAACCCAAGCCAATGGCTCGGCCAAAGAGCAAAGGCCAGAGGATAACGGCAAAAGTTTGCCCGGTGATAGGAACAGGAGTGAATGGAAGGGCGATGCGCACCTGTGTGAGTGCCATCAATACCAATGCGCCATAGAAACTCATGGCGACCGGATGAGTCAGTACTGAGAACTGACGCTGAGCGGAGGAAATGCTGTTCATGCGGCAAAGATACAGGAAACTATTCCTTCAATGCACCTGCCGTGAGTCCTTCGATGATCCGCTTTTGAAAAACAATGAAGAGTCCAAGAACAGGAATGGCGGCAATACTTGCCCCGGCCATCAAGTGGCCCCAATCGATGGATTGTTTGCCGAGATAAAATGCAAGCCCAACAGGTAGCGTGCGGTGTGCTTCGTCGTTCGTAAACAAGAATGGGAAGAGAAATGAATTCCAGTTCGAAAGAAACGTATAGATCGCAAGTACAGTGAGTACAGGCCGTGCAAGCGGCATCACAACACGAAACATGATATACCACTCGCCGGCACCATCTATGCGAGCGGCGTCTTCGATCTCTGAAGGCATCGATTCAACGTACTGTTTCACAAGGAATATTCCGAAGGGAGTTACGAGCCACGGAATGATGAGTGCCCAATAGGTATTGATCCAGCCAAGCTCCGCCATGAGGCGATATAGTGGGATCATGATCACTTGTTGCGGGACAACTAACACACCTAAGATAGTAGCGAACAGCAAGGTCTTACCCCTGAAACGGCGTCGAGCAAAGGCATATCCGGCCCAGAGACAGAAGACAACATTACCGGCTGTAACGAAGCTGGCAACGAACAACGAGTTCAGGAAGTAGCGAAGGAAGTTATCTGACTTCCATGCATCGACATAGTTCTCAAAGGTTGTTGCTGCAGAGAGGATCTCACTGAGTGTACCGTATTGTTCCGGATTCGCTCGCAAAGAGGTAATGATCATCCACGCCATCGGAGCTACCATACCAAGGGCAACAAGTGTCAACAACACATTCGTTGCAATTCGCCCTGTGATCGCCATCGGCCGCGTCACGTGTAGAGCCCCTTCTCCTCGATGTAGTCCCGAACAGCCTTTACCGTTAGATAGTTGATGCTCTTGTCAGAAGCAACGCGGTTACGAATGTCTGTTGATGATATCTCCAGCAATGGTGCGCCGATCCATACTGGTTTGCGACCTTCAACGGTGAGTGTCTCGGTCATACGTTCTTCCATCTCAGGAGTGAGGAGGAAGGGGCGACGCACGATACACAATTGGGCTTCACAACAAATGTGTTCCCACTCCCGCCATCGAACAAATTCTACTGCTTGGTCGCTTCCAATAAGAAGAAAATTCTCCGATCCCGGATGTGCATGCGCAAATGCCCGGATTGTATCGATAGTATAGGAGACTCCGCCTCGCTGAATCTCCACATCACTCACACGATATTTGGGATGTTGAACCGTTGCAAGGCGAACCATACCAAGGCGATCCTCCGGTGAAGCCATTGAAGCTCCTCGCACCTTAAAGGGCGATTGCAACGCAGGAACAAACACACACTCATCTAATTCCATCTGATCGCAGAA
>DATGWS010000366.1:0-22100 GCA_035299365.1 Candidatus Didemnitutus sp.
GTAACGGGTTATTGCGGTGTAGCCGTCTCTAAGACAGCTCGCCTCTTCATCCCACTTGTGTCTGCTTCGAATAGCACTCCTGCTATCTGCGGCGGTGGCACACTTAGCCTCGAATGTGCAGCTTACCCATCAACGCTCCCAGGATCTACGGCATCATTCCAGTGGTTCAAGGACGGCGTTCAACTTTCAAATGGTGGTACAACGTCGGGCGCAAGTTCTAAGGTGATCGCCATCACGAATGCTTCGGCATCCAACAATGGTTCTTACTACTGCGTTGTATCGTACTCAGGTACCAACTTCTCATTCACATCGAATGTAGTAGTGGTAACAGTTGGTGTAGCACCATCTATCTCAACACAGCCAGAAGGCTCAACGGTTTGTGAAGGTTCAACCCTCACGATCACGTCGGCTTCGAGCGGCGATAACGTTTCGTACCAGTGGCTGAAGGGAACAACGGCTATCCCGGGTGCAACAACGGCATCATTCTCCAAGACAAACGTTACAACTGCAGATGCTGGTTCATACTCTGTTGTAGCAACCAATGCTTGTGGAACAGCAACATCGATCGCGGTTGATGTAGTGGTAAACACAGGAGTGGAGATCACATCTGAGCCTGCAAACGTTGCTGTGAATGACAATGAGCAGATCAGCTTCACGGTTGCAACAACCGGTACGGCTGTGGTCACATATCAATGGTATCTCAACGACGTAGCAATCAACGGTGCAACCGGTGCTACGTATACTGTTGAGCGTGCTAAGATGAGTGATGCGGGAACATACCATTGCATCGCTTCGAACAACTGCGGCGCAGATACATCGCGCTCAGCAATTGCTTCGATCACCAATGGCGTAACGGGTGATGTTGTTGCTGGTGGGTATGCCCTCTCGGTAGCAACTCCAAACCCAACATTCGATGCTGCATCGTTCTCCTACACGATGCCAACCTCTGAGAATGTTCGCATCGTACTTACTGACCTTATGGGTCGTGAACTTTCAGTTCTGGTGAACGAGAACGTTAACGCCGGTACACACCGCGTAACGGTAAACGCATCTGCTCTGAACCTCACGGCTGGAGTCTACAACGTAACTCTCACATCTGCCGGCTTCGTAGCCTCGCAGCAAGTGGTGGTTGTGAAGTAAGTCACTCAACAAAGAGTCATCTACATAAAGAGAGGCAGGACGTACGTCCTGCCTCTCTTTTTTTTATGCGGTATATGTTCTGTGCCCCTTACCGAAGATCAATGATCTCCCATGCTTTTGGGGCCGAATAGGTAAAGACGCTGGGCTTCACCTTCGGATTGATCGACATCCCGGAAACGTTGTAGGTAGACGTTGTTCCGTTCTCTGTAAGAGTGATGCGTGTTACCTTCATCGTCTTGTCAACCGTAACATCAACCTTTGATACAGATGCGATCATCGCATTTGCGTCTGGGGGCGTGAGGCGAATTGTGCCTCCACCCTTACGGTGATCGAGTACTACACCCTGGTAGATATTCATGATATCGAAGAACACCTTTTCCAGAGAAACCTCCTTGGATTGGGCCTTGTAGGTGTTGAGGATAACCGTACGAACCGATGGCGTTGCACTATAGACTGTCTTTGCATCACTCACGATGGTGCGATCCGGCATTTCCACGCGATACTTTCCACCACGTTGCGCTATGATCGTTCCGGTGACGCCCGAAGCAGCTGTGAACGTACAGCGAATCGTCTTTGCAGTGCGGTAGGTAGAATGGAAGCGTTGTAGCAGGTCTGAGCCTGCAATGCCCTGCTGTGGCACCCACATAGCCACAGAGAGGCCTAGAAGTGCGTGGAGCACCTCGCGTCGATTCATGGTGAGCCCCTTACTTGATCTTGGAGGTGAGCGGACCTCGTAGCCCGCGATATCCTGTGAGTTCAGCGTCAATCGTTCCGATAGGGATCTTTGTGCTGACTTTCACAGGAATACGTCGATCATCATCGCTGAGCCATAGGAGAAGTCGCCCTTCGAATTTGAAAAGACTTCCGGACTTGATTACGGGCTCAACAACAATGCAGTTGAATGTACCGGCATCAACTTCTACCTGTTGCCGACCGAGAATGCGGACAACGAGATCGTGAGACTCACGGTCGAAGAAGTTCTTGAGGTTTACCGTTTCACCCTTCTTGAACTTACGAACGTCAACAGAACGCACATAGTAGAAGGCCGATACGATATCATGAACAAACGGCGGAACGTCAAACGTCCCTTCCGTGGTATATGCCTTGTTGCCCACTTGGTCGAATGTTGCTTCGTAGTCCTTCTTATAGCCCCCTTCGCGGATCGTTTGCTCAAACTTCCACGGGAAGATCCCATCGATGTCTACGAGGGTACGATAGCGATCTCGGACCCGGTAGAGGAAGTCGAGACTGCTAAGGGACATCACATCAAACCGAATATCATAACAGGGTCGGCCATTGACATTTACCGGATCCTTGCCTACGGAGAACACTGCCGTACCGGCCTTGATGAACTTGTATCCAACGTCGTATTCCAAGCGCTCACCCAGCCCAAAAGCTTCGTTCGGTGCAAAACGCATCGTGTTTGGATCTTCTGCTGCAATCTGAACTGCAGCAAAAGCAAGGAGGGCAATCGTGATGAGGGGGCGAGTCATAGGTAGGTGAGACGGCGCGATTAGGCTGCTGGTGTATCGTCTGCGCTAGGAAGCTCAAAAGAGCGCACAGGACCGAGATCTTTGCCGGCGATCCCTTGAATGGAGCCCATCACGTGTGACATGGAGAGCCTCATACGTTCGATCTGCCGTTCTCGTTGCTTCCACAGCTTTTCCATAGCACCACGCTCGCGCTCTAGATCGGACCTCATGTGTTCATAGGCTTCCATCACGTTCTCTACGGACATTCGAAACTCTGAGCTCATCAGATAGTCATAGAGCATGGTCATTTTGTCGCCTTTATTCTCCTGCGAAATCACGGCGTTTGACACCCGGATCACCATATCGCGAAGAACAATACAGAGGGATTTGAACTCGGCAAATGAGCAGACCCAGATGCCATTCACAGAACCAAAGCTCTGCATATCCTTTGGCATCGTTTCGGTGATGATCACTCCCACGTCGGACCCCTTCGCACGCATATCGGCCTTGAGCTTCTCAACCCAATCCATGCTGAAGGTTTTGGTGCGTTTACTCTCGTAGGTGATCTGTCCACATCTACGCCCTGCATGGTAGACGGTTTGAACGCAGTCTGCACCACGTTGCCCCTTACCAACCTCTGATATCTCATCATGGGGAAAGCGCTGACGGAGGTAGTCTTCGATAGCCAACTCCTGCACTTCTCCCTGGAGCTGCTGAGAAGACTGTTCGGACTTGCGCCTAACCTCTTCCATGGCCTTTTGCGTGTCATCGAGTTTCTTCTGCATCTCGCGGCGTTCAAGATCGAAGCGTTCTTGTTCGCGCTTACGCTCTACATCGAATCGCTCAGACTCCGCTCTCCGAATCTTGGACTCCATTGTTGACTGTTCTTCAAGAAGACGCTTCTGCAACGTCAGGTCAAAACCTTCTTGTTGCTCACGCATCTTTCGTTGGAGATCCAGTAGCTGCACCTCTGCATTTTTCAATGTTTGTACGTCGCGTTTGCGCTCCTCATTCTCATGTTGGAGCGCAACGATCTGCGCCTCGGATTCACGTCGCACACGTTCCGTTACCTCTGCCTGAAGCCTCTCGCGCTCGGCACTGAAGCGCTCTTGCTGCTCCCTTTGGATACGGTCTTCGATGTCGTGAGCGAGGAGCTCTTCGATATCAATTGCGTGTCCACAATTAGGGCAGGTAATGTGTGCAGTAGATGACATGTGTGGGCCCGGCCGGACTTGAACCAGCAACCAACGGATTATGAGTCCGCTGCTCTAACCATTGAGCTACGAGCCCCGGTGGGTTAGTTGAATAACCCCACAAAAACGCCAAACTGTAGATTCAGTCCACTAACACTGATGTTTTCTGGTACATTCGTTACAGTTGCTTGACGATTGCCGGTCCAATCCGATCCTGTGAACTGCCACGTATAGGCAGCAGAAGCACGGAGATTCAAGAATGGCGTTACGGCATATTCGATGTTAAGTCTTGGCAGAAGATACAATGTGTTTTGCTGCAAAGTTGTGTAGGCGTTTGGCTGTGGTGCTATGGTTGACGAATCAATGAGGTCCTTCCAATCCATGCCGCTGGACGTCTGATATGTTTCAATTCGCTGATCACCCCATCCAACGCCAAGTCCCGGAAGGATGGCCAAAGACTTCACAGGTACCCACGCCCAGTCAAGGTGGAACGTGCGCGACGAGATTCCGTACAGAAGTGTGCGTTTGACCGCAACATTGTTCACCTTTACATCGGCCGAGCTAGAGGTGGACCCGGAAACCCAAGAGAAGCCAAGTCGCACATTTGGTATAACACCTATTGCTGTGAAGATCTCGGCACCAAGTTGAAACACCGGTGTTTGGAGTTCTCCAATGCCTAATTCTTTTGCCCTAGCATTCACATCAGTCATACTGTTGAAGACAAAATTAAAGGCCGGACCCACACCCACAGCAAAGTAGGGAATGGCTTCGTCCTTTAAGGGTGCCTCTTCAAACGAAAGGTCGTCCAGCTTTTCATCCTGCGCCCACAGCGGTGAAAGGGTTGCCAGAGCCATCAGGATAGCGATAAGCGAACGGTTCATAATTCTCTCCGAAGTTATTGTGACCGCGAAGATACGGGGCTCCGTAGTTTCGCAGCATGAAGACACTTGCAGTTGTTATGGCAGGGGGCTTGGGAGTGCGACTTTGGCCCCGTAGCACCGAACGTCAACCCAAGCAATTCGTCCATACCCTAGGGGAAGGGACGCTAATCCAGAATACGGTGTCACGCCTTCTTCCGTTCCTGGATCTCCAAGATATTCACGTTGTCACCACGGCCGACCTGGCACATCATGTGTCAAACCAGCTTGCGATGATCCCGGATGCAAATATCTTGAAAGAACCGTTTGGACGGAATACAGCCCCCTCCATTGCCCTTTCTGCAACAGTTCTCCGCCACCGCTACCCCGATGATACGGTAATGGTGGTGCTTCCTTCCGACCATTTGGTATCAAATGTTCGTGAATTTCACGTTACGCTGGACCGTGCTGTGTCTGCCGCTGCCGCAACCGGACGTATCGTGACCATTGGCGTGATGCCCACACGCCCGGAAACGGGGTATGGCTACATTCAAGTAGGTGAAGAGATCCCAACGGACAATCCTGTCCTCAAGGGCGTCCTGAAGTCGGTAAACACGTTTGCAGAGAAGCCTGATACGGCCACGGCACAACGTTTCCTCGACGCAGGTGATTTTATATGGAACAGTGGCATCGTTGTTGGCACAATTGGTGCCATCATCCGCGCAGTAGATGAGCATCTCCCGGATCACGGACCGCTCTTCCACCTCCTGGAACGATACATCAATACACCTGATGAGACAGAAATGGTAGAGAATTTCTACCGCCAAATGCGTTCGGTCTCTTTTGATGTTGGGGTGCTAGAGAAGGACACCACGATCGGTGTTGTTGAGGGGGCGTTTGGGTGGAGTGATGTTGGCACGTGGGATGAGCTCTACCGGATGTCCATGAAGGACGGCAAAAACAATGTGATCGAAGGCAATGTGGTTTCCCTACACGCTACGAACTGTCTCGTAAGTGGCACTACCGGGCGTTTGATCGGTATTGTTGACGTGGATAACCTCATCATCGTTGAGACCGAATCATCAATCATGATCTGCAAACGCGGAGAAACGGAAAATGTGCGAGATCTTGTAGACGTACTGCGCCGACGCCACATCGCTCAACATCTTTGAGTTCTGAGTGAAGCAAAGGGCTCCTCTTTTTGTTGCGATTCTCTTCCTCCTGCTAACAGGCGTTTCCTGTGTGTTCTCCCAAGATTCAAAGACTCCGGAAGAGTTGCGGTCTGCGTCTGCCGTAATGCAGATCCGTTCAGACAGTCTGAAGAAACTGTGGGATGCACAATGGAAAAGAAGTGACAGCCTACGAGTAGAAGCAATGTTCTTGCGCATGCGGAGTGATAGCCTACGCAAGGCGGCAAAGGTACTGGAGTCACGAGCCCGCAGCCTGGAGGCTGAAACGATACGAATCGATACGGTTCACACAGATACAATAGCGATCGATTCAACGATCTTGAAAACCCTCGAAGATGAGACGCGACTGCGTTCGAACATGCTCCGTGTTCAAACAGGAGCCGTAAAGTCAGGACAGACCCTGAGCGACACACTCACAATGCAGGTGATGACCGTAGAGTCCGATACGGGCACGGCATCGTATTACGCAGAAGCCTTCCATGGCAAGAAAACATCGAGTGGCGAGCGGTATGACATGAATGGTCTTACCTGCGCCCATCGCTGGCTTCCCTATAACACGCATTTGCGCGTAACGAACCTCACGAACGGGAAGTCTGTGGTAGTGCGCGTAACTGACCGCGGTCCATGGAAACACACACGTTTGATCGATGTATCAAAAGGCGCTGCCAAGGAACTGGATATGATCCGTTCCGGAACAACTCGTGTTGTGATAGAAGTTGTAACGCCCGATAAATGATCAGAGAAACGGGATCTTGACAACTTCAGCCGGGAATGTTGTACCTCTGGCGGCTATCTCGATCATTGTGCCTGGTGCGCTGAGTGCAGTAGGGACGTAGCCAAGTCCAATACCTGTACCGAGTCCGGGTGATGTGTTGCCACTTGTAACAGTACCAACATTCTCACCACCGGAGACAATGGCATATCCGGTACGTGGAATGAGTTTCTCGGATCTCATGGCAAACCCAACAAGCTTGCGGGTTGGTCCGTTGGTTTTAACATCATTGATCACATCGCTGCCATTGAACGAACCCTTGGCCAGCTTTGTGATCCATCCGAGTCCCGCTTCAATTGGATTTGTCTCATCTGTGATGTCATTGCCATACAGACAGTATCCTTTTTCCAATCGCAGCGTGTCTCGTGCACCTAGCCCGATCCAAGAGATTCCAAACTCCTTACCGGATTCAAAGATGGCATTCACAACATTCGTTGCAACTTCAACGGAACCGCTGAAGTAGAGCTCAAAACCGATCTCACCAGTATATCCGGTCCTTGAGAGAATCATTGGGACACCAGCAAGTGTACCTTCTACAAATCCATAGTAGGACACGTCTTCGAGCTTCGCATCGGTGAGCTTCTGCAGTGTTTCAATACTCTTAGGACCCTGAACAGCAAGCAGATGAATGTTGTCGCTCTGGTTGTCCACTGTTACATCGGAGAAGCGAGCCGCATGCTCCATTACCCAGGCAAGGTCCTTGTCCACGTTCGCACCATTGACCACAAGCATGTAGTCGTTCTCACCCTTCATGTAGACGAGGAGGTCGTCTACAATCCCACCATTCGGACGAGTGAGCGCGGAATATTGCGCTTTGCCCGGTACGAGTTTTGACGCATCATTCACCGTGAGGAGTTGGATGAGTGGAAGAGCATCAGCCCCCTTTACCATAAACTCGCCCATGTGCGATACATCAAAGACGCCAACGCCATTGCGGACGATACGGTGTTCTTCGAGGATGCCGGTTGGATATTGGATCGGCATCTCAAATCCGGCAAAAGAGACCATCTTTGCGCCGGCAGCAACATGGATGGCATGGAAGGCGGTATGTTTCATCGTGCTACTTTCGTACGTGGAGTTGCGAATATAACCCTGATCTCATGCCCGATAAGGGGCTGGAGTGATTGTAATGGTGTTTTTGATGTGGGGAGGAATTGCTGCGATCGCCGGATTGCTAGTCCTTCTTGTTGAGTCGGTTGTTGGATTGCATGCTTCTGATGAGTCATACGCCAACGTGATTCTGTGGCTGATCATCACTCCGGTCGCCGCAGTTGGTTCCATGGTGCATAAACGCATGAAGGCCCTTGATTCGTTCGGATATGGGGCAGCTTTGTCTACGGGGCTCATCACGTCGGCCGCGGCCACTGCGGGACTTCTCATCGTCTGGTTGCTCTTTGTTGGAGTACTTTTTCCTGAGTACTTCGGACTCATGCATCGATATGCCACTCAACAGGCATTAGACCAGGGTCATTCCGGTACACTGCTGGCTCAAGAGATCCATAGCGCCAAACTCATCTTCGATTCTCCATCCTTCTACCTCATCAGTGCGATCATTCCGTTGCTTGTGGGAACAGTTGCATCGTTTATTGGTGCCATCGGAGTTCGCAAACGTTCTTAGGGGGCTTGCATGACGTCGCGCAGATCCGTCCTTCGTTCTATGGCTGCCCTAGGGCCCACCGCTCTGTTTGGTACTCAAGCATTGCATGCTGTAACGCAATGGCTGCCTCAGGCACTGTCTGGCACGTCTGCTGTAGATGCGGCGCGCGATGAAGATTTCTGGCTTACGGTACAGCAGGCCTTTGCTGTGGATCGAACCATCATCAATCTCAACAATGGTGGCGTTTCCCCATCACCCCGTACCGTGCAGGATGCTGTGAGACGGTACACGGAACAGGCCAATACGATCCCGGCCTATGAGATGTGGAGACATCAGGAACCATTGGTGGAATCTGTGCGCGAAGGCATTGCCTCGATCTTCAAGGTACAAGCCGACGAAGTAGCTATTACACGGAATGCGAGTGAATCACTGCAGTCCGTCCAGCTTGGTTTACCAATGGAACGCGGAGATGAGGTGGTAACTACCACGCAGGACTACCCTCGGATGCTTGCAGCCTGGGAACAACGCGCCCGACGGGACGGGATAGTCGTGAAGAAGGTGAAGTACCCTGTTCCGCTCATGAATGCCCGCGATGCTGTAGATGCAATTGAAGCTGCGATCACATCTCGAACAAGGGTGATCCATATCTCCCATGTTGTGTTCTTGACCGGACAGATCATGCCTGTTCGAGAGATATGCCGCATCGCAAAGAAGAAGAACATCCACTGTATAGTGGATGGCGCACATTCGTTCACACACTTCCCCTTTACACAAGAGGATCTCGAGTGCGAATTTTTCGGCACGTCATTACATAAATGGTTCTTGGGTCCGATAGGCACCGGAATGCTCTACGTGAAGAAGGATCGCATCAACTCCGTATGGCCGTTGATGGCTGCACCCAAAGAAATGGATGAGAACATCCGCAAGTTCGAAGAGATCGGAACCCACCCGGCGGCTCTCCACAATGCTCTCATCGAATCTGTTGCCTTTCACAAGGCACTCGGCGTCGAGAGGAAGGCAGCACGACTCCGATATCTCAATTCGATCTGGACAGACCGAATTGGTTCCATGGAGCGTGTGCGCTTCCTCACGAACATCAAGGACGAATCGAACCAATGTGGACTTCGACTCGTGCATATCGATGGAACAGATCCCGGGAAACTCTCGGCCTACCTGCTCGACAAACACCGCATCTTTACCGTTGCCATCGTCCACGATGAGTTCAAGGGGCTTCGTGTTGCCCCCTCGGTGTACACTACCATCGCTGAAATGGAACGATTTGCAGATGCCATGCAGTTGGTAGCATCTGGTGCTGTGAAAGACCTCGGCTGATCAATTCACTGCACTCACAGAGAAGGTAGGGCGTGGCTCTCTGATTTCTTCCGGTGGCTCTAGTGCGTTAGGACGAAAGACCTCGTCGAGCTCCTGTTCGAGTGTTCGCGTCTCGTGATACCGATCTTGATCACGTACGAAGCTTGCGAGAATCTCTATATGCCACGGGGGTAAGAGAGTAACATGTACGGCATCGTCCCATGAGAATGCTCGGAACGGACCACCAAGAGCAACGATTCGTTCGCGTAACGTGTCGAGCAAGGTGTTAAGAAATGTTGGTACGTCGTCGTGGGCAGACGCCGTCACAAGCAAATGTGCATGATCTTCCCTCAGATGAAAAGCTTTGAAGCCAAACCTGAACATCATGGCTGTGTGTTCGGCTATAGAAGCGAGTTCGGTAGCCGCAGAGACCGGAATTCTAGCAGCGGGTGACGGAACGATGATAAGGTGCAGACCAAAGGTCTCGCGTTCGATGCGCATAGGATATCTCCAAGAATAGGTGGGTATATCTCACTAGTGCATTTAGAGGCGTCAGACGTGACATCGTTTCTGTCGATATTGTACAGAACATGTGGAGGCAGCATGAACCAACGGCCGTGGAAGCGCATCGTCCTGATCGCCTCAATAGCGCTATGTGTACTCGCCATCGGTAGTGGTATCGGCTACAGCACCTTCTCCGGTACGATCCGCGAGAATATCCGTAGTGCTATCGTGGAATACATTCAGACGCGTGTTCGAAATGAGGCCAGGTCTGCATCGGATGGAAAGCTCGACATCCTCCTAGGAGACATCGACTACACCTACTATACGGGATCCCTGCATGTTCGACGGATAAGCGTTACCTATCGCGATAGCTCAGAGTCCCGGGGAAGTACGCTGCGCATAGAACTACCGGAGTTACGAGTTACCGGACTCCTCCCATGGGATATCATCAATGGGGGTGGGCTCTCGATAGGAACTATTACGATTGATCGTCCGGCAATTCAACTACGGTCATGGGATACTCTCGTAGCAGGGCCTGCTTCACATCCGGATACAGCAGTGGTGAGGCTACCCAAGGTTCCCAATGTGGATTCTCTTCTGAGCATTCTTTTCGTGCGTCTAGTACCAACCAACGTTCAGCCCCTTTCCATCGATGGAGTTCAACTCGTTGAAGCATCACTTGAAAATCAGGATGATGATCCGGGTTCAGAATATGCCGGCCGGATCCGTGGATTCTCCTTGGATCTTGGACGGATACGTGTACGTGCAGACCAACCGGAGGTAAAACCCATTGCCAGTGTCATGGTGCGGTTGGACGAATGGAGTCGTCGGTATTCAAGTGACCGTTCCATTCTTCTAAAGGGGCTCACCATTATCGTTTCCGATGTTGATTCTGCACTTACGGTAGACTCCGTGGAGTATCATCTCCCAAGTGCGTATACCTATACAGCTTCCAAGGTCTTGTTCTCGTATCGCACTCGCCTCCTCTCGATAGGGGGATTTGAACTGGGCCCTACACAAGATGATGAAACATATTTCAAGGGTACGGCATATAACAGCGACCGTTTTCGCGTGCGTGGAACTCACGTCAAGTTGCAGGACATAGACTTTTCTTCACTTACAGCACAAACGGCTCTACACGTCCGCACGATCAATGTGGGGGAGTTGAATCTTGACATCTTGAGTAATCGACGTCTACGTGTTGATCCCACGTCCGGACCGGCGCTGATGCCCAACGAGCTCGCACGAACGATACCATTCGTGCTTGCTGTGGACAGTGTGGTTATTGGCGCTGCATCTATACGATATGGTGAACGCTGGAAGAACAGTGTTGTACCGGCAATTCTCACGTGGAGGGGAATCGCGGTACGCGCAACCAACCTGCGTAACACCAATGATCAAATGGAGAAGCCCCTTACCATTTGGGCAAAAGGAACATTCTTGAATCGGTCAACCATGGAAGCAACATTCACAATGCCACTCACGGCGTCTGTTTACATGCTTTCGGCACGTGGCACATTGGGTCGGTTTGATGTTACTGAACTCAACAGCTTCTTACCCATCGCAGAGAACGTGAAGATCAAGAGTGGCGTTGCCTCATCCGCGGCATTCAGCTACACGATACGTGGACGGGCGTGTACGGGTGTTGTACAACCCCATTTCAACGATCTCGAGATCGCCATTCTGGATAAGAAGTCGAAGAAATCAAGCGGATTCTTCAATAGTCTCGTGTCCTTTGTAGCGAACTGGATCGTGATCAAGAACGACAACAACGGTGATTCCTACAAGGATGGTGTGATCCGATACACACTGCCACGAGATGCGGCAATTATGCAGACCATTTGGTTCCCAATCCGCGAAGGGTTGGGAAAGGCAGCCGGGATCTGAGGTTTTCACAAAGGATGTATGAAGAAGTGGAACTGGAAGAAGATCATTGCGATCTCAGTCGGGTCGTTCGTTCTGGTTGTTGGTATAGTGGCAATCACCTACGTGTTGTTTTCCGGTGCGATCAATGAAAGCATTCGTACCGCGATCACGCAATACGTACGTACGCGCATTACAACCGGTGCATCGAACGCTTCTCAGGGGAAGGTTGAAATTGAACTAGGCAAGATTGATTTTGCCTACTATATGGGCGCACTTGATGTGCACAACATCCGCATCCGGTATCGAGACACTTCCACTCGCATTGGTAGGCTGGTAGATATCGATATGCCCATCGTACGTGTGAGGGGGATCTTCCCCTGGGATATTCTCTGGGGCGGTGGCCTTTCTCTCAGTTCGGTAACGATCACCGATCCACAAGTGCGTTATCAAGTGTGGGGGGGGAGTGGTGTTGATACTGTTGTTGTCACAGATACGGCACTTGTAACACTTCCACATATACCGAACGTAGACTCCATACTGCATACGCTCATGGTGCAGGCACTTCCAACGTATGCGCAACCGTTTCATATCTCTGCGATCGACGTTGTAGGTCTCTCGTTCACGAACACAGATGTGGACCCGGATGCCATGTTCACGGGTGAGATGACGGGGCTTACTGTGAAGTTGCGTAACGTATCGATAGACTCTTTAAAGCCCGCACAACGCCCCATTGATCGATTCGAACTATCGCTCGAAAAGTGGGTACGGAATTATGCAGATGACAGATCGGTCCTCGTTACGGGGCTTCACATTCTCGTGAGCCCTACGGACTCAATGTTGTCTGTTGATTCTGTTGCCTATCATTCTCCCATCGCCTACACATATCAGGCTTCGGATGTTGTCTTCTCATATCGCACAAAGGAGATCACCATACGTCAGTTTAATCTTGGCCCGAGTCAGAATGACGTTGAATACTTTGCCACGAAGAAATACAACAACGACCGTTTTCGCATTAAGGGCACACAATTGCGCTTGGGTGCGATAGACTTTGCGGCACTTACAGCGCGTACGGCCTTACATGTGAAAACGGTTGACCTAGCAAAATTTGATCTCGACATTGCGAGTAACAAGAGACTTCGTTCCGATCCCGCAACTGAACATCCGCTCATGCCAAATGAGATTATGGCCACTATCCCTTTCAGTCTTAGCATCGATACCATTCGTGTAGACTCAGCAACGATCCTCTATGGAGAACGATGGAAACATAGTGTGAAGCCGGCAGAGTTATGGTGGTCCGGAGTGAAGATGATGGCCGTACATCTCACGAATACTCCCGACCAGATGGAACGCCCATTTAATGTTTGGGCCCGAGGTGTATTTGTTGGACAGGCTATGATGGAAGCTTCATTTACCATCCCTCTTACATCCAAGGTCTACACGCTTACAGCAAAAGGCGCTCTTGGAAAGATGAACATCACGCATCTCAACAGTTTCCTTCCAATTGCAGATAACCTCCATATCAGCAGCGGAGTGGCCAGAGCATCTTCGTTTGCATTTACTATCCGTGGTCGGAAATGTGTGGGCGTTGTAGAGCCCCATTTCACGAATCTCCAGTTCAATATCGTGAACAAGAAAACCAAGAAGACCGGCTTCTTTGACGGAATCGCATCGTTCCTCGCAAACTGGCTCGTTATCAAGAATGACAATGACGGAGATGGATATGCTCCCGGAAAGATTCGGTACACCATCCCAAAGGACGCGGCGATCATGCAGACCGTCTGGTTCCCAATCAGATCTGGTATTAAAAGCGCTGCTGGCTTATGAATACAGTTTTATCTTCTTTTTATTTGGACTAAGTCCAGATAAGCGTTAAATTCGGACCATATTCGTCGCAGTTACAAGGGTCCGAAATGTCTAGGTTTCTCGCACTGGCCACGTTAGGCCTTTTTTTGGTTGGTTTCTCAGGCTGCTCTGTTGACCCCGACCCGCTCGTGGTACCGGCGGCCTACGACACAACAGCGTTCACAGCCAATGTTTCGGTGGAGCGAAACCTACTGGCAGACATGCAGACGTTGGCTACGATCATGAAGACCGGTCGAACAGTCGGCAAAGCAGTGCCCATCGATGCAATGCAAGGTGCCTACGAGCCAATTCGCCCCTTTACCGGCTCGTATTATGCCAGCTATGTGGATCAATACATGGCCACTCTCGCTCGCGTAAGTGGAAAGTCCTACAATTGGCAATCGACCCCACCAGCCTCAACAGGAGGTGTGTATAGCGGCTATCTTTTTGATGAACACGGATTAGAAATGGAGCAATTGATTGAAAAGGGGCTCTATGCAGCCGCCCTTTACAATCATGCTGTGAAATTGATGGGTGGTGATATCTCGTTGGCAACCATCGACAGGATCGTGGCCACCTTTGGTGCTCATCCATCCTTCCCGAATTCAGATAAAGCCACAAACAACCCGGACAAATACGCCGCTGCCTATTGTGCTCGTCGAGATCAGAATGATGGCAAGGGGTTATACACACAGTTTAAGAATGCTGCCATAACTGCCCAGGCTGCAGTTCGCTCTGGATCCGACTATAATGGTGACAGAAACACGGCATTTACAACGATGCGTACCACATGGGAACGGTCAATGATGGCTACAGTTATCAACTACACCTATGCCGTTGTTGACGGACTCTCGGCTACTACCATTGATGATAAGACGCGGGCCGGCGCTATTCATTCATACGGTGAATGTGTTGGCTTCCTTCATGGGTGGAAATCGGTTCCTCAATCGTCTCGTATCATCACCGATGCAGAGATCAACGCACTACTCGTACTACTTCAGGCTCCGGCAGATGGACCGTATACGTCGTTCGTGTTCTGGCAACAACCCGTGACGTATTTGTCCAAGGTAGTTGAAGCCCGTAGCTCATTGAAGGCGATCTATGGATTCAGTGACGCAGAAATGGAGTCCTTCAAAACGAATTGGGTAGCCGCACAAGGACGTCAATGAAGCTTTCCTTGTCGATACTGCTCGCATCTGCGATAGCTCTCATCACCATGTCATGTTCCGATGATGGAAACGGAACATCTGTGGATGCTTATGACCGTCAGGCTATGCTTCGTGGAGTAGCGGACAAGCTTGTCATCCCCTCTATGAACGTTGTTGATGCAGAGGCTCTGCGTGTTTCTCGGCTCAGTTCAGATCTCATTGCAAACACTTCGCCTAGCCGAGCAACAATTGATACCCTCCGTTCGGCAGTCTTAGCTCTCACAAACCATTGGCAGTCAATCGTGACCTATGACTTTGGTCCTGCCGAAGGCGCTCTAGGGTCTATGGTCGAGAACATCGCAACATTCCCCGCCAACGCAGAAGCGATCGAAGCCTTTATCATCAGCGGCGATACATCCTTTCAGAATTTCCAACGAGATACAAGAGGGCTTGCTGCACTTGACTATCTCTTGAACAGCGGAACACCTGAAGAGATCGTTGCGCGGTTCAGTGGGGAAGCGAATGTGAACAGAAGGGTCTATACATCGGCAGTGGCCAATGCTATCTATCGAGAGATCCATGTAGTTGCTACATCGTGGACCGGACCCTACCGTCAACAATTCATCGAACGTTCCGGAACAGATGCCGGAAGCTCAGTAAGTCTGCTCTTCAATTACATGAACATCGGTTACGAACTGTTGAAGAATTATAAAGTGGCACTGCCATTGGGTAAACGTGCCGGACAGGCTGCCGCGGAACCAACAAAGGTAGAGTGTTTCTATGCCGGTGCTTCGTTACCGCTAGCTCGGGCACAGTTCGATGCAGCTGTAGATCTGTGGTATGGGCGCACGCCAGAGGGCGACACCTTTCCGTCCTTCCGATCATATTTGAAGACCGTACCTAATGGCGAACGACTAATCGCCGATACTGAAGCTCAGATCACTGCCGTTGAAAATGCATTCAACGCCCTTGGAACCAACACGCCGTTGTCAACCCTCGTTAGCACCAATCCTGCGTCTGTTGAGCCCCTTTACACTGAATTGCAAAAGCTAACACGTTTTTGGAAGAGCGAGATGTCATCCCTCCTGGGTATCTCCATTACGTATAGCAGCGGAGACGGCGATTAGTTTTCGAACGACCATCGCGACGTATCTGGACAGATCGATCACACCAGCACCTCTAGCCTTGCTACGGGTGCTGTTTGGTTGTGTGATGGTGATCTCTTGTGTTCGATTCATCGCGCTAGGATGGATAGACGAACAGTACATCCAACCAACGATGCACTTTCCATATCAAGGATTTGAGTGGGTGGTTTCGCTTGGTTCTCCGGGAATGTATTGGGTGTTCGGTGTGATGACAGCCGCTGCACTGGGCATCATGCTCGGTGCTTGGTACCGGGTGAGTGCCGTGGTGTTCTTTCTGTGCTTTACCTATGTAGAATTGATCGATAAGACCTACTACCTCAACCACTACTACTTTGTAAGTCTCGTAGCGTTCTTGCTCTGCTTGGTTCCCGCGCACCGAATGTATTCGATCGATGTTTGGCGAAGGCCGCAACTTCGCGTCGAGGGCATTCCTCAATGGACGTTAGATGTGTTCAAGGTTCAGATTGGCCTTGTGTATTTCTATGCCGGTATCGCAAAAATCACATCGTCGTGGCTCGTTGATGCCATGCCCCTTCGAATATGGCTGCCAGCACAATCCGATTTGCCACTGATCGGTCCGCTCATGACGCTTTGGTGGCTGCCATGGGCGTTTGCGTGGATCGGTATGGTCTACGATGTGAGCGTGCCGTTTTTGTTATCCCGGAAAAGCACTCGTGGTATAGCCTACCTGGCCGTGATCGTGTTTCATGGAGTAACGGGCATGATGTTTCAGATAGGTGTCTTCCCACTCGTGATGATTGCCATGACGTTGGTCTTCTTCTTTCAAGGGGCTCGTGTTGCAAAGGTTGTTGTGCCTTCACCGCGCAATACCGTGCTGAAGTGGGTGCTTGCCGTGTTCCTTGTCATTCAGATTCTCGTTCCATGGCGATATCTGTTATATCCCGGAGAATTGTTGTGGACAGAGGAAGGATATCGTTTTTCTTGGCGTGTAATGCTGATGGAGAAAGCAGGGACAGCTGCTTTCGTTGTTGAAGATAGGGCAACCGGACGCAAGGGATACGTGGACAACGGAATGTTTCTCAATCAGCATCAGGAGAAACAAATGTCCATGCAACCAGACATGATCCTACAGTTTGCGCACAAACTTCACGATCATTACCAGGCACTTGGAATGAATGATCCCAAGGTAACCGCAGAAGTATGGGTTACGTTGAACGGGGCTCCTAGTGCGCTACTCATTGATCCGGATCGAGATCTTGCTCATGAAGCGCTCGGTTTCCATCGATATGACTGGGTGCGTACGCGATGAAAATGCTCCTCATCGTTGGTGTTTCACTCTGTGCCGTGTTCGTTGCTTCGGCGCAACAGCGGTGGTTGGTAGATAGCACAAAAACGCGGAAGGACACGCTCGTTCTGCCAACCGTTGATGTGTTGGATCAACACGTTAGCCCCTTTCTCATATCGCGAGTGAATGACATTGAAGCAGGTGCGATCTATGCTGCAAAGAAGACTGAGCGGATCAGACTTGAGAATGTGATCGCTAATACGGCTACGAATAACACACGTCAGACAATGTCGGGTGTTGCAGGCCTGAACATTTGGGAAAGTGATGGCGCGGGCCTCCAGCTTGGTATTGGTGGTCGTGGTTTGAACCCAAATCGCACGTCGAATTTCACAACACGACAGAACGGCTATGACATTTCGGCCGACCCACTTGGATATCCGGAGAGCTACTACGTTCCGCCGATGGCCGCACTGGAGCGAATAGACATTGTTCGCGGTGCGGGAGCCCTACGTTACGGAACGCAGTTTGGTGGTGTTGTGAACTTCGTATTCAAGGAAGGGGCTCGTACGGCACCCCTTGCAGCGGATGCGTCCTTGTCTGCCGGGTCGTTCGGGTTTGCCGGAGCCTTTGCACGCTTTGGCGGTACTGTGGATGGCACAAACTATGTGGCATTGTATCAGTTCCGTAGGGCAGACGGGTGGAGGCCAAACAGTGATTTCCATCAACATCTAGCTTATGCCGCTGTAACAACGAACATTACATCACAGGTGAGAGTCAGGGCAGACTACACGTTTATGACGTACCTCGCCCACCAGCCGGGTGGACTCACTGACCGCATGTTTGAGACCGATCCATCACAGTCCGTGCGCGCACGCAATTGGTTCAATGTGAACTGGAATCTTGCGTCGATCACGCTCGATTGGTTCATATCTGCACGAACATCATTGCGATCTGTGCTCTTTGGGAATCTTAGCTCACGCCAGGCACTTGGGAATCTCGACAGGATCAACACTGTTGACCTAGGCGGTCCACGCACGATGATCGACGGAACATTTCAATCGATCGGCAACGAGACCACAATTCAACATGATCTTGTGTTAGGTGATGCCCCATGGTCATTGTTAGCTGGAGTGCGGGTGTATCGAGGCACCACAACACAGCAACAAGGTGATGCATCGGACGGAAGTGGTCCCGACTTTTCATTTTCCAATCCCAGCCGACTCGAAGGGTCGGACTATCGGTTCCCAAATGACAACGCAGCACTCTTTGCAGAGGCACTCATTTCTATCACACCGGAGTTCAGGCTTGTTCCGGGCATGCGCGTAGAACACATTACAACACGAGCCGATGGATATTATGCATTGCGCGTGAAAGATCTAGCCGGCAATCTTGTGGTAGACTCACTTGTCTACGAAGAGCAAGAGAGGTCGCGTACAATTCAGCTCGTTGGACTTGGTGCGAGTTACATGATTGGTCCGATTGAAATCTATGCCAATGCAACGCAGAACTACCGTTCTATAACCTTCAGCGATCTGCGCATCAACAACCCCAATCTCGTGATCGATCCTAATATCTCAGACGAGCGAGGCTACACCCTTGATCTTGGTGTGAGGGGTCAGGTCTCCGACATGATCTCGTGGGATGCATCCGCCTTCTACCTCCGTTACAACGACAAGATCGGCGAGGTACTGCGAAGTGACGAGGCGCCCCTTTACCTTCCATACAGATATCGAACAAACATTGCCGATGCGTACACTGCCGGTATTGAAGCCGTAACGGATATCGATCTCACAGCCATGTTCTGGCGAGGATTCGGTCTGCCGGCCATTCATTGGATCATCAATGGCACTGTTCTGCAGGGCGAGTATCTGTCTTCAGACGATCCGTCTATCGATGGTAATGCCGTTGAGTATGTGCCATCCTACGTGTTACGAACCGGACTCAATGTAAAGGAAGGGGGCTATCGGATATCCCTTCTGTTGTCCTTCATCGGCAAACAATTCAGTGATGCAAGCAACGCCGAGTATACAGCATCCGCCGTATCGGGTAGTATTCCTGCCTATTCTGTAGCGGACATCACCGTTGGCTACACGTTCGGAGCAATCAGTGTTGATGCGAGTTGCAACAACGTACTCGGCTCGTCATACTTCACCCGAAGAGCTGATAGCTATCCGGGACCCGGCATTATTCCTGCCGAGCCCCGTAGCTTCTTTGTGACGGTGAAGGCGGAGATGTAGTGAGGTTGCCTATTCGATCGGTGTCTCCACCGTAATCAGCACCGTCCGACAGTAGAGTCTGCCTTCCGGAGTTGCGTTGTCGTAGAGAAGGTCTGAACTGCCGAATCCTTTAGCGCGATCGGCGGGGGCTTTTAGACGACTTGCTGTTGCGTCTGCTCTTCGTTGCGACAACTTTTGATTGTATTCGGGTTCGCCCGAACGGTCTGTGTGACCTTCAACCGTAACCGTCGAGTTGGCAGCGATCCGTTGTTTGATGATGGCAATAATCCGCTCGTGAGCGTCGGTGAATTCAGCCTCGTTGAATCCGAAGATGATGAGGGTGAATTTCTCGATACGCTTGTCCTTGCGGACCACCTGCTTTACATCGATCTCGCTACCTACGGTGTCCCTTCTTTGCCCATCCTTGTCAACAACCTTGATCGTGTATCGAATTGGTTCATCTGACGCAGGGAATGATCCCAGTTCACTCCCAAGATTCCAATCCAAGGAGGACTCTACGTCTGAGCCGGATCCGCTGAAGGTCTTGAGATCCTTGTTTCCTTGGCGAGCCACGATATCCCATCGTTGAACGCCGGCCTCTGAACGTATGTTCTGATTGAAGCGAACAATTGGCGCACTGGACGTACGCGTGGTGTCGGTGAAGAACAATGGCTCGAGAATGGACTTGTCATTGGCCACAATCTCTACCCGACGGTTCTCTTCGATTCCGTCCTGCGATGCTGAATTGGATGGTACTTCCGGAAGGTTGCGTTCTTTAACGGTGAGGCGCGATGGCGAGATGCCCCATACCTCAACAAAGTACTTCTTCACACTCTCGGCGCGAGACCTCGACAGTGCAGTATTGCCCTTCTCACCGCCAACGTTGCTGTTACATCCGATCAACGTAAGGTTTGCTGTTGGTGTGCTTCGAAGTTTAAGGCCAACAATATTCAACATCTGATAGTAGATCGGCATGGTGCCCGCCCCATTCAAGCTCTTGATGTCAAACACATCAGCCTGTGTTGTTGATAGCTGGCGATAGCGAGAAGGGATTGTGGAACTCGAATCATCGAAGAACACATAGTTCAACAATGCATAGAGGTTTGTGGACACGATGTTTGTTACCGTGATCACGCTGTCCTTGATCTTCTGTCCATTGGCGTCAATCAGATCCACACCAATACCGCTCACAGCCAAGACCGGAAGTACGGGCGGCGGTGGAGGCGGTGGTGGAGGCGGAGGCGGTGGAGGCGGTGGGGGAGGAGTTGGTATGACCCACGTGTTCCATTGTACAGAGACTCCTGCACGGAAAGAACCCATGCCCCATTCTTGTGTTGACTGTAGACTTGTAACTCCAAGTGTATAGGTGAATTCCGGCACGATGGACATTGATTTATCAGACTTCATCGGCAATTCATACCGAAGCCCAAGGACAATCCCCGCATAAATCGATGACGCGTCAGGTATCGAGCCACTATACACAAACCGCGTCTTCTGTCCATTCTCAAAGGTGGCGTCAGATGGTGACTCAATGCGTTCCTCTTGATCAAACGACGTAGTCAATCCAAATCCAATTGATGGACCAACTATCGCATTGAGATCTCCTGCAACGCGTAGTTGAAAAAGGGGCTCAATAGTCGCAAAGAGTCGTGATGTGTTTAGCGTATGAAGGAAGGTCCCTTGCAGTTCCGTTCCATCAGTATTGACAAGAGTGTTTTCTGTTGCGGTAAGTGTACCGCCGGCACCCATAAGACCTATACGACTTAACAGACTCAATGATGAAGAGAATGCGTGATCGTAAAGTCCACCAACGGAGAAGCCGAATCCCGTTCCTGTTGAATAGGTTGGACAACAACTCGGAATACCCGGGAGCCCCGTGATGTCAGCGGAATGCAGGTTTATGCCAGCGCTCCCATATGCACCAAGGGAATATTGTCGGTAGGGCGTTGAGTCGAATGGTACATCTGCCTGTTGGGCAGATGTCTCATGCTGCAAGATCAATGAGAAGGCGCAGATCAATAGCGCAAATGAGTTTTTCATGCACATCTCACTTGCTGATCATGAATGGAAGGGAGAAGAGCTCGTTTGGCGTCATAAGTACCAGATAGTAGGAGCCGGATGCAACCTCACGAACGTTCATATCCACATCTCTGCTACCAGGCATAGCGTCGATCTCATCAAACACCGTTGCGATCTCGCGTCCAACGGCATCGATCAGGATCATACGTGTGGGACCGCGCTCGATGAGTACGGCTTTGATGGTTGCTGAAGAGAGCACCGGCATTGGAGACACTCCTGTGATACCGGCTGAAGGACCGCGCTTGATCAAACGTACAGTATCACCATCCTTGCAGATCCCAAGGGCTTGAAACACACCGTCCCGCTTCTCTGTTGCGATAGACGATGCGCCAACCCATTCAACGCTGTCGAGTGTGAGGCTGGTGCGTTCCGCATTACCAAGCGTAACGAGAAATGGTACCTCTGCCAAAACCGCCACGCTGTCCTGCACGGTACCGGTGATGGTAAGAACACAATCGTCTCCATCTCGTTCGCAGGGGAAGGGGCTCTTATTCACCAACACTGTTGCGTTGTAGCGCAGTT
>DATGWS010000367.1:0-10490 GCA_035299365.1 Candidatus Didemnitutus sp.
ATCAAAGCCGTCGTTATCCCAGTCCACAACACTGGCCTGATCGGAGCGAATTGGGGATCCGTCGGTATTGGTAAGCCCCATTATCGCCGTAACATCTGCGAATTGTGGAGCCGGACGAAACTCATGAACGTCTTCAACAACAAGTCGGACGAGGTAGTCGCCCGTTGCACGGTAGTAGATTCCCGGGATGTTAAAGAAGTTTGGATTGGGTGTAATGGGGTCGTAAAGGAAGGAGGTTACGGCCGCCATACCGTTGTTGTCCTGCGCCCAGATTGGCCCTCCACTCTTCATAAGATGTTGAACAACGATACGATCGAACCCTCCGATCACCAGACCGTGCGCACTTACGTCAACCTCAACCCAGCCCGCAGATGAGACGTTAACGGTCTGAGTTACGAGCGTGTTGTAGGAGAAGCAATATTGTGATGGTGGGATGGTACCCTCGGAGGCATCGCCGGTGATACGTATCTCATCCGTTCCTGATCCGGCACCATAATAGACCAGCACCTTCTTTACGACACATGGGCGTCCGGGACTGAGGATGACGGACTCTTCCCATTGCGCCCGCACAGTGTTTGTTGGGCCGGCTGTTCCATTGTCTAGTCGAACCGTATCTATGCGGGCTGACGCCTCGGAACATAGAAGGACAACAAGGCCAGTAATGATCAGGAGCGAAGGACAGTAGCGCATCGTTCAACCTCATGGAAGAGAAGCTGAAAGATAGC
This sequence comes from Candidatus Didemnitutus sp., assembly GCA_035299365.1. Classification (GTDB taxonomy): domain Bacteria; phylum Bacteroidota; class Ignavibacteria; order Kapaibacteriales; family Kapaibacteriaceae; genus UBA10438. Next base: position 726 of record DATGWS010000367.1, read on the forward strand.
AGGTAGGACCGTTCGTTGGTTTGGCTGCCTGTTATAGGGCAACAAAAACCCGGACATATTGGAGTACCACGAGGATGAGGGCGGCGGGGAGACCTAGAGCGAAAATCATCGGCACAACCACACCCCAAAAACCACGTCGCGGAACGAACATGGAGAACAGTGACTCGTGCTGTGACACATCGGTGAACGTGATCTGGTCAGGGGGCACCCCTTTTGCATTGGCCGCTTGTATGATAACCGTAAGGCGACGCTGTTCGCGCATATAGTCCAGCCCCCACAGGGTCATCAAGATGAAATAGATCATCGACTGCCCGGCTCGCAATGCCATGTGTCGCTCAAGAGGCAACATGTAGATCACAAACCAGTAGAGCCCGGCAAGAGTAAAGGCGATGCGCAACAGTCGAGCATACAACGAGCGGTGTTGGACGTATCGTTTAGATATCGATGGGTGTAGCATTGTTTAAAAATAAAGAAAGAGCGCGTCCATCGGTTGATGAACGCGCTCCATGTTCAATGTCTATTTGGAAACTTATTCTGCCGCAGGAGCCTCAGGTGCTGCTTCAGGTGCTACCTCAGGTGCGGCTTCAGCTGCTACTACAGGTGTTACTTCAGCTGCTACTACAGGTGCTTCTTCAGGCGCTGCCTCAGGTGCTGCTTCAGCCACAGGCGCCTTAGCGGCTTCGGCGCGTGCCTTGTCGCGGTCTGCGCGACGCTTCTTGAGGCGATCGTAACGTGCCTGAGCAACGGACTTGTGTTGAGCAACGGCGGCTTCGATCTCTTCTTCCGTCTTGCCCTTGAAACCAAGGTGACGACGGAGGAGAACGCCTTCGCGGCTGAGGATCTGGTGAACGATGTCCGTTGGCTGAGCACCAACGCTTAGCCAGTAGAGCGCGCGTGATGCATCAAGAACAATGTTCTTTGGGGTTGTCATTGGGTCGATATAGCCGACCCGTTCGATCGAAGCGCCGTCGCGACGAGCGCGTCCGTCGATCGCAACGATGTCATAGAAGGGATGCTTCTTACGACCGCGGCGACGCAAGCGGAGTTTTACCATGATGTCTCCTTAGGGGACGTAGTGGTGTGAGAAAAAGGAATAAACTTCGTACTTAATTGCGTCGCATACCGAGCGGGGATTGTGGCTGACGGTTACCCATCATGTTTGCCATCTTTCCCTTCGTCATGTTTCGCATCATCTTCTGCATGTCTTCGAACTGTTTGATGAGCCTGTTCACATCCTGGATGGACGTACCACTGCCGGCGGCAATGCGCTTGCGACGGCTTCCATTGAGAACTCGTGGGTTAACGCGCTCATCCTTGGTCATAGAGAGGATGATTGCTTCCACGCGTCCAAATGCCTTGTCATCGATCTGCACATCACGCATAGCCTTATCCACTCCGGGGATCATGCCAAGCAGATCGCGCAATGAACCCATCTTCTTGATGAGTTTCATCTGATCGAGAAAGTCTTCGAATGTGAACTGATTCTTCTTGAGTTTTTCTTCAAGTCGCTCTGCTTCTTTATCGTCGATCTGAGCCTGCGCCTTTTCTACGAGCGTTACGATATCGCCCATGCCAAGAATGCGCGAAGCAATACGCTCAGGGTAGAACGGTTCGAGAGCGTCAATCTTCTCGCCAACACCAACGAACTTGATCGGCTTGCCAACCACGGAACGGATCGACAGAGCCGCTCCACCGCGAGTGTCGCCATCGAGCTTTGTTAGGACCACTCCTGTTAGCTCCAGGCGCTCATGGAAGGCTTGGGCCGTATTCACGGCGTCCTGCCCCGTCATGGCATCGCAAACAAACAGAATCTCGTGTGGTTTGAGCAGAGACTTGAGGTCTGCTACTTCTTGCATCATCTCTTCGTCAATCGTCAATCGGCCTGCCGTGTCAACAATGACAACATCGCGCCCATACTTCTTTGCATAGACCAAGGCATCTGCTGCGATCTCAGCCGGCTTTGCGTCTTCCTTAGAAAACACCGGTAGTGAGATCTGGGCTCCGAGTGAACGGAGCTGATCGATAGCCGCAGGACGGTAGATGTCGCAGGCCACGAGAAGGGGCTGACGACCCTTCTTTTTGAGGCTGTTGGCAAGCTTGCCGCAGAAGGTTGTTTTACCGGAACCCTGAAGTCCGGCAACCATGATGATCGTAGGAGCCTGTGGCGCCATGACCAGATCAGACTTTGACGCACCCATGAGAGCTACAAGCTCATCATGGATGAGTTTGATCATGAGTTGGCCGGGTAGGAGGTTACCCTTGACTTCGAGGCCAAGAGATTTTTCCTTTACGTCGTCGATAAACTTCTTCGTTACGTTGAAGTTTACATCGGCGTCGAGCAGGGCACGGCGCACCTCTGCCAAGGCTTCATTCACGTTGTCTTCAGTCAGTTTATTCTGACCGCGAATGGCCTTGAGGGCGTAGTCGAGTTTGTCGCTTAAGGATTCAAACATTGCAGTTCTCAGAGAACCGCAAATATACGAATCATCTTGTAACCACCAGCCCCTTAGAGCCAAGAACAACTCCGGAGGCGGAGACTACTTGGAGCTGGTAAGCCCCGTTAGGCAATGAGCTTACAGATAGTGACGTGGCCAAAGAAATGCCGTTTGCAGACATCGTACCAGTGTAAACGATCGATCCGGCGGAGTTCACGAGCTGGGCTGTGCAGCCCTCATTAACAGTGCCGGTCGCTGCAGGGATGGAGATGTTGAGTACATCGCGCGTAGGATTTGGGCCAACGGACCATGACTCGGTAGCATCGTCTTGGTCGTCATTCACCGATACAGTGCCTGGGGATACTTCGGCAAGGTTGGCATTTACCGAACCGTTAGCGTCGATGAGGAACAGCTTAAATGCAGGACCATTCTGATTCGAATCCGGTTGGTTAAAGCCAGAAGAAAGAAGAAGGAAAGCCTTGTTCATGCCACGAAGGTCACAAACATATCCCTTCACCTTTTTGTCTGCAGTGTCTCGCACCCAGATCGTATCGATGGCGGGTGTGACATTTGTGTATTCCGGGGCGGCATCTCCATATCCAAGGTTTGAGCCAAAAGAAGTGGTTGTGCTGGCAAACGTGATCTTAGGAGTATCCGTTGAATAATGACCAACACGAACAGAGGTCTTCCCGGCTTCAGACGATTGCTCAAGCGCATTCTCGAGTACGGCAACAGTGAGGCCGAAAGGACGTCCGTCCGGGTTATGCATGAACTTCGATGTATCGGCAACGCCCGTTGCGATCAACGTATAGATTCTTCCCGGACGAAGTGGGTCGAGCGTTACTGTGCTGATCGTATCGCGATAGTTCGTAGATGAGGCCGGCGCAAAACCAATCACAATGGGCGTGTTTGCAGGAAGGTTCGAGAACGGCGTGGCCTTGCGATAGGTAGCATTGTCGAAGGTCTTAGTACCATTGACCCAAATGTCTACCGTTGCGAGAGTCGGGTCTGAAGCATTGTGGACAAGCTGAATGCGACTCGTTTGAGACCCGGCGATGAGGGGCGATTTCACTACGCGACCATCTTCGAGTACGGATATTAATGCAAGCGTGTCGGTACTGCCGTCATTTTCTTCCGGTGTCTTAAAGCCGCTGATGACACATACAACAACGGAGCTGGCTAGAGACGAAAAGTCTACGCCGAATGAAGCAATAACCTTTGTCTTGTCTCCGGCCTTTGTGAAATCGATTGTCGTCTGTTTGCGCTCTGCAATAGTCGGAGTAAGGCTGCGGCCTAAATACGCCACACCAGCTACAGCTGCCTTGGTTGATCCGCGAAGCCAAACATCGCCGGACTCAAGATCCGTTGCTCCGTTTACAAAGTAGATGCCGGTTTTTGTTGGGTCGGCAACGCTTACCTCAACTTCGAAGGTGAGGATCGACAATGCGATGTCCTTGCCATTCGGGTTGGCAACATAGGATGCAGGGGTCTTCACTCCGTTAAGAATGGCCATATATCCCTTGTCAGCACCCGGTGTGAACGTATGCTCTACAAAGGCTTCGCCAGCGTCGATGCTACTACCGGGGGCCGCTGCGAATGTCACTTCTAAGTCGCCAAAAATGGCAACGGAGTTCAAGTTGTCCGCAGATTGGAAATTGATGTCCTCGATCTTTGTTGTCGCCCCGGCCTGCGTTACATATAGATCTACAACGCGAAGCTGAGGCTCCGGGCTGTTGTGCACAAACGTGATCAACGAAAGCTGCGCTACTCCCGGAATAACCCCGAGGACCAGCACAGAAAGGATTGTAAGAAGGCGGACCGACATGTAAGCTCCGGGGGATACGACTGACGTGACTGTATTCAAGGTAAAAAGCTCATTTGAGCCATAAAGTTTCACGCATGTATTGCAGGATAGGCCACATGGTGAGCGTCTGCGAGAGAGTGAAGAGCAGGGTGGACAGGCACAACGCGCACTGTGCAGCCATTCATCCCTGTCTGGCCACATTCATATTCTCCCTCGAAAATAGAAATGTGCCCTTCATTACGTGCAAGAGTCATTGTCCTCGTCTCGGCCGGCCGAATCTCGCCCTTGGAGTCAACCGGACCGTACACCGTTTGGACGATAACAGCATCGGATGGGATCGCCCCGAGGTCTACACGTGCAGTGACATGTATACGCTTACCCACATTTGCGTGGGATGCTCCGTGAATGGTAACATCTGAGATCTTTACTGCAGACCAATTCGCTTCGATGCCGTCAAAGAATGCAACCATTTCCTTTGCCTGTTTGCCGTTATCTGCAGTGATAGCAGAGTATCCGGCCATTGCGGGGAGATATGCCGTGAGGGTGTAGTCGCGAACCATGCGCTGAGCAGCAAATCTCCAGGCATTGGTCTTGATATTGTGCTTCATCATGGCAACCCAACGTTCCGGGACGCGGCTTCCTGCAATATCGTAGAAGAGTGGCACGATACCATGCTCAAGTACATCATAGAGCGTGATACTGTCCGCTTGATCCTGCTCTTCAGGGTCAAATACCTCGCCGCGGCCAATGGCCCATCCATTCTTCCCATCGTATCCTTCGGCCCACCACCCATCGAGGATAGAGCAATGAAGGACGCCGTTGATGGCCGCCTTCATTCCGGACGTGCCGGATGCCTCGTGCGGTCGGCGCGGTGTGTTAAGCCATACGTCGCATCCTCGTACCATCAATCGAGCGGTGTCCATGTCATAATCTTCAAGGAAAACGATACGCTTTTGAAGATGGAATTCTTTGATCTTTTCGTGAACGTTCTGAATGAGTTCCTTGCCAAGCGTATCCTTGGGGTGTGCCTTACCGGCAAGAATGAACTGAACAGGGCGGTCTGCATTGAGAACGATCTTGCTCAAACGCTCCATATCTCGCATGAGCAGATCTGCCCGCTTGTAGGAAGCAAAACGTCGGGCAAATCCGATGGTGAGTATGTCGGGATCAAGACATTCGTTGATCGTAGACATCTGTTCCTGCGTTAATGACGCATGGTGCTTACTCAGGATGTGCTCCCGTGCACCAAGGACCAGTCTATCTCGACGGCGTTGATGGATCCGCCAGAGTTCAATGCTTGGAATGGATTCAACATCTGCCCAGGAACTCTCTTTCCACGGCTCGGTACGCCAATCAGTGCCGAGATATCTATCGTAGATCTCGCCAAGTTCCGGTGCTACCCATGTGGTTGTATGAACACCGTTCACTAAGCCCTGGATCGGTACTTCGTCAAGGGAAAACTCGTCCCATACGCCATGCCACATTTGACGAGCAACGTCTCCATGGAGAGCACTTACACCATTACGGTATGAAGATCCGCGCATGCCAAGAATGGTCATGGAGAATCCGGCATCTACTTGCCCCTTCTTCATCGAACCGAGAGCAAGGAAGTCTGACCAAGAGAGGCCCATGCCTTCCACATATTTTCGGAAGTACGGCTCGAGTGTTGCGTGTTGGAATACCTCGTTGCCGGCTGGTACGGGTGTATGCGTTGTGAAAACACTGCTCGTCTGGGTCATCCGCCATGCTTCTCTGAAGTTGATGCCGAACCGTTCCATAAACTGGTGGGTTCGTTCTAGCATAAAGAATGCGGCGTGACCTTCGTTTACGTGACATACACTTGGATCGATCCCCAGTGCACGCAATGCACGCATGCCCCCAATGCCGAGCATCATTTCCTGCATGATCCGGGTATCTATGCTGCCACCATAGAGCCTATCTGTTACGTCCCGGAGCGCCGGGTCAACATTCTGTGAGACATTCGTATCGAGCATGTATAGCGGGATGCGACCAACATTTACCTTCCATATCTGCGCGAAACATGTCCCAAGGGGCAGTTCAACGCTAATGAGAAGGGGCGAGCCATCCGCATTTGAAACCAGTGTTAGCGGAAGGGAAAAGAAATCCACTTCTTGATACTGCTCATTCTGCCAGCCATTCTCGGTGAGGTACTGTCTGAAGTATCCTTCTTGGTATAACAAGCCAACAGCCACGAGAGGAAGCCCAAGATCACTAGCACTTTTGAGATGGTCGCCGGCGAGCACTCCCAATCCACCGGAATACGAAGAGAAACTCTCATGAATGCCAAACTCGGCGCAGAAATAGGCGATGTACGATGCCGGGTGAGCTTCTAACGTAGAATACCACCCGGGAGAATCCATGTACGACCTGAAGCTCGCTAATACGGAAGATGCCGCATGTACATACTCCGGACGCTTGGAGAGGTACTGGAGTCGATCCTGGGAGAGCTGGCCGAGCATCCGCACGGGATTGTGGTGTACTTCATCCCAAAGCTGCGCATCTAGTCTCCGGAAGAGCTCGGTAGCCTCGGAGCTCCAGCACCACCAGTAGTTATAGGCGAGTTCCTTCAGTGGCAGGAGCTCCGTGGGGATAGATGGAGAGACAACAAATGTTGTAATTGGACGCATGAGTCGGTTGGGGTCGTGAGTTGGATGTGAACTACAAAGGTAGGGTCTGGCGTCCGTACGCTATACTTGTTGCATGATCCTTTTGCCAACCGTGGAAAACCTCTCCCTTGCAGCCGATGTCTTGCGCGGTGGTGGTGTGATCGCCATTCCAACTGAAACTGTCTATGGATTGGCAGCACGAATCACTGACAGAGTAGCGCTCGAAACGATCTTTCGCATTAAGGGGCGTCCATCAGACAATCCGCTGATCGTACATGTTTCATCGATCGAGCAGGCACGGGGACTCGTTTCTGCGTTGGCGCATGATTCGCTGGAACGCGTGGCCGGGTTGTTCTGGCCCGGACCTCTGACGTTGGTCTTTCCGGCGGCAGATACTGTGTCCACCATCATCACAGCCGGACTCAGCACCGTTGCTGTCCGAATGCCCCAACATCCCATTGCACGATCGATTATTGATGAATGTGGGAGCCCCTTAGCAGCTCCAAGCGCAAACAAGTCGGGCAGACCAAGTCCAACAACAGCCCAACATGTTGAAGCAGACCTCGGACCCGAGGTACGTATCATTGATGGCGGTCCATGCCGCGTAGGGTTGGAAAGTACCGTAGTGCGTGTGATGTCGGACAAATTGATTGTGCTGCGTCCGGGCATTATTACGATGCAGGAACTCCGGGATCGTACCGGTCTACCAGTTGATCATGCGGGAACGGCGGAAGATCTCAATGGTTCACCCGGAACAAGGTATCGTCACTATGCACCTAACGCTCATGTAGTGTTAACCTACTCAATCAGTGAAGCCTTCAATTTTTTGGCAGGGGGCGATGCACGTGCCATGCTCCTCGCTCGTCCGGAGCTCCATGCTGAATTCCAAGGACAGATCGTGGGATCACTGACAGAGCATGATCTTTATGCCGAACTGCGGCGGGCCGACGATTTGCATGTTGAACGCATTGTGGTACTTTGTGATGGGACCGTACAATGCCACGAAGCTCTGATGAACAGGCTGCGGAAGGCTTCACAAGATGGAAATGAGCAGGATTCAGGGACATGATCACAACCACTGTGCGAGTGATGAACAGAGCCGGATTACACACCAGGCCGGCAGCGATGTTGGTGAAGGTCGCTGCGCAGTTCAAAAGTGAGATGTACCTCATACGAGACGGATTCAATATCAATGCAAAGAGCATTATCGGTGTGATGACGTTGGCCGCCGAACAAGGCTGCGAGCTCGGACTTCATGTGGAAGGTCCCGATGAAGTAGCTGCGGCCAAGGCCATGGAAGACCTGTTCTCTGGAGGATTTGGCGAACAGCTATGACTACGTTCACACCAACAGGCACTCGCATTCTGAAGGGTATTCCGGCATCGCCGGGAATTGCCGTTGGCAAGGCTTTTGTCCTAAGCATAGAAAGCCCGAGTGTACAACCGGAAGTTCTCGAACCACATGAGATCCCCCACGAAGTTGCACGGTTTCTCACTGCGCAAGAGGCAACAAACGCCGAGCTCCTCAATTCCATCGAGCTCGCACGTCAAGAATCGAGCACGGTGAAATCGATCATTGAGTCCTACCTCCTCATTGCAAGCGACCCCGTTATGACGGGTTCCATTGTTGATCGCATCAAGGCAGGCACTCCCGCAGAAACAGCAGTCCTCACAGAGTTTGACGTCCACAAAACAGTCCTCTATGGAGCTCGTGATGCGTTACTACGGGAACGCGTTCAGGATTTTGAACATGTGATGGAGCGGATGATCGCAGCTTTGCGAAACAGAACACTCTCGCACGAACAGGCGGGAGACAGCATTGTTGTTGCCGGTTCGATCACACCCCAAGACATGTTGTTCTTCAAGAAGTTGCGAACGTTGGGCTATGTGTCTGAAGTAGGCGGCATTAACTCACATTCGTGCATCCTTGCTCGCGACTTTGGTGTACCGGCCGTGATAGGGATACGCAATGCAACAGATGTAATCACCTCAGATGCCATCGTCATAGTTGATGGTTATGCGGGGATTGTGATTGTTGACCCCGATAATGACACGCTTAATGAATACATAAAGAAACATCGTCAAGCAACGGAGTACAGAGATCGACTTGGTGGACTCGTTGGGAAACCAACCATAACAACCGACGGTATGCAACTTGTCCTAAAGGCGAACATTGATTCGCCCGAACAGGTAGATGCGGCGATCATGGCAGGCTGTGAGGGAATAGGACTCGTTCGAACTGAAATGTTGCTTGTGCAGCGCGGGAGATATCCAAGCGCTGATGAGCAAACAGAGTGGTATAGCGACATCGCACAGCGCGCATATCCGCTATCAGTAACCTTCCGCGCCTTTGATGTTGGCAGTGATAAATTTCGCGAGGGGATACCACATCACGAAGAGAATCCGGCACTTGGATTACGTGGTATTCGATTCCTGCTCTACCGTCCGGATATCTTTGAAAGCCAGATCTGTGCCATTCTGCAGGCATCTGTCCACCGGAATGTCCGACTCATGTTACCGATGATCTCTACCTTGGAAGAGTTGGAACAAGCAAAGGCTGTGATCGAGGGGTGCAAGACGAAACTTGCACAACAAGGTTTTGAGTTCGATCAAGCCATGCCCCTTGGTGTGATGATCGAGACACCTGCTGCAGCGTTGATGGCCTCGGTCTATGCCTCTCGTGTGGACTTCCTATCCATCGGCACAAATGACCTAGCCCAATACACGCTTGCAACAGATCGCACAAATGAACTTGTTGCAGATATCTTTGATGCCATGCATCCGGCAGTTGTTCGACTCATAGCCATGACCGTTGAAGCTGCACGCCATGCGGGCATAACGGTTAGCGTGTGCGGAGAAATGGCGGGCCATGCAGCATCAACAGAGATGTTGGTGGGTAT
>DATGWS010000368.1:0-3902 GCA_035299365.1 Candidatus Didemnitutus sp.
GTGCAATGATACGATTCTGGGGTTCACGCCAGACCATCTGCAACTGATGCAGCACGCAAGGTAAAGAGTGTTACTTCCGGCGGGATTCCAATGCGAAGCGGTGGCCCTACGGTACCAATTCCTCGGTTTACGTAGAGGAGTTGTTCTCCGGCTCCGTAGAGGCCAGCCCATTGCTTGTACACATACTGAGCCGGACTCCATTCAAATCCAAGTAGCTGCACGCCGAATTGCCCACCATGAGTATGTCCGGCAAGCATCACATCAACATTTGTTGCACCAACGATCTCCTTATCCCAATAAGTTGGATCGTGAGCAAGAAGGATGGTTGCTTCGTCGTCCATTACACCGAACAACGCTCTATCGATCTTCCCAAACGACTGTTTGAACCCGCTGTTATCTGTTCCGGCGATGATCAGGGAAGAGCCACCATCCACGATCCGTCGATTCTCATTTACAAGCAGATCAACGCCAAGACCTCGGATCGTCTTTACCAGTTCTGCATGTTCTTGTGCGGTGTTGTAATGATCGTGGTTCCCTAACGAAGCAAACACACCGTACGGGGCTCTAAGCTGTGCAAGTTCCCGTGCGATCACCGACATCTCCATGGGCTTTGCGTTTACAAAGTCTCCCGTGATAACAACGGCATCAGGCTTGAGTACATCAAGGATCCGACGAACTTCTTGAAATGGACGATGATCCGGAAATGATCCTGCGTGAATGTCAGAGATCTGAGCTATTCGCATTCCATCAAATGCACGTGGCAGTTTCCTAATGTTCAGGTCTACCTGTATCGTCTGAAAGTCGTAGATCGTGCGCCACATTCCGTTGCCGACCATGACGTAGGGTACGGCTGAGAGCGACCATGCAGAGTTCGCGAGGAAGGTGCGCCGGGCGGGGTTGGCCTCTTGCTCCGGGCGAGGCGTGGCCTCTTGCTCCAGGCGAGGCGTGGCCTCGCCCCTATGCTCGGGGCGACGTGGGCGGAAGAATCGTGCGAAGCCCCGCGCTACATCGCGCACAAGTAGGACGGGTGCGATCCCAAGCTTTGGCAGGTACCAGAATGTTGAAATACCCAGCAGGACAACATCGAGACCATCTAAGCGAAAGAAATTGCGACGGCTCACGGCAAATGCGTAGAGAACCAACATCACAAAGGCAATGATCCACATCGAACGGTGCCATCCGGGGTTCATTCCTTTCCGACGCACATAGACAGTCCAATGCCCGAGGACATAGACATCGAGCAGTATAAAAACAGCGCCGAGTATGACGCTGAAAAGCAGAACGTTTGGTTGGTTGTTCATTCGCCTTCGGGGGATTTCACCTCGAGGAAGAGTGCCTCGGCATCGGCAACAACATGTGCGGAGTCAGCCGTTGCTCGTATCTCCCCGAAGACGTATTTCTTACGTCCTTGTTGGGAACCGATCCAAGACTTGACCTCGTATTCTTCCCCCAGAAGCATCGGTCGGCGGAAGTTCACGGCTAAACGAGCCGTGGGTGCGCGAATCCCAACTGAGCTCAAGGCCTTACCCATTGTTTCATCGAGTAGCAAGGAAACAAAGCCGCCGTGGGTTGTACCCATCGATCCATGCATACGTTCGTCTGGACGTAGCCATGTATGCAAGACTCCATCCTTTACGTCCCGCACAAAAGAAAGTCTCAAGGAGAACGGGTTGGCTACACCACATCCAACACAGTGATTATCGCGTTTTGGCCGAATGATCTCGATCGAATCTGACAAGTGCAAGGGCATCAGCGGCACACGTTCTCGCCCATTATCACCCAGGTAGGCATAGAAGGGGCCCCAGGGTTCAATGTGACGAGCAATTTCCGTGGCAACGTGGGGAACAATCCGGCCCCTCTCACCAATTGGAGACCAATGGTACAGGACGCCGTCTTGTGAATGCGACAAGCGTTCCGGATAGAACGGAGTGGAAAGTGAATAGCCGTAGAATAGACGCGACCCGTCGAAACCGGTATAGACGACTGGAGTATCTGCCGGACGCAGATAGTTCATCTCATCGCCACATCTGCAGACATACGGATACTCCGGGTACTCCGGATTTGCCGTTGGCGCTAGGCGTCGGAAAAAGAAGTCCAAGAACCACGGATCATCCTGCACAGCCCCATCAACAGTGAGGACTCCACGATCGCTGAGGTCATAATAGAAGTCTCGCATCATGGTAGCAGGGTCTTGTTGAATGTTCTACATGCGTTCCGGAGTACCAACACCAAGAAGAAGTAGTCCGTTCCTCATTGCTCGCCTCGTAACATCCGCCAACAACAATCGCGCTGCTTCAATCTCCGGTTCAACACCAAGGATACGACAGTCGTGATAGAAGTTGTGATATGAAGCAGCAACGTCTCGCAGAAATTCAGCGATGGTATGGGGCTCCACATTCTCACACGCACGCTCAACAGCTGTTTGCATACGAGAGAGCAATCCGATGAGTTCGATCTCAGCAGGATGGGTCAGTACCGAGATGTTCGCCGTTGACTCTGGAGCAAGCCCTTTTTCTTCCGCCTTCCGAAGTATGGAGCAGATTCGCGCGTGAGCATACTGGAGATAGAACACGGGATTCTTATCACCTTCTTCTTTTGCTAGACCAAGATCAAACTCAAGATGGGTACCAACAGCGCGCATGACAAAGAAGAAGCGGACCACATCTGCGCCAACTTCGTCGATGAGTTCGTCCAGCGTAAAGGACTTACCACTACGCTTCGAAAACTTCACGATCTCGCCACCCTCAACAAAGGTCACCATCTGATGGATCACAACCTTTACACGTTCCGTATCGAATCCAAGAGCGCGAACACCAGCAAGCACATCCGGAATGGTAGCGATGTGGTCTGCTCCAAAGATGTCAACCACGGTATCAAACCCACGTTGTAGCTTATCTCGGTGATAGGCAATATCAGGCAGACGATATGTTGGTTCGCCGGTCGACTTCACGATCACCTTGTCCTGGGCTTGTCCTAGCTGCGTAAGCGCGAACCATTGAGCTCCGTCCTTTTCGTAGACCAGACCCTTAGCACGTAGATCTTCGATGGTTGCTGAAACTTTGCCATCGCCATAGAGTGAGTCTTCGTTGAAATATTCATCATGATGAATATTGAGCGATTCGAGGGTCTTCTTGATCGATGCGAAGCACCATTGTTCGCCCTTTTTGCGACAGAATGCACGTGCACCGTCTTCACTCAACGCGGAGATCTCGGCACGATGCTCACGAACGATATTCTCGGCGATCTCATGGATATATTCTCCATGATAGCCATCTTCCGGAAACGGAAAGTCCTCGTTCCCCAGTCGATGTTGAACACGAGCAAAGATGCTCAGGCCCAACTTGTTCATCTGGTTGCCGGCGTTGTTGAAGTAATACTCGCGCGTAACCGAATAGCCATTCCAGGCAAAGAGGTTCGCAATGGTATCCCCTACAGCACAGTTCCGTCCATGTCCTGCATGAAGGGGGCCAGTGGGATTGGCACTTACATATTCAACGTTTACCGTGCGTCCTGCGCCAACAGATGATCGCCCAATCGCATCGCCGAGAGCATCAAGATCTCGGAGCATGGCGTGATAGACATCGTCAGAAAACGTGATGTTGATGAATCCCGGACCAGCCACTTCAATCAACGAAACAAGAGGGACCTGACCAAGGGCGTCAACAATCTCTTGGGCGAATAGACGCGGTTGTTTGCCAAGCCCCTTTGCGAACGTCATGGCGATGTTCGTGGAAAGGTGACCGTGCCCTTCTTGACGTGGAACACCGAAGGCGATAGCCTCCGGCGGAGTAACACCGAGGGAAACAAGAGCCGCATGGAGTTGTGGCTCGATATACCGTTGCATCATCATGGATCAGACCGTTACTTTTTTCGAGATCGTCGTTGCTTTGGCTGCGCCGGAC
>DATGWS010000369.1:0-9886 GCA_035299365.1 Candidatus Didemnitutus sp.
ATCCTGTATCCATGAAGCGCGATGCGTTCCGTGCTCATGTATCCAAGCTCGAAACTGCCACTGTGTATGACCTAGGTGGCCGCGTACTATGTACCTCGCAGGACTGCGAGTCTGTCGACAGAATGCCGTTGCCCCTAGGTAGTGTAGTGATGGTAGTAAGCGCAACCGAGAGGAGGATGTATCATGTGGAGTAAATGCAGCCGTGTATTAGCGTTAGGTGTGATAGCACTTGTGCTTTGCAGTGCCGTACCAAAGGTTGACGTGTTAACAGTCGAGATGCGCCAGTCTGTAGTGAGTACTACGCTGAACCTTGAGTTCTATAATGCCTATGCAAGTAGTGGCATCATCCAACGATGTATTGTATCGGATGTCCGTGGAGTTGTACTAGTTGACTTTACATCTGACGTAGACAAGCAAAGTAGGGGAAGGCAGGATGTACAAATCAACGTTTCGAGCTATGCCTCCGGAACATATTATGCTGTGGTTTCGTGTGCTTACGAAACGATAACGTTGCCCTTTGCAGTTATTCGATAACGAAGTTTGTGCGTTACGTTGATTTGTGCAGCCTACAAGTGAAGCTAAGACAGAACAATTGCAGAATGGACATAAGGTGAGCAAGGTCGTGTTTTTATGCCATGTCTGTAGATTCCGCTCGTGTTGACCACATCATTCCGCACGTAACTGAACGCAGCATCTCTTGGTATGCCGATTTGCTGCACACGTTGCTAGATTGACGTTGTCCCGTCGTACAGATAAGATCACCAGTGCTCATAGCACAGCGGTTGTTGGCTGTCAACTCTGGCGGATTCTCAAGCAGGTCAATAGGAACGCATCTTAATAGAAATTCAACTGCGACGTGGTATGCCCCTTGTCGATTCTGTTTTCTCTGAAACCAACTTCAAGAAAAGTACTCCTTGCGTACACTGGCTTTGTTGTCGTGTCCTTATCAGAACGAGATTCTTCATTATGAAACGAAGCACTTGCTTACAGACACTCTCTATCAAGGCCGCAATATGGTTGGTCGTATTACTCATGGCCACCGGCAATCCGATGTTGGCGCAATGGGTGCAAACAAACGGACCGTATGGAGGTGCCGTCAATTGTTTTGCCGTCTCGGGAACGGATCTCTTTGTGGGGACTAACACCGGCGTTTTTCTTTCCACTAATAATGGCATAAGCTGGAGTGAGGTCAATCCCGGCTTGACCTTAACAAATAAGTCTGTCAGGGCACTCGCTGTCTCGGGGACGAATCTCTTTGCTGGGACGTATGGGGGTGTCTTTCGCACCGAAAAAGACAGCACCAGCTGGAGTGAGGTCAACTCCGGCTTGACAAATAGGAGTGTCACATCACTTGCCGTCTTGGGCACGAATCTCTTTGTGGGGACTTTGGACCCCGCTCAAGTGAATGGCGGAGTCTTTGTCTCCACCAATAACGGCACCAGCTGGAGTGAGGTTCGTTCCGGTATGACAAATAGTGATGTCCTATCACTCGCCGTCTCGGGCACGAATCTCTTTGCGGGGACTGGTGGCAACGGCGTCTTTCTTTCTACCGATAGTGGCACAAGCTGGAGCGAGGTGAGTTCTGGCTTGACAGGAATGTTTGTGAAGTCACTCGCCGTCTCGGGGGCGAACATTTTTGCGGGGACTAGTTCCGGCGCTTTTCTTTCCACCAATAACGGCACCAGCTGGAGTGAGGTTAGTTCCGGCTTGATTAACAAGAATATCAATTCAGTCGTCGTCTCGGGGACGAATCTCTTTGCGGGGACCTTGAACGATGGCGTCTTTCTCTCCACCGATAATGGTGCTACCTGGAGTCAGGTAAATTCTAATTTGACAAACACGGATGTCCTGTCACTCGCCGTATCTGGGTCGAATCTTTTTGCGGGGACTCGCAGAGGCGTTTTTGTTTCCTCTGATGACGGCAGAAGCTGGAAGGAGGTCAATTACGGCTTGACAATCAGGGATATCTATTCACTGGCCATTTCGGGGACAAACCTCTTTGCCGGGACTGATGGCGGTGTCTTTCTCTCTACTGATAACGGCATCAGCTGGACTACGGCCAGCTCCGGTATGACAAGTAGTAGTGTCAGGTCACTCGCCGTCTCGGGGACGAATCTCTATGCAGGTACTTTCTCTTACGGAGTCTTTCTTTCCACGAATTACGGTATCAGCTGGAGTAAAACCGGCCTTTACAATGCCGATGTCTATTCACTCGCCGTCTCAGGCATTGAGCTATATGCGGGGACTTCTCAGGGCGTTTTTCTTTCCACCAATAGTGGCAATAGCTGGAGTGTGGTTCGATATGGCTTGAAAGATGTATTCGTCAGATCTCTAGCCGTCTTGGGGACGGATCTCTTTGCAGGGACTAGGAGCGGAGTCTTTGTCTCCGACAATAGCGGAACAAGCTGGAGTGAGGTCAGCTCCAGATCGTTAAACAAGGATGTCTTGTCACTCGCCGTCTCGAGCACGAATGTCTTTGCTGGGACACCTAGCGGCGTCTCTATTTTCGCCAATCTCGGAGGAACTTGGACTGAGGTCAATTCCGGATTGACAAATATGACCGTCACGTCCCTTGCGGTCTCTGGTGCAAATCTCTTTGCAGGGACACGTGGCAGCGGCGTGTTCCACTCCGCTAATGACGGTACAAGCTGGCGTGAAGTCAACTCCGGCTTGAAGGCAATGGATGTCAATTCACTCGTCGTTTCGGGAACGAATCTTTTTGCAGGAACTCGGTTGGGTGGCGTCTGGAGAAGATCATTGTCGGAATTGACTACTTCAGTAGAGAACCAGAGCAATCTTCCTTCAAGCATCGTTCTCGAGCAGAACTATCCGAATCCCTTCTACCCAAGCACAACCATACGATTCACGCTTCCGCAATCAGGGCCCGTATCTCTGGAAGTTTTCAGTGCCCTCGGCGAACACATAACAACGCTGATCGCTGAGGACCTTTCCGCCGGTACACATCAGACCGAATGGGATGCACACGGCCTTCCCGGAGGAGTGTATTTCTATCGCTTACAGTCGGGCGCTTCTGTTGAAACTCGATCATCGATTCTGATCAAGTGAATAGGGAGGGTCTATGTCCAATCATACGTATTGTCTGATAGCAAATGCCTTCGTGTTCCTTTTTGTGGCTACAGCTATAGAAGCTGTATCCCAACAAATCGTTGGGTCTGGTAGGCATGCCTCTATTCTGTGCGTGGATGGAGCCGTGTTTTCTTGGGGTGAGAATTACGCCGGACTTCTTGGTGACGGGACAAAGACTCCGTCTCAGGAAGCTGTACGGTCGAAGGTGCCCCCAGCTACTCGGCTAATCGGTAGGCATGATGGTGTTATGGCTATTGACTTTGATGGTCGCGTCTACACCTGGGGAGGAATAACCGGAAATCAGTTCGGTATGCCCTCATGGTCAGTCACGGAGCCATTGCCACTGCCGGTACCCTACCTAGTGGGTGTTCGAACTGCCGTGACCGGTAGTAGCAATGTTGTCTACCTCTCGATCGACGGACGCGTATTCGTGAGTGGTGTGAACTTACAGGCACAGTATGGAAATGGTACAACAACTAGACTTGATTCCGGCTGCTCTCTGGTTCCCATAGATAGCGTGGTTAGCGTCTTCTGTGATTTAGCAACGGTGTTCGCAGCGCGTGCTGACGGTTCTGTTTGGGCTTGGGGTTCAAATCAAGAGAATCAAATCGATGGTTCAACGAATTGGTACTATGACAAGCCAAGAAAGATGTTTCAAACACCAGGGGTCGCCTTGACCTTAGGAACGTCTAGTGGGTTCATGAACGTCTTCGGGTCAATGCGAGTCGTCACCGTTGACGGTGACGTGTGGGTATGGGGTCAGAACGACAAGAACCAGCTGGGTGTACCGAACACGAAGAGAGTGAAGGTGCCGACGAAGATCCCTATGCCAGGCAAGGTCATTGCTATCACTGGTGGTCTATACCATACCGTGGTCTTGCTTGAGAATGGTACGGTGTGGACATGGGGCGATAACGGCTTTGGTCAGCTAGGAAATCCGTACTACAACAACACTGCTGAACCTGTGAAAGCGATAGGACTTGCCAACGTGGTTGCGATCGGTTCCGGTTCGTTCTCATCATATGCCATCATGCGCGACGGATCTCTCCACGGATGGGGCGATAACACGTATCGTCAACTCAACCGCGACGATGCTCCACGTCAGTATACAGCCGTGCCACTTCCCGTGCCATGCGGACTTGTATCAGGGGTGGCTGTAGAAGATCAGAAGACCACGACTCAAAGCTCACCAAGCCCCGTGATCGATATCCTGACAGTTCCGATTGTTGAAGGTACCACGCGGGTAGAGATATTCTCGATCGACGGAAGAGCCGTTCACATTGTACAACCCTCACCAACCGATTCAATGGTCAGATACGATCTGTCTTCTGAGTCTCCCGGGCTTTATACAATTGTCCGCACGCGCGGAAATGTTGTAACGACCGAGGTGGTGATCAAGTACTGATGGCATAGACTACCTTGCCTCTTTCAGTCAAGCCGTAGTCTGTTGAAGATCCCGCTCGTGTTGACCACATCATTCCGCATGTAACTGACCGCCGCATCTACGGGTATGCAGATTTGTAGAACCTAATGCTAGATTACAGTTGCTTCGTCGTGGAATGCAATATCAAGTAGTCGAAATGACGCGGAAATCAATGGTCACTATGCGCCGAATCTCCAGTCGTACCCAGCTAAGCGCAGTCATTGCAGTTGTTGCATTGATGCTTTCTGTTACAAATGTGTGTGGAATGAATACAGAGATAGATCACCCAAAGGTGTCTTCTCAACTCGTCGTTGATTCGAGCTCAATTCGAATAGTCATCGATATCGAGGGCTCCTCCGATACAACTGTGTTTCGCGTTGACTATTGGATGGTGTGTCTTGCCGTTTATCCTAAGTGTGGTAATGTTCCAGATTCACGGATCGTTGCGAACACCCTGAGTATTCGCGATCGCCCATTTCAAACGGGGACACTTTATCAAACGGACTTCTTGATCCATGCCAATTGTACACCAATGTTCATTAGAGTCATGCCCGGCGCGCGCACTCATCTCGAAATAGGTGTGCCATCTAACGAAAAGATCCGAAACGAGCTAGTTGCCAATCAGTTGTTTCTGATCACACTTCCATACTGGAGGAGTATGCCTCAGCAATCAAGCTTCATTCTACGTAAGGATAGCTCTGAGCACAACCTTTCGCCGCAATGTGGTGATGCAATGGTTGATGGCTACTTTGTTGAATACTCCTGCAGCCCTAGTGATCCAGAGTATGTTCAAGTGTACGGCGTCAATTGGTTCACTGATCCCAACATCGTTCATATGATTGAGGCTCAAGGGAGTGTCGTCAAAGCATCCAAGCCGTGACGTGCGACGACTAGCGGTACTGTTATGGCCCCCTTCAAGAACATCAGCAGAAAGGGCAATACTCTACCACTCAGAAACTGGCAGTTGCTGGATGGAGATTCCGCTCTCGATGACCACCAAATTCCGCTCGTTAGTGACCACCTTATCTACTTGTATGCTGATTTGCCAAACCCAGTGCTAGATTGTAGCTGTTCCGTCGCTGTGGATGTTTTACAGCAACCAAGGAGTCTCCATGAAATCGCCCTCTGCCGAGTTTCAATCTGTCGTTAAGGCAAGTTTCAACCTTGCCCAAGAGTTGCAAAGCGGGATCATCACGTCTGCGCATATTCTAGGCGCGATAATGCTTGCAAAAGAGGATCGAACGGCGCAATCATTGCTTCGTTTGACTCCCGACCATGAGACCTTGAAACAATCGATACGCAGTGAGGCACGTACGCACGGAAACGACGTACCGGACAAGGTCAAGAAAGCACCGCAACAAGTACCACAGGATTCATTGCCAATGTCGGACGAAGCTGAGGCAGTGATCGTGGGTGCGATGAAGGTCAGTGCGAAGGCGGATGTGCCGGCTGATACTCGTCACATCGTTGTTAGCATGCTCGATAGTCATGAGTCGTTGGCGCACATGATCTTGAAGGGGCAAGTGGATGTTCAACAGCTGCGGTCTGAGTTGACATCAGGCGTATGATCCCGAGCATCGTTCTTCATCTGATATGGTGTTTAGCGATCGTTGTGTGCTCTACGGCCTGTCAGCGCAACGAGGTGTCTGAGCACTCCAACACGCAGGATGCGTCCGCGCAGATACGGTACAACCCGGATGACTATCCTGCTTCTACGTTGCAGGTGACGGGCGTTCACGCACGACGTGTACAAGATCTGACATTGCTCTGTAAGGTATGGGGCTTCCTGAAGTACTATCATCCAAATGCAGCACGTACGGATGTATACTGGGATGGTCGATTGCTTGATATGATCAAACGAGTGCCAGAATGGAAGACCGAGAGTATTCGTGATGCAGATCTGGAAAAACTGGTTGTGGGACTCGGCGCATTTCCCCTAAATGACACGGCAAGCCCCCTGAACGAGTCGATGGTGGCATTGAAGGCTGACCTCACGTGGATTGATAGTTCGTCCATTGCACCATCGCTGCGTGTACTCCTCCATAACGTTGAACATGCACGCCGCGACACGTGTTCTCAATTCATGGAGCAGGATACGGCCACGTATATGTTTAAGGGAGAGATTGCCTCGCCACCTAGCTGTCTACGGAACGCAGGGTACAGATTGCTTGCTTTGTTCCGATTCTGGAATGGCGTTCACTATCTGTTTGCGTATCGGACGATGATGGATCGACCTTGGGATGAAGCTCTCTCATCATTCATACCCAGGGTTGCCGAATCGGATTCGACGCAACAGTTTGAAGAAGTGATGCTCGAGCTCGCCACCTGGATGTGCGATTCTCATGTCAACGTATCTGGTTATCAAACGAACCTAATGTCCATGTTCGGGAATACTGAACTGTGTATGGACGTGAAGTTCATAGAGGGCAAGGCCTTTGTGGCAAGCGATTGGAGTGATGCATTCTCTGACAGCAAGGTAAAACGTGGCGATGAGGTACTGGCAATAGCAGGGCAACCGGTACCTCTGCTCGTTGATAGAATCAAGCGGTACCTTCCAACATCAAACAATTCTACATTATACCGCGATATTGCCTGGCTGATCGTTCGTACCGATTCACCGTATGTCAAGGTGAGGGTGCGCAGAGGTGCTCGAATGCTAACGGTTCCCGTCTCCTCACGTGCCTATGGTCCCAATCCTGTCTCAAAGCGCAATGAACGATTCTTTCGACACGTGGGCCCGGGTAACTACGGTCTTGTTGACATGAAATACCTTTCTGTCGATAGCCTCAAAGCACGTAGTCGCGAGATGCGCGCGTGCGATGGGTTGATCGTGGATCTTCGTAACGGAATGGGTGTTTGCGCTAATGATGAACTTGGAGAGTTCTTCCTTCCGTGGCCGTCAACGCCTACCAAGGCTGCGATCGCTGATTGGACAATGCCAGGGCGTTTTATATACATTCCGTCCTACGCGTATGGTGATAGGAACCAAAGGCAGTACAAGGGGAAGGTCGTGATCATGGTGGGCGCAAGCACACAGAGCAGCCTAGAGTACACTGCAATGATCCTCTCATCAGCACCAGGAGCTGTCGTCATCGGGAGTCAAACGGCAGGTGCCGACGGCAATATCAAGCGGCTGCAACTCCCTGGGGGCGGTATTCTGACCTTTACGGGTATAGCCGTGTTCTATCCAGACGGAGGCGTCACCCAACGCACAGGCCTTCGTATCGCAAAAGTGGTCAATGCTACCAGAAAGTCGCTGACTTCCGACCAGCCCGATGAGGTGCTTGACGAAGCATTGCGCCTTCTTCGGATGAAGTAGTTGTTGGTCAATTGCTACGCCCCTAGTCTGAGTGCTTTTGCCCTGGCGGTGTAGGTGTATCGCACGTGGGGAGTTCATCACGTATCTTGACGATTAAGGCAGACGGAATACCCTCGCGCTGCACAAGAAGATCTAGAAACCTGTGACAGCGTTATCAACGGGGCTAAGCAATGAATACAGTTGTCGGATTTCTGTCTAGTGTCATAGAAGACATTCGGCTTATGGGTGAAGTGCATGCCACCGATGGCAAAGCAGACAGCGACCGAGTATTGAATATCTCTACCATAGACAATCCAGGGTGGGACGTCGTTGTCTTGATGAATAATGTAACAGCAGCATGGTCAAAGCCAGGTCTTCTGTTTGCCTGGGACCCGGGCGATGATTCGTGGTTGCGAGTATGGTGTAAGTCAAGTCCAGATCGACGAAATGCGACAGCTGTACATTCCCTTGTTGTTTCGGGCGGAGGCAGGAACCTTTGCCTTGTATTATGGGTGACTTCCCAGATGTTATCAAAGGGAGTCGTGAGCGACGGTGATGTACTTAATGCCTATGGTAGAATGCCAGGTTCGTCAGTCCTTGAGCAATGGTATACCAGCAATTGTGACGGAGAGTGGGAACATACCTTTGGTGTGCGTATGTCCATTGATACTAATTGGCTCCTGCGTGCTGAGATATGCTTCACAGACGAGTATGAGGAAAACAACAGGGTTGCGGATCTTGTAAATCACAATCGCATAACTAGGTGGACTCCAGCAAGAGAGGTCGGTCGTGCACCGTACTTGACGATGGCAGGGTCAGTTGATGAGGTGATAGATTCAATTGAGCTTCTTCTGTGCGAGTATATTCCAAGAAAGTTTAAACCCTCATTGTAGCTCACGAATCATCGGTATAGTTCCTGTTTGATGATGCCGTGAATTATGCGGAGCTTACGCTCTCATTGTTCACCCCACTCCGCCCGATACTGACCACCGCATCTAGTGGTATGCAGATTTGCCAAGTCCAATGATAGCTTGCAGTTGTGAAGGCGTTGGCGCGCTTTCGCAAGTGGTTACGGCAACGCGGATTGTGATGGTCAAGACAGGCGGAATACCCACTATAATCTCTCGAGCGGAGAAATGGAGTCAGCACTATGCCTAAGGGAAAATAAAATGGAATGTCCGACAATACATCTCCGCGACCTATTCAAGTTGGAGTCAATCAATGAATCGTTTACATTCAGTTTGTCTGAGAATAGTACTAGCCTCGTTTGCAGTCATTCTTCTAGGTGGGGCTTTCCCGCTGAAGGACTCGGCCAAGGTGATCATGTTGCCAAACGAGAAAGTTGCAACCGAAGTAGCTAAACTACTGCTAGAGCAATGTTATGGCGAGAGTGTCCGAAGGTTCTATCCGCTTCAAGCCAGATTGACCAACAAGGGTATCTGGGTTGTTCGAGGCACGCTCCCGGAATCGATGCTTGGGGGCGTCCCAGAAATCCAGATCAGAAAGCGTGATTGTCGTGTAGTTCGTATCTCACACGGAAAGTGAAACATACTTTGGAGATTCTGATCTTCCCCCTGTTTGTTTGACCGATCGTGCGATAGATGATCCCACGCGTAGTGCCACGTCATTCCGCGTCTTTATGACAACGGAATGGACTGACATACCATACACCACTTCAAGAATCAATGTGCCCAGAGACAGTAGGGGAATCGCCACTAGTCATCACATTGCGGATCATGAAGGTCGGGACAGTGGGAGCTTTCAATCTGAGTAGGAGCGGCTAATTTGTTGGACCAATTGTTTGTGCCCGTGTCGTAAACATGTCACAAGAGGAAGCAAAATGAGACATCGTCAGAAAGTGTATATGTGTTTTGCAGTTGCTCTCTTGGCAATATGTATTCCGAATGTTAAACCGAACGCGCTCCACGGCATGACGAAGCCATCCCGTTCGTTGTATAGCACTACTACCAGTGTCATATTCAAATATCATTGGCCATTTTTCGCAATGCCCAAGGGAGCAATATCACTGGATGAACTCATTGTGAACACCGACACATCGTATGTCAGTTGTCTGCTGT
>DATGWS010000370.1:0-3648 GCA_035299365.1 Candidatus Didemnitutus sp.
TCGAGGCACGGGAACGTGACTTCCATGTCACCGACGTAATGTTCGTCATTAAAGTAGTCGCCTTCAAATCGAAGTTGAAGGCGAGGCTCCATACCTTGGCCAAACTTCAGAACGCCCTTCCAGATTTCGCGCAGAAGCGAGTATCCAATTGCCCTTGAACTAGCAGCAAATGCCGAGCCATCATTATAGTAGATAGCCTGACTCTTATCAAGACTTGTTGTTGGTCTCTTGGGGTATACATAGGTGGTCCAATAGCCTGTACCAGCTCGTACCTCATAGGCAATCTCTATGAACAAGGCCAACAACTCATCATCATCAATCAACGCCGGATCGCCACACGGCTGAACAGCAATTCGCTCAATGAGAGTTGCCTGACCCGGTCCATGATTAAATGGGTCTTGAACATACTTCTGTGAGTATGATTTAATGTTCAATAACTGTTCAATGTCCGCCAGCGTCTTAGTCTGCCCTCCAATGCACTCAAACGGAATGTCTTGAAGGTCCCAGTAACGTTCAGCTGATTTTGCTTGGGGTTGGTTAGCAAATGTGGGGGCAGCTAAGTTTGCTTCTGTTACATCCCCAAGAACGAGAGGGGGGCCTGCTGAGAAATTTGGTCTCTCTACAGTTGTCCACTTATACCAGTGACGTGGATCCGTAAATGGGTTCGTCCCTAGGTCTGGTGTTGGAGTTATATAGTGTACATGTTGGAGATTTGGATTCATCTCCTCTGCATTGGGAATCAGCGTTGTATCTACCGCCTTGGTGAACGTCTTGTAGACGTGGTCATTCAGAATCTGAACAATCGGGTGTGGATTTTGGGCATCATACGGGTTGCCTGTCTGCTGCACGGGGTTGACATAGTCTATGAAGCACCCATTGGCATTCTGCACGTACCTGAAGCCCTGCCTCGAATCACCCTTCTTGACCAGCACGCTAAATG
This sequence comes from Candidatus Didemnitutus sp., assembly GCA_035299365.1. GTDB lineage: Bacteria > Bacteroidota > Ignavibacteria > Kapaibacteriales > Kapaibacteriaceae > UBA10438. The sequence continues at coordinate 941 of DATGWS010000370.1, forward strand.
GATCGCGTGGATTCCTCTGGTTAGGAGGAATAGACCCCCACCAGCCGGACATATTACTATCAGCCCCAGAGATACAGCCACTAATCTGCGGATATTCTATAGCAAGTTGATTGATGATTTCGCGTATGCTCCACCTACTAAGGTCAACCTGAATTGTATCTTGGTAGTGGCGCAACTCATCGTTCATGTAGTTCACAATCAGGTCGGCAACAGGCACTTCGTGTGTTACGTGGGTCCAAGAGTATCCATCCTCCTCCTGCGTGGCGGGACAACTCTCTCCGTCAGTCATTGTAATTCTAAAGGAGCGAGCCGACATGGCCATTTGCCATCGTTGCAATTGCACTGCATCGGGTACGGTTATTTCATTATTCACGATTGTAACAGGTGCGATGTTGCAATCTTGTCGACACTGTTCAATCAAGGCTAACGCACTACAGTGAATCTTAAACTGGGAAATCGAGTCCGTTATGCCCTCTACCAGTGTTGGAATCAGGTCCGGTCTGCCAGCAATCTTGTACCCGGCTTTGAGATACATTGAGTGCAATGCGTCGATGTAGTTCTTTCTGAAAGCACCACATCGTCTCATGCAAGAGTCTTCGAGACGCTGCATATAGGCTTCAACTCCACCGGGCATTGTGTCAAGTGGCTCATATTCGGACCTCTCAGCGTAGTCGAAGGCTAAGGCCTTAATGCCCGGGAAATGTACTCTTTGATAGAGTGCACGCAGTCTCCGATAGGCCTGGTCAACTAGGCGGTCATCAGCCTCAATGTTTGTACAGGTAATTACATTTCCTGAAACGCGGACCAACGCTTCTACTTGAAGCGCCGTGGTATCATTAGACAATGGCGACGGAAGGATCCACCATGCGTTCTCTACCCATTCAGCGCCCGTATATGTTTCGGAGATGGCGGCACTTTGACAATACTTCGTGCCTGTGCACTCCAGAAACGCGTCAATGAGGTTGTAGACTGGATTGATTTGGAAATTTGCGCCACTGTTTTCGAATGCTAGCTGCCGATAGGTCATCACCACGCCAGACCAACACTCATAGAGCTGGCGGCAGTCATATCCCCCTTCGGTCAACATATTATCTATTAGCTTGTTGATCATTTCCCCATTGACATAGGAACCACTCGCGTCTTGAATATGTTGAATACCTCCATAGTTCCAGGCGAGCTTCCAGAACGTAGAGCCCGTGAAATTTGAACCACCATTGAGTTCGTTGCGCACTTCTGAGTACTTGTTCGCCTCGGCGATCAGCATTGCCTCATAGTCTATCGTCTCATTGTCATCACAGCCGGTAGTACAGTTAACGATAGGGTATTCAAGTGTACAGCAGCCAATCGTTGTGTCAGTATTATCCCTGTTCCTGCGTATGTCTTTGTACCGCTTAAGAAGTTGCTCGGCAAGGCGTTCACGGTTGATGACCTCTAATGGTGTTGTAGCTGTGCGCCGACGGAATTTGGTTAATGAGTCGACGGATACTGACGGACCCAATACATAGTGCGCAATCCTCTCTTCAACGAGCTGAGCATGTGCCACACGCTGTGCTTGCAGCTCTTCGTCGATCTTGAGCAGTCCTTCGGGTGTTGATGGTTGCATTGGACGCATCATTCTCTCCATGATGTACGTCCCGGTTGTGAGCGTAAAGGATGCTGCTGTTTGTTGCTGCCATGACTGCGAAGTACACGATCCACCTGAGTAGATGAACAGATCCGGACTATAGATATACGAAGACTCACCCTGCCGCCTCACGCGCACCGTTACTTCATAGTCACAAGTCTTGCAAATCTCTGGGCAGGAAAGTGAATAGTCGCCGAGTTTCATAGCGTACTGGAACTCGTACAGTGTGTCCTTGGGCACAGTCAACATGTATGACTGGTAGATGGAGTCCCTACCAACTCGCATGCCCCGTCTCAGACTGTCACGGATCTCGATCGTTTGTTCATTGCCGAACGGAAGGTCCAACATCGACGCTGCATTGGTCGATGACGACATTGCCGTAGCGAGGATCTTCCCATCCTCACGTTGGTATGCGTATGACACAACGCCGTTAGGATCCTTTGTGATGATCTTCTGCACAGCTTTCGGGGAAGGGGCTTCACAGCCAAAGATGGAGACAAGTTCGCGTTCGGTTGCCGTCCCATAGGTAGTAGTTGTTGTCCGGTCGGCTGTTGCCCTAATACGAAGAACGTCGCCGGGTGAAGACGATCTATACTCGTTGGCCGTTGGGTCCGATGTCAATATGCTTCGAGAGAATGGAAACCCTTGGTCGTCCGGTACAAATCGGCCATCAAGTACCTCGCCTTTATAATAGTCCTCAGGCGCGCCAACCATCTGAAAAGGGTTTGTGAAGTTCGTTGCTCCATCAAAGTGCACCGCACTATACGGCACACCAGTTTCCTTCAAAGCAAAGCCCGGCGCATACGATAGAACGTCGTCGCCGGTAGTAGACTTTGGTGTTGGCAACACGTTCAGCAGTGGCCTACCCTGGTAGTCCAGTATCGTACTCTGCACCACTACCCTATTCGTTGCCTGACTTCTCCTCTGTGTCTGTACTGGAGAAAGGGCTGTTGTTGCATACGTGATGCTCTCGGCAATACCATTCCCCCCTTGCCTGTCCTCGACAAACACACGATCATGACGCCAGTTCTTATCAGCATCGAATTGCTCATAGAAGAACGATGCCTTGTACAATGAAAGTGCT
>DATGWS010000371.1:0-2489 GCA_035299365.1 Candidatus Didemnitutus sp.
CGTGTGTTACGTGGGTCCAAGAGTATCCATCCTCCTCCTGCGTGGCGGGACAACTCTCTCCGTCAGTCATTGTAATTCTAAAGGAGCGAGCCGACATGGCCATTTGCCATCGTTGCCATTGGGCAGCGCTAGGTGCTGTAATCACACCATTAGTGACTGTAGCGGGTGCGATATTGCAATCTTGCCTGCACTGCTCAATCAGCGCAAGCGCGCTGCAGTGAATCTTAAACTGGGATATGGAATCCGTAACGCCCTCTACCGGTGTTGGAATCAGATCCGGCCTACCAGCAATCTTGTACCCGGCCTTGAGGTACATTTCGTGCAATGCGTCGATGTAAAATTTTCTAAAGGACTCACAGCGCTTCATGCACGTGTCTTCCAAGCGCTGCACGTGATTTATAATCCCTTGCTCATTATCAACAACTGGAGTGTACCCTGCACTGTCGGCATAACGCTTTGCAAGGTCTTTGATACCGGGATAGAACTTTGATTGATACAAGGCGCGCAGGCTCCGATATGCCTGATCAACAAGGCGGTCATTAGCGGCATTACCTGAACATTCCAGGAGAATCGTATTCGTCACTGCCTGACGTATCATCGCCTCTACCTGGAGGCCTGCGGTATCTGTAGTTAATGGTGATGGAAGGATCTTCCACGCGTTCTCCACCCACTCAGCGTCCGTATATGTCTCCGTGATGGCAGCACTCTGGCAATACTTCGTTCCGGTACACTCTAGAAATGCATCAATGAGGTTGTATGAAAGCACCTTCTGGAATACAGACTGGTTGCTAATCACAATTGTCTCAAATGCTAGCTGCCGATACGTCATCACCACACCGGACCAACACTCATAGAGCTGGCGGCAGTCGTATCCGTTGCTCTTCATATTCTCAATAAGTGCATTGATCATTCCCCCAGCACCCTGAATGTGATGGTCACCACCATAGTTCCATGCGAGCTTCCAAAAAGTGGACCCAGTGAAATTCGAATTGCTATTAAGAAGCGTGCGTACTTCTGAGTACTTGTTCGCCTCAGTGATCAGCATTGCCTCGTAGTCTATCGTTTCATCCTCTTCACAACCGGTGGTACACTTCACAACGGGAAAGACAACATTGCAACAACCAATTGTGGTGTCGGTGTTGGTCGTGTTCTTTCGTATGGCTTTGTACCGCGCAAGAAGTTGCTCGGCTAGGCGTTCACGGTTGATGACCTCTAATGGTGTTGTGGCCGTGCGCCTACGGAACTTGGTTAGAGAGTCGACGGATATTGACGGGCCAAGCACATAGTGTGCAATCCTCTCTTCAACAATCTGAGCATGCGCCTGACGTTGCGTTTGCAGCTCCTTGTCGATCTCGAGTAGTGGTTCGGATATTGATGGTTGCCTTGGGCGCATCATCCGTTCCATGATGTACGTCCCGGTCGTTAACGTTAGAGAGGTTGCCGCTTGTTGTTGCCATGACTGCGAAGTACAGGATTCAGCAGAGTAAATAAACGGCGTCGGGCTATAGATATACGAAGACTCACCTTGCCGCTTCACTCTTACAGTTACTTCATAGTCACACGTCTTGCATATCTCCGGGCACGCAAGTGAATAGTCGCCGAGTTTCATCGCGTACTGGAACTCGTACACTGTGTCCTTGGGCACTGTCAACGTGTAAGACTGGTAGATGGAGTCTCTACCAACACGATCGCCCCGTCTCAGACTGTCACGGATCTCAATCGTTTGTTCATTGCCGAACGGAAGGTCCAACATCGACGCTGCATTGGTCGATGACGACATTGCCGTAGCCAGGATCTTCCCATCCTCACGCTGGTAGGCATATGACACAACGCCGTTCGGATCCTTTGTGATGATCTTCTGCACAGCTTTTGGGGAAGGGGCTTCACAGCCAAATATGGAGACAAGTTCGCGTTCGGTTGCCGTCCCATAGGTAGTAGTTGTGGTCCGGTCGGTGGTTGCCCTAATACGAAGCACATCGCCGGGTGATGACGATCTATACTCTTTGGCCGTTGGGTCCGATGTCAAGATGCTTCGAGAGAATGGAAACCCTTGGTCATCCGGTACGAAGCGGCCATCAAGTTCCTCGCCTTTATAATAGTCCTCAGGCGCGCCAACCATCTGAAAAGGGTTTGTGAAATTCGTTGCTCCATCAAAGTGCACCGCACTATACAGCACACCAGTTTCCTTCAAAGCAAAGCCCGGCGCATACGATAGTACGTCGTCGCCGGTAGTAGACTTTGGTGTTGGCAACACGTTCAACAGTGGTCTTCCCTGGTAGTCCAGGATCGTACTCTGCACCACTACCCTATTCGTTGCCTGACTTCGCCTTTGTGTCTGTACTGGAGAGAGGGCTGTTGTTGCATACGTGATGCTCTCGGCAATACCATTCCCCCCTTGCCTGTCCTCGACAAACACACGATCATGACGCCAGTTCTTATCAGCATCGAATTGCTCATAGAAGAACGATGCCTTGTACAATGAAAGTGCT
>DATGWS010000372.1:0-5803 GCA_035299365.1 Candidatus Didemnitutus sp.
CCAGCACGACAAGATCGAGCTCATCGCGAGCGAGAACTTCACGTCGCTCAGCGTTATGGAAGCGCAAGGCAGCATCCTCACCAACAAGTATGCTGAGGGCTATCCGGGCAAGCGCTACTACGGTGGGTGTGAGTGGGTTGATGTGGCGGAGAACATCGCTATCGACAGGCTCAAGACGCTCTTCGGTGCAGAGTATGCCAACGTGCAGCCGCACTCGGGTTCCGGGGCCAATATGGCTGTGTACTTCACGTACCTCAAGCCGGGTGATACCGTATTGGGTATGGATCTCTCACATGGAGGTCACCTCACGCACGGATCGCCGGTGAACTTCTCGGGCATGTTCTACAACTTCGTCGGATACGGACTCGACAAAGAAACGGGTCGTATCGATTACAATGTTGTAGAAGACCTGGCAAAACTGCATAAACCGAAACTCATCACTGTTGGTGCAAGTGCCTATTCACGCGAGATCGATTTCTCAAAGTTCCGTGAGATAGCCGATAAAGTTGGTGCGTATCTCTTTGCGGATATCGCACACCCTGCCGGTCTGATCGCAAAGGGGCGACTGATGAGCCCCGTTCCCTACTGTGATATCGTAACGTCCACAACACATAAGACGTTGCGCGGTCCGCGTGGTGGTATGATCATCATGGGCAAGAACTACGAGAACCCATTCGGCAAGGTGGCACCAAAGAGTGGACGGACCAAGCTTATGGGTGAACTCATCGATTCGATGGTGATGCCTGGAATTCAAGGCGGACCTCTCATGCATGTGATCGCAGCAAAGGCCGTAGCATTTGGTGAGTGTCTCACCGATTCTTTTGACGAATACACAAAACAAGTCATCCGTAATGCATCGGCGATGGCTGACGAGATGATGAAGATGGACTATGGCGTTGTCTCGGGCGGAACCGACAACCACCTGATGCTCATTGACCTGCGAAACAAGGGCGTTACTGGCAAACAAGCAGAGAATGCCCTTGATGCCGCAGGTATCACGTGCAATAAGAATGCTGTGCCGTATGACACCCAACCACCACTCGTAACGAGCGGTATTCGTCTAGGTGCAGCTGCCATGACAAGTCGCGGAATGAATGAAGACGATATGCGTCATATCGCCCGACTGATAGATCGTGTTGTGAGTAATGTTGGCAACGAAGACATCTACAACGCCGTTAAGGACGATGTAAAACACTTCTGCCGTCAATTCCCTCTCTACCCAACATTGAATAACTCTCCCGATGAACTTGGCAAACGCCTTGGTGAAACGATCGACTCAGCCATCGACACCGTAGAGAACGTCATTGAAAGTGTTGTCGATGAAGTGAAGGGGGCTGTAAAGGGCTCTTGATCGTACGGGTTACGGCAATACTCGCACGCTGTACTCAATAAGCACTCCCGGTTCGCATTTTGGCCCGATCATTCACGTTGTAATGATCGGGCTTTCTTTATGCGTGCTGTTCTTTACACGATCGCGGTTACGATCGCCTTGTTCTCTACTACGGTTCATGCGCAGAAGTATGAGAAGTTGCATGTGGATGCCTTTGCAACCTTCGTGAAGTATGACTGGTCGCTCGTCCAAGCAAACCCGTGTCCGGGCGATCATACGATCCGACTCCGCACCGAACCATTCGATCTTCAGCGGATCGTGGATTCTGAGTTCCCGGGAACACACTACGTTGGTGCTACAAAGATCATTTCCGTGGAATTCACGCCAGCAACGTATGAATGCGGCGGTTGTACGTTCAATGGAATTGCACCTGTTGTGAATGTTGGTTCAATGGCTGTCTGGGCAACGGTACACGACAACGGCAGCCTCGATATCATGATGTGTCCGGATCAGGCACTGAACGGAAATGATGATCCTACAGAGCACGGGTGGACAACAACGATCAGCGGAAAGGACTGCCCCCCTTCTTCTGAGGTCACAGAGCCGAAGAGCGTATGGCAGGGCATCTTCTTTGGTTCCCATAACCCTGGCTCCGGCAGCGGTAGGACGGGTCGGGGTGACTACTTAGGCCTCATGAGAACAGTTCAGTCCTCGGCTGCGAATGGCGGAAGAGATGTTTGGTCGTTGAGACTCACTCCAACAGCATCTGCCTTCATGGCAGTGAATGATGGAGAGACAACGATATCCATCAGTGGAAAGCCCTCGTCTCCTACGGTCACCAATGTGACCTCGCAAACAGAGTCGATCTACCTCCGCGACGTGTCGGCACAGGACAACCACGAAGCAACGATCGACTGGGCCGGTGCTGCAGAAAACGACCGTACCGCATGGTTCCTCGTGAACGGACAACGCGTTGATGCAAACCTCTCGGGCAACATCGCCACTCACACCTTTGATGTTGGACGAGACCTGCCCGTTGGTACCGTTACCATCACTGGTGCTGCTGACGTGGCCGGCACGGTCGCTAGGGTTGATGCACAGCCCCTTACCCGACATGTGGTAGTAGTACCTGAGTGGGCCTCCCCTGCGTCGGAGTTCACGTCTAATGTGCAAGGTCGGTCTGTGATCTACCGAAGGGAGTTCCGCTGGCCCGATCCAAAACTTGAAGCATATGTTTCGATCCCTGCCATTGTCCCCTACGTAGGAGGCCGATGGGGCTTGCTCCCGACCGGTCTCGAATTCACTCTTGAAGTTTCATCCACAGGAGAACGCCGTCAGGGTACGATCGAAGGCACCGGAGGTATCGCCATCGGCAAGGATCACGAGTATGAGATCACGGTTCGTGGTACAACCGAAGGCTGGCTTACGAACACAACCCTTGAGTCCGAGGCTTCAACGCAATTGAACTTCCCCGTGAAGCTCTTCCGCGACGAACGCAATCTCACCTCACTCTTGAATGACGAGATACGTCCGATCTGCGACCTCCCTCTGATCGGTGAGGCCTGTGCCCTGCTGAATGATCTGCCTGGTGCCGGGATTATTTCTGAGGTTCGCGGAGAACTCTCGATTAATGCACGGTTCCGCGCCGAGGGTTCATCCTTTGTTTGGAAGGACGGCAGTGGCACAGCATCGATCACCGGTGAAGTACGTGGTCTTGTTGACCTCTTCGTTGCAAGTCTTTTCGTGAGAGGGGGCGGTACAGGAACACTCACCATCGACGTACCGGCGTGGACCGCGCACGCGACCGGACGTCTCGAGTATGAAGCATCCGGTTCGGTCTTTGGATCGTGGTCATTCTATGGAAGTGGTCACTTTGATATCGGGACCGGGAGACCGAACTCCGACAACGATCCGCATGGGATCGTGATGAATCTCGAAGATTCCCTTGGTTTCCTTGCGTCAACATCTTCCATCAACGCACACCCGGCCGTCTGTGCAATAGGAACAGCGATCTTCACCATTGCCGAGAATGAAACATCCACAGCACTTGAGATGACAGCACTCGAGAATGGTTCACGTACATCCGTATCGTTTCGCAATTCATCCTTCCTCACGTCACCATCCATGATCGCATTGAACAATGGAACATTGATGGTCGCTGCGATCTTGGGCGATGGAACAAGACCAACTCTCGCGTCAACCAGCGAAGAGATGGCCACCTTTATGCGGACGCTCAGAGTTCAATCATGGACTCTTACAGCAGACTTGCAAATCGTGGACAGTGCTACGATCGTCGTGCCTGGTCGAGCTGTGACGTCCGTCAAATGTCTCTCTGCCGATGCCACATCACGTTTCATCGTTGCGTCCACAACAGACGGAACAACACTCACCGGCTCTTCCACGGCTCCGGCAGATATCCGTGTTTTCCGCGGAAGCACGATGGCAGATCAGACGATACTTGCCACCGGTCTTGGTGGACTCAGTGCGTGGGATGTAGCCATTGGTGCAGACGGTTCCGTGATACTTGCAGTGAATGCAGAGAAGGACGGCGATGTTCGCAATGGGTTGGACGGAGACATCACCCTTCACCGGGGTACGGTAACGGATAGCCCCCTACCAGTTGTGGCATCGATCGCTACAACGGACGATGATCGTGGAGTGCGCTTTCTACACCCGCTGGTTGGCACCGACCAGCCGGGTCTCTGTTGGATGCGAAACGGAGAGATCTGGGGCGTTGCGAATCCACAGGCATCAGCCAAAAAGATCATCAATGGAGACACGACGATCGGTGTTGGATTCCTTCAGGCAGTTGTTGTCCGCGGCACGAATGGCAACTTCATCGTTTGGCCATCAGGCAACGATCTTGCTGCGGTCCACATCAGCGATGATGACCTCACAGTTTCGCGCATACAGGGTCTTGTGTGGTCGGACGTTGACCTGCGACCGTCAGTTGTGATGATGGCAAACGGCTCACTGGCTATTGCCACGATGCGCATCGATGCAACAACGTCAAAGGACCTACCAACACAGTCAGAGATCGTTGTTCATACGGTCCAACCACAGACGCTGACTAGTGTGAATGAAGCACAATATCGTTCGATCGCAGAAGCGATCATGATCGAACGGGGCTCCATTTTCGCTCATGCGTGGACCTCTGAAGTGATCAGCGTCTACGCAGTAGATGGTTCATACTTTGGAAATGCGATTATTGAATCAAGCTCGAATTACGACCTCAACGTTTCGCTGCCGACCAGCATCACAACTGGCGTTTACATCTTGAGGACTGGTACAACTACCACATTGGTCGCTGTTCGCTGATCATCAATTTCAAGCTCGTAAAGCACGGGGGGAGATCGCAAACTCTGGCACGGGCAGCTGCGTCTCTGGTAACCCACCTGAGGCCATCCTCAACTGTGCTACAAACGCTATCATAGCAGCATTGTCAACACAATAGCCCAAACGCGGAGCAACAAAGGTAATGCCTCGTTGCTCTGCAGCCATGCTCATCCGAGAACGGAGTTCGGAATTAGCGCTCACTCCACCGGCAATCACCACTGCTTGAACACGCAATTCGTCAACTGCACGCATGGTCTTTGCCACGAGTACGTCAACGATCGCTGTTTGTGTTGAAGCACAGAGATCTTCAATCGGCAGGTCAGCCCCCTTTGATCGAATCTTCTCAACTTCACGTCGTACGGCGGTCTTGAGTCCGCTGAACGAGAAGTGATAGCTTGATTCATTGATCAATCCACGCGGCAGATCGAATGCAGAGGCATTGCCCGTTTGAGCCAATCGATCCACATGTGGACCACCCGGATATCCAAGTCCGATGAGTTTTGCGATCTTATCAAAGGCTTCTCCGGCAGCATCATCCTTGGTAGACCCCATCATGGAATACGTGGATGGACTTGTTACATGGAAGATGCTGGTATGTCCTCCACTTACGACGAGACAGACACTTGGATACGGCAGTGATGGATCTTCCAGGTATCCGGAATACAGGTGTGCTTCTATGTGATGGATGGGATAAAGGGGCTTTGCATGGCGCATGGCAAGCCCCTTGGCAAAATGACACCCAACCAGCAAGGAGCCAGCGAGACCGGGGCCGTATGTCACCGCAATAGCATCCACGTTGTCAAGATCTACCTCGGCTTCGTCAAGAGCAGCTCGGACGATAGGAGCAATGCCTTTAACGTGTTCACGCGATGCCAGCTCAGGAACTATGCCACCATAGAGATCGTGGATGTCCTGTGAAGAGATGATATTACTCAACACCTCGCCATCACGCACAACGGCGGCGGCTGTATCATCACATGATGTTTCAATGGCAAGGATCGTCATCGCACGATCTTCCACAACATTCCCAGGGCTGCACCTACACTTCGTTCACGATTGATGCGGCGGTTATTGCCAAAGGAGTGTTTGATGGTGGTGTGATTCGTAGGGCCAACAACAGAGATCCACACCGTGCCA
>DATGWS010000373.1:0-2895 GCA_035299365.1 Candidatus Didemnitutus sp.
GTCTCTTCCTTGCCGTATGGCGTAAACATGAACTGGTAGCCAACGCGGGGAACAAGATCGATGGTCTTTGAAAGTGGAATCCGATACCCGAGACCTAGATCGAGTCCAACACGGAATGATGGATCTGCCGGATCCGTACCCGTCGATGTAAACGTAGTTGAGGAATCGGGAGTGCCGAAATTGAATCGACAGATCTCGCCATCATCCATGGTCTGTACGATCTTGGTTTCGATATCCGATGTGGCAAATTGTAGAACAGGTCCTAGGTGAACAAAGAACCGATCAGCTACCGACCAGCGGATTAAAGGATTGATCGTCACGTAGTTGACGGTCTGTGTGTATTCTGCATTGAGATTTGCAGTGGATGCGTTAACGACAGCGCCATATTCATCAAGTATGATGCAGTCGAGCGTAGCGTCCGTCTTTGTGTTTCCAAACGACTTCATATCGTACAAAACTCGTGTACCGATGGCGATGGACGGAGTCAGTTCCACCTCGGCATAAATGCCGAACAATGGTGAGATTCCTGATCCGGTTGAGAAGGCAAGAAGGGGAGACGTCTCAATTAGACCCGTGATATCTCGCGAAGCCATCGAATAATTGATACCGGCTTCGAGACCGAGGCGCCAGGTAAGCCCCTTACCCTTTTTTGACCTGCCGGAGGACGACGAAGCATCACCCGGCCTTCCATTTGGCCGAAGCACGTCTTCTTGTGCCGCAATGCCGACACATCCAACAACGAACATGATCATGAACCACGAACCAGTCTTCACGGATCCCTCCAAGACATTGGTAGACAAGAGAAGGCGCAATCTACAACACAAACCAAAGAGAGAGAGTGGCTTGAAGGCTTTGTAATACACCTGGTGATATAGTGTACGTAACAAGTCCGTCACTATACTGGCTGGAATCATCGAGACCCGTGCCGGTATTGGTGTAAGGGGTGAACATCCACTGATAACCTATGCGTGGAACCAGATCCAGCCACGAGGTCAAGGGGATCTGATAACCCAGAGCAAGGTCTATTCCAAATCGTGCCGTAGGATCTACTGGGCTTGTATTGTTCTCCGTCCGTGTTTGGCTTGTGACCGTTCCATCAGTGAACCGGCAAGACTCGTCATCGTCCATCGTTTCTGTGAGGGTAGTGGAGTTGTTGCCTAGGCCTACCTGCAGAACGGGTCCGAACTGGATAAAGAGTCGGGCAAAGGGGCTCCAACGAACAACCGGTGAAATGGTGATATATGATACCGACGTTTCATACGCCGAGGAAAGTGACGCAAACGTATAGCCAATGACGTATCCGGAGAGTAGATCACGCACGGGGCAGTCTTCGATCACATCGTCTTTTTGTCCTGTGAATACCTTTGTATCAAAGAGGACGCGCATCCCAAACGAAATCGCACGAGACATTTCTACATCCAGATTGAGTCCGGCAAGGGGCGATACACCACTGCCACTCTCATACACCATGTAGGGTGATGTAGCGAGTGTCCCGGTTACGTCGTGCGATGTACGATTGTGATTGATGCCGCCTTCAAATCCTATGCGGATGACAATTGGTTTCGAGCTCACTTTACCGCGTGGTTGAGTGGTTGCAGATGTGTCGCTTGAGGATGGGACCTTATCTGCAGACCTACCCTTTCCGCTCGGACGAAGGATATCTTCTTGGGCCAGCACAGGTGAGGCAAAGGTTACGAGAGTAACAAGAATGACGATAGTTACCATAGGTACTCTAGTCACCATGGTAACTCCGTAACTGTGTAACTGAGTAACTATCAATAGTTATCGATCTGCGCACGTTGCAGCTTTCCGCTGAAGTCAACGTAGACCGTTTTCCATTCCGTGAAGATGTCGAACACTGTCCAGCCCCCTTCACGATGTCCATTACCTGTGCCCTTGATGCCACCGAACGGCATGTGTGCTTCTGCACCGATTGTTGGTGCGTTGATATAGGTAATACCGGCCTCGATATCGCGGATGGCGGTGAAGACAGCGTTCACATCGCGTGTGTAGATGCTAGAGGAGAGACCGTAGGCAGAGTCGTTTGCAAGTTCGAGGGCGTGTTCGAACGACGTGGCTTTTGCAACACTCAGGACAGGACCGAAGATCTCTTCTTGGAAGATGCGATCTGTGCGTTCCACATCGGTGAAGATGGTTGGTTTCACGAAGAAGCCGTTTGCCTTTGATCCGTCAACATCACGTTCGCCGCCAAGTACGCACGTGGCTTCTCCCTTACCGATCTCGATGTAGGACAGGATTTTGTCGAGCTGACGTTGGTTGATCACCGGGCCCACCTGAGCATCGGCATTGGAGAGACCGTTACCAAGGATCAACTCGGATGCTTGTTTCACTAGTTCAGCGATGAATGTATCGTGGATGGCTTCGTGCAGGATGAGTCGGGACGTTGCAGTGCATCGTTGACCTGTTGTTCCAAACGCACCCCAAAGCACGCCGTGGAGAGCGAGGTCCATATCGGCATCCGGCATCACGATCTGGGCATTCTTCCCGCCCATTTCAAGCGAGACCTTTTTGTTGAGAGCACCACATCGAGCAGCAATGGCATTGCCGGTTGTTGTAGAGCCTGTAAAGCCCACCACACGCACGTCTGGATGTTCAACAATAGCAGAGCCGGCTTCTCCATTTCCATGGATCACATTGAACACACCGGCAGGGAGTCCGGCTTCTTGCAAGATCTCCGCAAAAATGTTCGCGCTGTGTGGTGAATCATCGCTTGGTTTAAACACCACCGTATTCCCGCAGGCTAGTGCCGGAATGATCTTCCACGACGGAACGGCGATAGGGAAGTTCCATGCAGTGATGATCCCGCAGACACCGATCGGCATACGGAAGGACATGTTCATTTTATTATTCATCTCGGAGGGGGCGTTGTAGCCA
>DATGWS010000374.1:0-14122 GCA_035299365.1 Candidatus Didemnitutus sp.
GGCACCTCGATGTCGGCTCATCGCATCCTGGGGCTGAAGAAGGTCCCAAGGGTTTGGCTGTTCGCCAATTAAAGCGGTACGTGAGCTGGGTTCAGAACGTCGTGAGACAGTTCGGTCCCTATCCTATGCGGGCGCAGGATATTTGAGGAGAGTCGTCGTTAGTACGAGAGGACCGCGATGACCGGACCGACGGTGTATCTGTTGTCACGCCAGTGGCACGGCAGAGTAGCCACGTCCGGGAAGGATAAGCTCTGAAAGCATCTCAAGAGCGAAACCCACTCCAAGATGAGATATCCCAACTAGTAAGGACCCGGAGAGATTATCCGGTTGATAGGCTTCAGGTGGACGCATGGCAACATGTGGAGCCGAGAGGTACTAATAGTCCGAGGACTTGTCATTATTTTTTTTTCTTCCGACGACCATCGTCGTCCCTTCACAGAGCTCGTTTGCTCCTGCACTTCAAACATGCAGTCTACTCCTATCGTCAATGCTCATATGCCCATCACTGACGTCGTCATGACTCGGTGACGTGCGACACTCGTGTCTAAACGAACAACCTCAAAACCCTCTATCTTGGTGACGATTGCGCGGGGGACACACCTCTTCCCATTCCGAACAGAGTCGTTAAGCCCCGTTGCGCCGATGGTACTGCATCTGAACTGGTGTGGCAGAGTAGGTAGTCGCCAGGTATTTCTTTCAAAAAGCTCTTGTATGCTCTGCATGCAAGAGCTTTTTGCGTTCATTCAAAGTACTTTTGCAAAACGATGTCAACCGAGCTCATCATTGCATACACCCTCTTCCTCTTCGTAGTCCTCTACGTAGCCCGAACCTTGCAGAGTGTGATCAATGCAATGTTCAATATCACATGGTCTCTCTGGCCGATCATTGCATGGCTCTGCCTAACGGCCGCCGTCTCGTCATCGGGTTTCCTCCTAGACTTTTCCGCTACGCCTCCAAGATTTGTACTGCTCATCGTCCCTCCGTTTGTTACGGTTATCTACATCGTCACTCGGCGTTCAATCATTCCTTGGCTTGATGCTCAGCCCCTTGCCACACTGATACTACCACAGTCCTTTAGGATCGCGGTGGAACTTGTGTTGTGGATGTTGTTCCTCAACGGGAAGCTCTCTTCGCTCCTGACATTTGAAGGTCGCAATTTTGACGTCATTGCCGGTCTCGGAGCCGTTGTTGCCTACCTGTATCTGCGACGCACGCCCTCAGTTGCCGTCTCGCTCATCTTCAACATCACGGGGCTCCTGCTTCTTGTGAATGTCACGGTCCACGGCATCGGCTCTACACCAACAGCGCTGAATATTTTCACAACCACCCCACCAAACACGATCATGGCCTCGTGGCCAATGGTGTGGCTGCCCGCTTTTGTTGTGCCGGCAGCCTATCTGTTACATCTGCTTTCAATCCGACAAACACTCCGCCTCAATACAAAGCAAAACAATCAATGAGCACTCGAACCGAACAAGAAGCTGTTGCTGAGATCCTCGACAAAACACGCAAGCTCACTCGGTATTTCCTCTCTAAACTCGATGGTGTTGACCCGCTCCACCAAATTGTAGTGGGTGAACATAAACTGAACTGCATCATGTGGATCTGTGCACACGTAACGTGGGCAGAACATGAGCTGGTTGTTCGCGCACTTGGCGGAGAGCCCCTTCCAATCCCATGGCTAGAACAGTTCAAATATGGAACATCATCTGAACCGCAAGACTCATGGCCAACTCTTGCGGAGATCCGCGAAGACATGGATAGGGTGCATGAGGCAGCACTCAATGTCATTCGCGCGCAGACAGACCTCGGTCAAACCGCTCAGATCAATCTGTTCGGTCCAACATCAACGAAGCGAGACATCGTCTACCACTCCATTCGCCATGAAGGAACACACGCCGGTCATCTTAGCTGGCTCTGTAAGCTTAATGGAATAAAGACGATTTAGAGCACTAGATACAGAAACGCCGGATCGACGCACTGTCGACCCGGCGTTTTTCATTTTGTTTGATGGTCTATTGAGCCCCTTGCTTACCCAGCTTCCGTACATGTGCTGCAAGTGAAGCATACTCATCTTCCTTGATCCTACCATCCCATACGGGCATGGTGGACTCAGGATAGAACGAGCGGATGTTGCGGATCACGGATATGAGCGTAGAGTCATCGGGATACTTTTTGTCGGCGAGACGTAGGTCTCCGTACCCAATGCCCTTGCTGCCGTGACAGTTCACACAACCGTACGAGAGGTAGGCTTTTTCACCAACAGTAGCTCCTGCTGCAGGAGTATAGACGTGGCTTGCGGGCACTACATTCGTACTCGTTGGCACAGTCTTGATGTAGGCGTACATCGCCCGGAGTTCGAGATCGCTCATGTGAACTCCACGTGGCATTGGATATTTGATAGGTGTGCCGTTTGGACGGAAACCATCACGAAGCGCTGTGATGAATTGCTGCTCAGTCCATGTCCCTATGCCATGTGTTTTGTCGAAGGTGATGTTCGATGCATACATCGGATTGCGATTCACATCAAGCATCTGCGTGCCCCCTCCAAAAAATCCAGGGGTCTTTTCGGGTTCGAGTTGATTCATCGACGCAATGTCTGCTGAGTGACAGGCATAACAGTCGTACACACCCGTTGCGAGGTACTTTCCATACGTTACGAGGTTCGTTGTGTCCGGCTGTGGAATTGGTGAGGCCGGATAGTCAAATGGTTTGAAGGCAATGGTTACGAGGAACTTTGCAAACCATGACGGGCTGGACTCAATATTGTCCTGATCTGTTGACGAGACCATACCATCGTCACTGCGCAACCAGGCAACAATCGACTGCAAATCTTCGTCGCTCATGTGAATGAACTTTGGCATCCACGGTGGAACGTATTGTCCGGTCTTAGGGTGGATCCCTGTGCGGAGCAGCCACAGAAGCTCTCCATCCTTCCATGCACCAATTCCCTTTGTTGGGTGGTTGGTGATGTTCTTTGAATAGGCAATGCCGAACTGCTCCGGCAGATCGAGCATCTGCGTGCCGGACAGTGTGCGCGTGGTTGGGTGGCGGTGACACTCTGCACACAGCGATGCAGCTAAATGTCTCCCGCGCGCTATACGTTCCGGTGTTCGTTCCACCGTTACATTGGGAACTGCAACAGCATATGTTGGCAATGATCGGAACTGTACGTAGAGAGCAAAGCCCCCTATCAACACAACAATTGCAAGCACGGCTATGCCGAGCCATTTCAAGACTCTCTTCATGAACCCTCCCAGGTTTTATGAACTGTTCAACCCTCATGAACTGAAGCGCAATTCTACAACGAAAATCGGTGGCAAAGAACACCGTAGCTTTGCTCCACATAAAAAATGCTCAGCCCCTTCCTTCTGTCTTGCTTTCTCGCCTTCTCTCCGGCTGCTGCCGAAGACAGTGTGCGCGCCGATACAACGGTAATGCCGGCGGTGAACGTTGTGGCCGATAGGTGGCTTACGGATGAGACGGGTGCAGGCATGCCCAAAACGCGGCTAGATAGCGAACTTCTTACACGCCTTGCACCACAATCGTTGATTTCTGTGCTGCCACTAATTCCGGGTGTGTTTGTGCGCGACTATGGCGGGCTGGGTGGATTAAAAACATTCTCGATCAGAGGGGGCTCCTCGGCACAAGCACTGGTCTTGATCGATGGATCGCGCATGTCCTCTGCTCAAAGCGGAATGGTGGACCTTGGTTTGTTGCCGGCACGTTTTGTGGAGAATGTTGATGTGATCCGTGGTGGTGTTAGTGCTCTTTATGGAGCTAATGCGCTGACGGGCGTTATGAACGTGCAACTGCGCGTACCATCCACACCATCTCTGCGGGCGTTTGCCGGTGGTGGCTCATTCGATGAATGGAGGCTTGCGCTTGGAGCAACAACAAACATCGGACCGGTGCGGATAGGCGCAGATATTGAAACACTCGGTAGTGCCGGTTCCTATCCATTCATTACGGATCAGTTCGGTCAATCGTATGAGATTAATAGACAGAATAGCGATGTGCGCTCTACGTTTGGTACCGTGCGGTGTGAGTCGGATGAGCTGGGTTCTATCACGGTATTCGGTAGAACGAGCAACCGCGGTGTTCCTGGAGCCGTAGTGCAGGGTAACGTTGCACAAGCACGTGCCCGACTCACGGATCGTGACCTCGTAGGTTTACTGCGCATCCCGATCACGGAAACTGCCGTTGGAGATGTTGAACTGAACGGGTCAGCGCGTGTTCTGGACCAACACTATGTTGATCCGGATGCCACAATCACGGGTCCGGACGGGATTGATGTTGCTTATCTACAACACGATGTGTCAGTAGGCGCAACACTCACCGGGACACTGCACAACCTTCTACAGACCACACGTCTCGATGCGGGATATGCGGACCTTGCCGGTGATGAGATCACGTCCGATACAGGGTCTGTAGTGATTCGCAGGTCCATTGGGCTCTCCACAGACTGGCAATGGGCGGTAGATTCGCAACTCGATTTGCGAGTTGCCCTACGCCTTGATGGTTTCTCGGACATGGGATGGGCTGCTTCGCCCCTTATCGCACTTCACTATGCTTTGAATCCGTTCGTGTCTCTTCGTACGTCGTGGAGCTATAACTTCCGTCCACCATCCTTCAATGAATTGTACTTCCTCAACTATGGAACACGTTCATTGCAGCCCGAACGATCACATTCCTTTGACGTTGGTGTTGTGGCACGTCCATTTTCCTGGTTAAGCATAGACGTAGATGCCTTTGGCCTACTCACGCAAAACCTTATCGTGTCGGTGCCGGTTAGCCCCGTTATCACTAGTGCACAAAATGTTGGATCTGCTCGGACTCTTGGGCTTGAGCTCACGTCACGAGGATCGTGGTTGGATGGCAGGTTGATAGCTCAGTGGTCCTACACATTACAACACGTTACAGATCAAACCGGAAGAGTAGGTCTTGATGGAACGATGATCCCATATGCCGTGCCGGAGCTGGCTTCCGTGATGGTGCAATGGGATGACGTGGTCTGGAATGGTTCGCTCAGTTGGACCTATACCGGCTATCGTTATGCACAAGCAGGTGGTGAATACACCTCTCTTCTGCAACCATTCGCCTTGGTTGGTGCGCAGATCGGAGTTCATGTTAAGGGGCTTTCCACACGGGCTGATGTGCGCATCCAGGTAGATAACCTGTTCGACATATCGTATCAGGTGGTACGGGGCTTCCCAATGCCCGGACGAGTTGTTCGCCTTGCAACATCTATCGAGGTGTTGCCATGAAGCAACCACAGATATCTGAGGAATGTCAACGCCTACACGATGCAGCAGTTGCTGAGATGAAGGAGACCTATGTTGACCCAACTACCGGATACATTGTGCTCACACGGCTAGCTCATGAACGCCGGGGTGACTGCTGTGGTAGTGGATGCAGACATTGCCCGTTCGATTGGAAGAATGTTGTCGGTAAGGGGCTTCTTTCGGTGATCATCATGCTGACCATGCTGACCTTAGCAACGAACGCGCAATACTACCCGCAGCGTTGTGACAGTGTGGTTCGCCTTACTCCCGGTATTGGACAATCCACCGGTCAAGGTCCAATCTTCTTTCCAACCAACATCTTCACCGGCCCGGCGCCCCTTGCCTCTGATACTGTTCCATTAACCGAGCCACGAGACGTGTGTTCGATCGGACTTGGCGGTACGATCGTTGTGGGATTCCGTTCTGCCGTGATCGTGGACGGTCCTGGTGCCGACTTCACGATCTTCGAAAACGCATTCCGTTTTCTGGCAAGGATCTATGCAGAGCCTGCCATGGTAGAGGTGAGCTTGGACGGTGTGATGTGGAAGGCCTTTCCGTTCGATTCTCTCACATTACGGGGCTGCGCGGGAATCACACCTACAACAGGATTCGATCCATTCGATGCCACGGTCAGTGGAGGTGATACATTTGATCTTGCAACGATTGGTGTTGACACCGTGCGATGGATCCGCATTACGGATGTAACGTCCATCATACGCAATGATCCATCTCATCCATTCTATGATCCAACCTTATCAGGTTTTGATCTTGATGTTGTTGTTGGCCTGCATGCCATACCGGCAGCCTTCACGCAGTCGTTAACAGATGTTGTACAAAGTACACTTGTGAGAGTAGATGCTCCACGTGCTTCAACACTCTCCGTCTTTGACATACAAGGCACCGTCCTCTACAGCAACTCCATACCACCAGGTGTGATCATGTTCGATCTCGCCCCATTTACATCGGGCGCATTGTTTGTTGTGATCGACGATGGTGTGCAGCGGTCAACGCTCAAGGTGTTACGATGAGATCCGTCATCTATGTAATTGTGGCCCTTGTAGTTGTGCGTTGTGTACCCGTGCCTTCAGCTCCCGATGTAACAACAACACCTCTTACGCCGGGTGGAGTGTTTGTTGTCTGCGAGGGCTTGTGGCGTCAGAACAATGCAACGTTGTCCTACTGCACACCATCCGGTACCTCTGAGCGTGATGTTGTATCAACTCGCAATGCTGATCTACGTTTAGGAGATACCGGAAGTGATATTCTTGTCCATGGAGACAGCGTTTACGTATGTGCCAGTTCGTCCGGAAGCATCGAGGTGTTCCATCGCAACACCGGAATTTGGCAAGGCCGCATTCTCTTTGAACGGGGAAGAGAACCATACAAACTTGCGTTGCTCAATGACACGTCAGCCGTGTGCTCCATTCTCAATGAAGATTGCATCGCCGAGGTTCACCTCCGAAAGCTCACCGTTCGCGTTGCAAAGGCCCCCACCGGTCCGGCACCAGAAGGTCTATGCGTTATGGGAAACAATATCTACGTTGCCAACAGCGGTCTCGGAGATCTTCGGAGCAATGAAGAGGGGGCAGGCACCGTTAGCATATTGGACGTGCGAGACCTGCGTATTGTAAACACCGTGCGGGGTCTGCCAAACGTGATGGACTGTATCGCCGATGCGCGGCGTAATCGAGTTTGGATTGTGTACCGCAATCTCGCATCACAGCCCGACTCACTTGGCGGCGTGGTTCTCTTTGACCCAGCTACGAATTCTATCATCGATCATCAACGATATGCTTCTCCCAAGGGGCTTGTGGTAGACCCAGAAACAGGTCGCATCTACGTCCTTCACCTCACAGGTGTTCACTCGTATGATCATGATACACGTGTTGCAACGCCCCTTATCGAACATCGTTCCGGCAACGGCAATGACGTGTGGTATTCACTCGGTTGGTGGAGGGAACAGAACATCCTCCTTGTGGGCAACGCACGCTCATACGTTACTGATGGCGAAGTGATAGCAATCGACCTTGATGGAACAGTCCGCTTTCGAAGTAGCGTTGGACTGAATCCAGCGGCGTTTGAAGATTAGTTACAAGTTACTAGTTACTAGTTACGAGTTACCAGTTACGAGTTACACATGACGTCATAACTGTCATAAGGTCATAACTGTCATTACGTCATTTCTCTTCGTCGGGCTAAAGCCCGACGTTAGGTCATTTCTTCACCCGGTATCCTTCAGCTTCCAGAAGTTTCTTCATGCGTTCAACATGGTCGCCTTGCATTTCGATCGTTTGATCAACGAGCTGACCGCCTGCACCGAGGGTTTTCTTGAAGAGACTGAGGAGTCTGTTGAGCTCCATGGGGTGTGAGAAGAAGCCCTGTGCGATAGATATCGGTTTGCCGCGACGTTTTTCAACACGCACGCGGAGTTGGAGTACCTGACCATCGTGACCGCGACGTTTCTCGTCGGTCTTTGTGGCGGGAGTTTTTGCGTCAGGTTCGGGCATCCCAAGGAGAGATGCAAGGTCTTTTAAATCGGCCATTACTGGAAATAGAACATCAACTGAAGTTGTGGGATCGGGAGTACGATTGCTGGGTTGTCTAAAAATATCGTGATTGGTACCTCTGCTCCAAGAGAAATATGTTCGTTGAAGAACCATTCGTATCCAACACCTAGTCCGATCCTGACCGGAGCATTGAGAGTATTTTCCCCGTTCTCGCCAACATAATTCGCGCTCAACCCGCCGAGCGCGTAGAATCGATATTTAGATGAGTTGGACAGGAGGTATTGCAACTCGCCGCCTATAGACCAAGCAGTTTTTTCAATGGCGATGTATCCAATCGTGATCTCACCGGCAAATCTACTCGACGTTGTATAGCGGAAAGAGATACCACTCCCGGTAGCTAAACCGGCCTGTAATCCAAGGGCGAAGAAATTCTCATCGCGAAGTCTGGAGCCGACCGTCGAGGTTGTTTGAGTGGTATTCGTGATGATCGTGGTAGTGTCCTGCGCTGCAATTGGCATGGCGCAGATGAAGGCAAGAAGGATGGTTGAGATGCGCATGTATGACTTGTCGTTACTTTTGAAAACTATTATGCGAACGTGGTTCATCATAGCCGTTGTGTTTCTCGTGACAGCCGCGTATTCGACGGTTGTGGTGATTCATATGTTCCTTTGGCGCAATCACGACGTGTTTTTTGCCTACGCTCGATCGTGGTCTAAGCTGCTTCTATGGTTATCCAATGTCCACGTAACAATGGAAGGGGCTCCTGCCCTCCGTCCGGGAGAACGTCACATCTACGTTTCTAACCACGCCAGTTTGTATGATATCCCGGTGATCCTTGCCAACATACCGGATAATGTGCGCATCATGTATAAACGTGAGCTTCAGAAGATCCCCGTCTTTGGATGGTGCCTGAAGTTCTCACCCTATATCGCGATCGATAGAGAACGCAGTAGGGAGGCCAGTGATGTTCTTGACGCCGTCGTTGAAACGCTGAGTACCGGCAGCTCCGTGCTCGTTTTCCCTGAGGGTACAAGAAGCGACGATGGACGGGTGGGCGTGTTTCGTAGGGGAGCCTTTGCTTTGGCTGTGCGGAGTGGACGGACCATTGTGCCCCTTTCCATGATTGGAACCGCCGCGATCCTTCCTAAGAAAACGAGACACATCCAAGGTGGCAACGTGATCCTCCGCATAGATGAGCCAATCGCCGTTCCGCAGCCCGCCACACGCGATGTAGAGAAGGGGCTTTTGGCCCATGTACGGCAGATCATCGCGAACAACGTAGATTCGCAGGTATGAATGTATCCGAAATCCATCGCATAGCTGAACTTTCTCGTCTGAAGTTCACCGACGCAGAAGCCGAAGCCTTTGCCGAACAGTTCTCGAACATCGTAGAGTATGTTGGCACTATCAACTCCGTGGACATGGCGGGCGTGGAGCCACTCACTGCAGTAAATGAGGCAGTAAATGTCCTGCGCGACGATGTGGTAGGAGAATGCCTCACAACGGAAGAAGCCTTACGGAATGCGCCAAAGAAAAATGATGCATTCATCAAGGTGCCCAAGGTATTGGGATGATCATTGGCATCATACCGGCACGGTACGCTTCAACGCGGTTGCCGGGAAAGCCCCTTATCGATCTAGAAGGTCAAACGATGATCGAACGGGTGTGGCGTGCTGCAATAGCCGCATCTGCATTTGATAGGGTTGTGATAGCCACAGACAGTGAGCACATCGTTGCGGAAGCGCAGAGAATACGTGCGGAGGTTGTCCTCACATCTGTAGATGAACCGAGTGGGACAGACAGATGTTATGCTGCGATCCGTGCATTAAAGATCACGCCCGACATCATCGTCAATATCCAAGGTGATGAACCGCTTCTGCAACCAAACGTGCTCACTCATTGTGTAGAAGCACTCCGAAGCACAGGCGCCGATGTTGCTACTCCTGTTACGCGAATATCCGATGCGCTTGAACTAGCCGATCCCAATGTGGTGAAGGTTGCACGATCTGCGGCCGGTAGAGCATTGTACTTCTCCCGATCTACTATTCCACATATGCGCGGTGTGGATGTGGCGATGTGGTTAGCCACGGGTGAATACTGGAAGCACATTGGACTCTATGCATATACGGCAGAGGCATTGAAGCAGCACGTAATGTTGCCTCTTTCACCTCTTGAACGTATGGAACACCTAGAGCAATTGCGACTATTGGAGCACGGGGCGTATATAACCTGTGTTGAGGTTGATCACGACGCAATGGGCGTTGACACACCGGAAGATGCAGAGCGTGTGCGTGTGATCCTGCGAGCGGATCTGGCCTAGAGCAGTGACGTTACGGCGTTGAACGCAGCGTCTACGGTGATCTTCGACATGTCATCACCAGCGCCACTCTCCAAAACAACGGCATGTTCTGCATAAGGCCCCCATCTCTTTGCGCTCATTGATGGTGTGCTTGGATAGAAACCTACAACGCCTACACCCAGAGCTGAAGCGATATGCAACACGCCGGTGGAGTTTGAACAAAGCACACACGATGAGGCGATGAGATCGATCATATCGTCGAGATCCAACGTGCCGCACAGATCATCGGCTTCAGGGCAGAGAGACATCACCGTGTTGCATAATGCACGTTCAGACTCAACGCCGGTAACGATGATGTGGGCCTGTAGCTCGTTGGACAAACGTTTGGCAAGCTGACCAAAACGTTCTGCTGGCCAGTCGTGCGCGGAACCGCCCGAGCCCGGATGGATGATGATCCACGGAGGAACGCTCTTCGTTGCAATGTTCTCATGTCTCGGTGAGACAAGTGTTACAGACGGTTGTGAACCACCAAAGGCATGATGGATCATACGTACGTTGTATTCTGCCTCATGGAACCGAGCATCTGATCGATGTTCCTTCACGCGCGTGGTAAAGAGCATCGAATACCAGCGGAAGCCGCTGCCGATCCTATGTTTCACACCTGCACGGAAAGCTTCCCATGCTTCTGAGAATTTGGGACGGGGGAAGAAAACCGTATCGATACCTTCGCTGCGCAAGATCTCTCGGAGCGGACGTTGGTCTTCGTCGAGATAGATCACGTGGTCAATCACGTCCGTTTCGTGCACTAACGGACGTACATACGAGCGAGTGAAAAGCGTGAGTCGTGCCTGCGGAAATCTCTCGCGCAGGTCACTGAACATCGGTAAGGTGAGCACCATATCGCCGAGGCGATCTGTACGGAGGACGGCGATGTGAGAGGGGGCTTTTGTCATACGGAAGCGGGCGCCGTCAGGATCTGACGACGCCCGCGTTGTTCCCTATTTTGATTATGCGATCAGAAGAACCACTCAGCACCGATGGACGGCGTTGCGAGACCGAAGGAGACCTTGGAGCCTGTAGGGCTGAATGGAAGTCTCAGGACGGCGATCTGTGCAAAGAGTCCGAAATTGCTTGTGATGAAATATTCAGCACCGCCTCCAAAGAGCAATCCAGTTGAAGAAGAGCCTTCAACGGAGCTCGAGGAGATGAAAAACTGACCGATCACAAATGGCTTGAACTCCTTTGTGCCCTTGAACAAGAACTTGCCATAAGGAGCAAATGTAAGACTGGTGTTCCCGTCGGAGATCAACAAACCGAACTGAGTACCAACGTGAACTGCCGGAGTAATAGCATACACAATGTGTCCGCCCGCGTCGTACCAGCCAAGTGAGGCGCACCCACACCAAAGGCTTCGCTAGGGCTCTGTGCAGAGACCGTTGCTGCACCCGTCATCAATACTGCTGCCAGTAGTCCAAGGAAAAATTTCTTCATGCTGCGCTCCAAACAATGGTGTGTGAATCTTGTCGTCCAAATATAGCGCCTTAACTTCGTCATCAGAAAACAATCATGCCATACGCAATTACCGTTCATCCTTATACCGCCAACGATCGAAACGAATGGGAAACCTTCGTTGAGTGCTCGAACAACGGTACCATGTTTCATCTTCATCGATTTCTGGATTACCATCCGGAAGGGAAGTGGAACTGGCACCACCTCATGTTTCGTGATGGTGGAAAACTTGTTGGTGTGTTGCCCGGCGGCATCAACAAGGAGGGGGCGTTTTGGTCACCAATGGGTGCTTCATACGGATCGATCTGCACCCAGGATATTTCCTTCGAGCTCACTCTCGCCATCGTAGATGCATTCATCGACTACTGTAAACAGGCTGGCATTCGAGATGCCTACCTGATACCGGCGCCAATTGTGTACACGCGCAACTACAGTCAGCATCACGAATACGCCATGCTTTACCGTAAGGCAAGTTTTGAATTGCATTATATCTCTCACGCCATTGATCTGAAGCACGGAAAGGACTTTGCTCGATACTTTGACGCAACGGCGCGCAAAAGTGTCAGTAGGATTCTTCGAGAGGGAGAGATCACTATTCGCGACAGTGAGGACTACGCAACCTTTCACGAGATTTTGATGGAGAACAAGGCCCGTCACGGAGTGTTGCCCACACATACATTGGACGATCTCCTCAAGCTCCGCCAACTGATGCCGGATAAACTCAAGCTTATGCTTGTGTACAAGGGTAACGTTGCAATTGCCGGCTCTCTCCTCTTCCTTGCTAATCCCAAGGTGGTATTGTGTTTCTACAACATGTTGCGATATGAGTACGAACACCTCCGTCCAATCTATCTCGTGATGCATGAGACGTGCCGTTGGGCCGTGGAGAATGGATATGAGTGGGTGGATATCGGTGTCTCTCAGGACACAAAGGACCCAGATCCCATGACTCCATCGATCGGACTGATCAACTTCAAGGAACGATTCGACGCTCGGGGCATCCTGAGGAGCACCTACCATCTCTCGATTGACCCTTAACGTGGACGTAGCACTCCTAGCTGTGGCGGACGTTACGCGTGACGCCCGTACGTTGAATCTCTCTCGTGCCTTGCTCGATGCCGGACTTACGGTGGAGGTTGTTGGTATGACTGCCGCTGACTCACAGCAACGCGCATTACGCAGATGGTGGACGTTCAACAAAAACGTAGCAGCACTCTCCTTGCGCCCAAGACTTGTGGTTGCAATGGATCTCTTTGCGCTCTCGGCAGCTCGTTCGTTGTCAAAGACACTGAACGTTCCGTTGCTGTATGACATGCGCGAATTCTACTTTGCCCTTGGCCCGCTAGCAGGGAAGGGATTTAAGCAGAAAATTCTTGCCTCGCATGAACGCAGACTCCTACATGACGTTGACGATGTGATCGTATCCGGCGAACTCGATGCCGATATCGTACAAGAACATTTTGCGCTAGCCAAACGGCCGGTTGTCCTACTCAATACCCCACCGTTCAAAGAGCGCACATCCTCCCCCCTCCGTTCCCCTCTTCCTCTACCAATCTCACATTCTAACAATCTACCAATCTCACATTCTATCACTCTAGCCGGGTATCAAGGCGTGATCCATCACGGGCGTGGGTTAGCCCCCTTCATGAAGGCGATGACGCAGATGCCGAGTGTACATCTCGTAGTTGTTGGTGATGGTCCGGCGCAACCTGAACTGGCCAAACTGTCTATGGATTTGGGTGTAGCAGAACGTGTAACGTGGTATGGCTCTGTGCCTTACGATGAGCTCCATGCTCTTACGTGCGGCTTTGATGTTGGACTTTGTTTAATCGAACCTGTTTCGATGAGTTATGAATATGCATTACCGAACAAACTATTTGAATACATGATGGCCGGTGTACCGAGTCTTGTAACAGATCTGCCGGCCCTTCACGATCATATTATCCGTCATCCCGTTGGAGTCTTAGTGGAGCGAGCACTTTCTCCGAACTCCATTGTGAATGCTATGGAGAGGGTAATGTTCCCGGAAACACGAGCAGCAATGCAACGCGCATGTGAAGGTATTCGCGAGATGTCCTATGATCGTCAGGCAAGGACGGCTGTTGCGCTTGTCCGCGAGCATCTCACGTGATCTACCTCCTCCTGTTGCTGCAGCAACTCATTTCATCAAGTACCCATCTTGTTGCCAAAAACGTAACGATTACGTTGCATCCAACAACCGTGGTTCTGATCCGCGGGTTGTTTACATGTGTTGCCTTTGGCATCTATGTGCTGATACGCCGCAGTAAGGTGCGCACAATCGACCGAAAGGACATCCCCAGACTACTCCTTCTTGGGTTGATCAACATGCCGATCAATCAGCTCCTCTTTATTTGGGGTGTGAAATACACAACAGCTCCCAATGCCTCACTTGCCTATGCACTCACGCCGGCCTTTGTTGTGATTCTCCTTCTGATGTTCCGCAAGGAACATCCCGGTTGGAAGCGATTGTTGGGAGTGGTGGTGGCATTTGTTGGTGCTGC
>DATGWS010000375.1:0-17509 GCA_035299365.1 Candidatus Didemnitutus sp.
CACCCGATAGAATAAGTGCATTTCTCTGTGCACTCAACGGAACGGCAGGACGTTTGGACGCCTACGCAAATGCGAAGGACGTACCTAGCTCCGTGCTCCTGCGAATACCTGAGCTCTCTTTAGATGAACGCGACGCAGAACGCTTGCGGCTCTTTGGTATCCGCACTATTGGAGATCTGCAACAACTTGAGGAACGTCATCTCCGTGTTCAGTTTGGAGCGGCGGGTACCAAACTCCACTCCTTCCTCGTACAAGAATTTCCTCCCCTTCCACTCTATGTTCCGCCACCTGCCATCGTCTCTTGTGAGCGATTTGATGATGTGCAATGTGAGCCCGGTGTCCTAGACTCAGCCTTGCGAGAATGTTGCGCTCGTGTGATATCAGAACTTGTACCAAGACTCTGCTGGCGTATTGAGCTTGCAGTACTGGATAGAGCCGATGAAGTGTGCGCGCAGCGCAGTAGAGTACTACGTCAGGGTGCCACAACATATGATACCATCCTGGTCCATGCACGCGCCTTGCTGCGCGATCTACAAGGCCCTGTTCGACTCTGGTGGGGTCTTCGGCTACGGCTGGCATCACTTACCCAACCAAGCGTTTTTCAAACGCAGCTATTCATCGAGCGGAAAACAGCCCTAGATGTCTCCTTAGCTCTGATACCCCGCTATTCCTCCGTGATGAAGCGTATCGAGATCCTGGATCCATGGTCCATAGTTCCCGAGTCATATGCACGGATCACAGGTTATTCCCAAGAACGCAGAGGGAATGAATGAAACTCCTGCTAGAACCGATAGATGTTGGGTGCCGCAACAACACACCATACGTTGTCTGCTGGCGTGGGGGTGCTTATGATGTAGAACGAGTGCTCGATGCATGGTCGAGCAGGGGCCCCTGGTGGGGTATTGATGAAGTGCGTGACTATATCCTCCTCGAGACCACTTCCGGTGTTATGGAGGTCTATAAAAGCGGCCAGAACTCCTGGATTTTATCAAGAATTTTTGACTGAAATTATTTTTTTGTAATGTTTTGGTAATGATACATATTCGTACGTAATACTTCGCACCATTAAGAGGTGACAAGATGAAAGCTCGAATCCTTCTTCATTGCGTCTCTCTGATCTTGACAGTAGAGGCAAGTGCGCAGACAGGGCGAATGGAATCGCACAGCGGCGACGTGAGTGCTGAGTCAGAACTTGTGCCCGGCAGAGTACTTACGTATCATTTGCGGGTAGACCAAAGTGTGGTTAAAGATAAAGGTGTATGTATCCCGGCGGTCTATCAATTAGAGGTATTAGATCGCGATGCCGCAGGGAACGTTCGTGTTGGAGTACACGTACGAACAATGCGAGAGCTCTTAACTTCAGATACACTCTTTGCTTCGAAGAGTGGAGAATTGAAGATCGTTGGTTTTCGAATGGCGTGGATATCGCCGAAATATGAAGCAACACTCGACAAATTCGGCCGCCTGTTACGAGCACGTGACGAACTACCCGGTGACGATGAAGCGGCAAGAACTATGGGGTCAGTACTTTCCCGCACAACTGACTATGAGGCCGTTTCGACAGTTGCAGTAACATTCCCTACTGAGTTAGCATTATTAGCCCCCTATCAACACGGGGTATTTATCACAGAAGTTGGTAAAGAATATGTTGATACTCTCACTATACGATCGAGCATGCAAGCGATCGGTCAAACTTTTGGCCCAGATAGTACAGCAAGCGTAGAGGAAATACACGATATGATTATCAGGCGAGTTCGCGTCGACTCGCTTTCAGGTGAAGGACCAGACCAGATCGCGTATATAAAGGTTGTTATGAACCGATCTTCCTCACATGGAGCCGAATCTATCGTCCAAGCAACAATGGAACGGTACGTTAGCCGCGGCTATATGAAGTCATTCAAAACCACAAACAACCTCGTCACGAACAAAGGTCTGCGGCTGGACTATGTGGCAACGACTGTTCTTGAACGATCGTGGGTCAAGAATACACTGGATGACACTAAATAGCCTTGGACGGCAATATTGACGTCGTTTCAAAGTATTTCTCCAGAAATCGAGTTAAAGGAAACAAAGGAGTATCTATGCGGGTCGAACCGGCGTAAGTAGTTTTGCTTACAGCTGGCTATCGATTTGAGATCCCGTAATGAAGATACTTTCTTTGACAGTCTATTTCTGTTTGATCCTTATCTCAATTGGCGTGAGTAAGGGGCAAGACACCAGCGATGCACCGATTATTCTGGTGGGGCCTGAAGTTCTCAACGACAAGGCATACACAGAGCTTACTCCTGGTAGAGTCCTAACGTATAAACTCAGGGTTGACCAACATGTTGTACATGGAAGAGGCGTATGTATACCAGCTATATATTCGATAGCAATACTCGATAGAGATGCTGCTGGCAACTCACGTGTTTCAGTTGAAATGCGGTCCGCAGGCGAGCTCATTGCGTCTGACACGATCTTTCTCTCAAAGTCAACGGTGATGAAAATCGTTGGGGTGCGACTTGCTTTTGCAATTCCCAAGTATGAAGCAACCTTGGACGTAAATGGCAGGGTTCTGTATACAAATGAACAATTAGACGCAATGTCCCAAGAATCAACTACGATGGGTAACGTTGAGTCTCGGATAACGGACTCGGATGCAATGGCAAACGTCCTTTCCACAATCCCAACAGAATACGCCCTCATGGCACCGTATCTACAAGGGGCAACCTCCATTCTCGTAGGAAGACCGTATAAGGACACAATACTATTTACCTCTGCAATCCAAAAGATTGGCAGAACTATTGGATCCGAGACAAGGCCCCAGCCGAAAGAGAATCAGGATACTATCATTCGAACGGTAACGATTGATTCAGTCTCTGGAAGTGGTAACGATGTGATCGCACATATGACCGTTCGCATGGAACGCTTCCCTGTTTACGGAATGCCTTCCGTTGCGATTTCTGTCATGGAGCGCTACATAAAGAAGGGCTATATGAAGTCCTTTGTTACCACCAGTAGGAAGGTGGGATCTACCAGCCTCACACCCGAATATATCGCAACATCCGTACTCAATTCGAGCACGATGCATGACTGAGTTGCCCTAGTAGCACAACGTATAGTGTTCTCATTTTCTCATAGCTGAAACATTGGCCCATTCAACAGCGTCAGCGTGAGTACGTAGTCCCACTTACTATTTTCTACGTACCGGAGACGCCTCTATGAAGAATGTAATGTTGCTGATCTATTCCTGCTTCCTTGTGCTCTTGAGCACTATAGGCTCTGCGCAAGACATTGATGACGGTCAACAGATCAAGGTTGGACCCGGAATACTCTACGACAAGACCTATTCAGAACTAGTACCGGGTCGAGTATTATCGTATCGTTTGAGAGTTGACTACAAGGTTGTTAATGGAAGAGGTGTTACGATACCTGCGGTGTACTCGATCACTATCCTCGATAGGGATGATGCGGGGAACTCTCGCATTTCTGTCGAAATGCGGTCGGCAGGTGAACTGATATCTGTAGACACGATCTTCTTGACAAAGTCTAAAGACATGAAGATCGTAGGTGTGCGGCTGGCATTTGTCATTCCAAAGTATGAGGCAACGCTCGACGTATACGGACGAGTGTTGTTTACCACTGAACAACATGAAGAGCTATCTAACGAACCTGCGGTTAAGGGCAATACACCCACAAGAATCACTGACTCCGAAGCCATGGGCCAGGTACTCTCCACCATTCCAACGGAGTATGCCCTCTTAGCGCCGTATTTGAGAGGTTCCAATTCCCTACTCATCGGGAAGCCATATGTTGACACGATTCTAATCACCTCGTCCATCCAAAAGATCGGTCAGACCATTGGAACAGAAACGAATGACCATCCACTTGAGAATCTGGATACAATCATTCGTGCTGTAACGATCGATTCGATTTCGGGGATTGATGACGAAGAGATTGCCTATATGTCTGTAAGAATGGAACGGCATCCGGTGTATGGTGTGCATACGATCGCGACATCAGTCATGGAACGCTATGTACACAAGGGGTACATGAAATCGTTTGTAACAACAAATAGAAGAGAAGGTTCGGCTGGTAATACGCCGGAGTACGTTGCTACCTCGATACTAGATTCAAGCACAGTGCGAAAGTGAACCCCGTTCTGCAGATAAATATTTTCGCATCTCGAAATGTTTCATACACTATATTTTAGACGGCATTAGGACACACGAACATCACCATTCGGTTGTATAGGTGTTTGTGCAAAATAAACGGATCCAACATGCTCAGGTAATAGTGCAGAGTATTCAGCACTTGGTTGAAGTTGTCAAGCTACTGATTCGGAGGTGATGCCATGATCAAGCCAGTCTTCTTGCCAGCCGTTGTTTCCATGTTCCTGATTGCTGCTGTTATATGTCACGGACAAGAGTCAGATAATGGTCCGGAAGTTCGAGTGGGACCAGGGATACTCAATGAAAGGACTTACTCGGAATTGGTGCCTGGCAGGGTTCTGACCTACCGGCTCAGAGTTGATCAGCACGTTGTGAACGGTAGAGGTGTATGTATACCTGCCACGTTTACGATTACAATTCTGGACCGAGATGAGGCTGGCAATTCACGCGTATCTGTTCAAATGAGATCAGCTGGTGAATTGATATCGACTGATACGCTCTTTATGACAAAGTCTAGGGAGTTGAAGATCGTCGGAGTACGCCTTGCATTTGCTATTCCGAAATACGAAGCCACCCTTGATGCATTCGGTAGAGTCATATTTACGAATGCACAGTTCGAGTCTACAACACCAGAGACGATCACCATGGGGACAGTTCTGCCGCGCATAACGGACTCAGATGCAATGACGCAAGTACTCTCTACCATACCAACGGAGTATGCGCTCTTGGCCCCGTATCTGCGCGAATCAAATTCGTTCATTTTAGGTACGGCATATGTAGACACCCTTTTGATCACATCGTCGATCCAAAAGATCGGCCAAACAATAGGGTCAGAATCGGAAAAACAACCACGCTTGAATCAGGATACCGTCATTCGAGCAGTCACAATTGACTCACTTTCTGGTAGTGGTGACGATGAGGTAGCTCATATGACGGTTCGGATGGAGCGTCACCCGGTCTATGGGAAACGCTCCATAGCCACATCTATTATGGAACGATATATCAAGAAGGGGTATATGAAGTCATTTGTGACCACAAGCCGCAAGGAGGGGATACCAGGCCTTATTCCGGAATACATTGCTACTTCAATTTTGGATTCGAGTACGGTTAAGAAGTAGCCCCCTACTCATCCAGGCTCCTTTATCTGTACGTTATTTCTCGTACGACAAATATTCACTAGGTAATACTACAATCTCGGCATATATTCGGACTGTCTTGTCCGTAATACTTAAGAGGTGTCGAGATGATGAAGACCTTCTATGTCTCAGTCCTAGCTCTTTTGAGCTTCCACGTGGGATACGGGCAATCCGAACAGTCAGGACCGGGCATGGTCCAAGACCAGGGAAACAACGACCTAGCCATAGGTAGGATATTGTCCTATCACCTGCGAATAGATCAGCATGTGATGAATGACAAAGGCGTCTGTGTGCCTGCTGTCTACCAGTTGGAGATTGTAGACCGTGATGAAGTGGGCAACGTTCGTGTTGTCGTAAAGATGAGGACGATGCGAGACCTGCTGAAAACTGATACTCTGCTCTTTTCCAAACAGGGCGAAATGAGCATCATAGGTGTGCGATTGGCATGGGCATCTCCCCAATACGAAGCTACACTTGACTCATATGGACGCATCATGATGGCCAGTCATGACATGGTGGTTTCCACTGAAGATGGCAATACAATGGGAAGTGTGATCTCCAGAACCACAGACTCAGAGGCACAGACATCGGTCGTTATGACCTTCCCTACCGAATATGCATTGCTTGCTCCATTTGGTCGGGGGGCATCGATGACCTTGATCGGCAAGGATTATACAGATACGTTATCTCTGCGTTCAGCCATCCAGAATATCGGTCATACATTTGGTCCCGAAAAGACTGTGGTCAAGAGTGAAAAACGTGATACACTTCTGAGAACTGTTCGCGTTGATTCACTCACCGGAATCGGCAACGACCAAATAGCCTACATGTCTGTAACGATGAAACGTATTCCCGCATACGGCACAATTTCAATATCTCAAGCCTCAATGGAACGATATGTACAACGTGGATACATGAGAGCTTTCAGCACAACCAACAGAATGGTGACGAATAGTGGGCTGAAAGTTGACTACATCGCTACGTCTGTGCTGGAACGGACGTGGATGAAGAATAGCGAATAGAGAATAGTGAATAGAGAATAGAGAATGTTAACAGCGAACAGCGAACAGCGAATCCAGAACAGCGAATAGCGTAGAGAATGAAGGATGTACATTTTGTATATTCCTTCTACATTTCCCCTATTCACTAAGGTTCGCTGTTCGCTGTTCTGCGTTCGCTGTTAACGTTCGCTGTTCTGCGTTCGCTGTTCCATGTTTGCCTCCCTCCACACCCGTTCACATTTCTCCTTTCTAGACGGTGCTTCGTCACCGGAGGAGTATGTGGTAGAAGCTGTACGGCTGGGACATGTGGCATTGGCCATAACCGACACATTAGGAGTGTTTGCAGCGGTACGACTCCAGCGTGCCTGCATTGAGCATGGTTTGCAGCCGATCATAGGAACCGATCTGGAGTGTGATGGCGCCGTAGTAACAGTACTGGCTAAGGACCACGTAGGTTATGCGGAGGTCTGTGAGCTCATAACTGCGCTTCAGACTGAAGATGGTTGTGAGATCTATGATAGGTTATCGCTACTTGAGCAGTGTGTTCTCATTCTCCACGGCCTTTCGGCTGAACGTGAGGTGGTGGAAGAAGTACTTCAGAAACTCCCAAAGAAGCTGACATATGTTGGAATAGGACACGATGGAAGGCCATGGGCCAGGCGTCGTGCAGGACAAATCGTAGAACTAGCTACGGTGTATTCGCTTCCTTGTGTGATCGCTCAGGACGTTAGGTATGCTGTCCGCGATAGATATGCAACGCATGACCTTATGACCTGCATACGCCATGGCATAACGATCCATGAGCCCCATCCTCAACGTCCAGTCAATGACAGGCATTGTCTACGGAGCGAAGATGAATTGCGCTCGCTCCTTCCTTGGCCAGAGGCGTTCGAGCATGTAAGAGAGATTATTCAACAATGCTCTTTCAACATCATTCCGGAGCACATTACGCCCCCTTCGGCACAATTGCAACTCGGGGAGCATGCAAATGATGTGCTGCGAAATGCGTGTGAGATAGCATTTCCACTACGATACAGCGGTCTGGAAGAGAAGGCCAGGGCGTTGCTCGACCATGAGCTGCGTGTGATAAGCGATCTTCAACTGTCTGACTTCTTTCTTGTGGTGAAGGAAGTGGTAGACGAGTCAAAACGCCGAGGCATCCGGTGTTCAGGACGTGGCTCTGCTGCTAACTCTATTGTTGCCTACCTGCTCGGAATCACCGGCGTATGCCCTATCAGACATCATCTCCTCTTTGAACGATTTCTTCATAGGGGGCGAAAGGGTACGCCAGATATCGATGTGGACTTTGATAGCGACAGAAGGGATGAAGTGATAGCATGGATGGAGGAACGTTTTGGAACGAATAGGACGGCTATGACCGCCACGCTCATCATGTACCGTGCTCGTATGGCTGTGCGTGATGCTGCAAAGGCACTTGGTTGGCCAATGGAGACAGTAAACAAACTATCGAAATGTGTTCCGTCGTGGACAAACAAGGATGTGACGGAATATCGTGCAGACCTTGCAGCTGTATGTGGAGATATTCCCCTGCTCGATGTCCTCTTGCGTGCCGTTCATCTGCTTCTTGATCATCCACGTCATCTTGGCCTTCATTCCGGTGGCATGATCCTCTCTTCCCGTCCACTTACGGATCTCACACCAGTACAACGTTCGGCCAATGGTGTTGCTGTGGTTCAATTCGACAAAGATGATGTTGAAGCAATGGGG
Organism: Candidatus Didemnitutus sp.; assembly: GCA_035299365.1. Classification (GTDB taxonomy): domain Bacteria; phylum Bacteroidota; class Ignavibacteria; order Kapaibacteriales; family Kapaibacteriaceae; genus UBA10438. Next base: position 8,017 of record DATGWS010000375.1, read on the forward strand.
CTTGTGAAATTCGATGTGCTTGGATTGAGGATGTTAGCATGCATCAGCGAGACCATTGAACTTTTTGCGCAGCATACTGGCGAAACACTCGATGTTGATGAACTGCCTCTTGATGACCCGGCCACATTTGACCTTATTCGTAGCGGTCGCACATTAGGCGTGTTTCAAATAGAGTCTCAAGGTCAGATGCATCTGTTGGCAAAACACCAACCGGAGTCGTTTGACGACCTCGTGACGGAAGTAGCGCTGTTCCGGCCCGGTCCACTTCAAGGGGGAATGGTACATCCCTATATCGCACGGCGCAAAGGCACACAACATATCACCTACCTTCACCCGGACCTAGAACCCATTCTAAAGGACACTCTAGGCATCGTCCTCTTTCAAGAACAGGTACTGGAGATCGCCCACAAGTTTGCTGGTATGCCACTCGATGAAGCCGATGACTTTCGTGCACTGGTATCTAAGAATCGCGACCGTGTCCTCATGGAGGCTATGAGAGAGCGATTCATTCAAGGAGCGATGTTGCGTGGTGTAGACCGTATCAGCGCAGAGAATGTCTATGAAAAGGTCTCGCACTTTGTTGGGTATGGCTTCTGTAGATCTCATGCTGCTGCATTTGCCAAGATCGTCTACCAGAGTGCATGGCTTAAAACTCATCATGCAGCCGCATACATGGCGGCCTTCATGCAACATCGTCCGGGTATGTATAACCTCATGACCTTGGAGGAAGAATCACGCCGTTGTGGCGTGAACATCCTACTACCCAACATGATGTACTCCGGTATGCGCTATGCACTCGAAACCTTGCCCGACGGAACAACGGCAATCCGCAAGCCCCTTACAAGTGTTTCGCATGTAAGTGAACATGTAGCACGAATGATCGTGTGGGAACGTTCTCGCGCACCATTTGTGAGCATTGAAGACATTGTGGTTCGCCTACCAGACGTACCACGTGATGCTCTTGATGCACTTGCTCTAGCAGGTGCTATGGAGCCCTGGGAAGCCGATGCACGTAGAGCAATGTGGATGGTGGGTGTTGTCAAAAGACGAGCAGCGGGTAATCCTACTCCACTGATACACGCTCCTTTGCTTCATGAAGAGGACATCCCACTACTTCCCGAGTTGCGTGCACAGGAACGTCTTGCCTATGACTATATCACCCATGGAGCCGCGAGATTGCATCCTATGACGCTCTATCGTAGGGGGCTGACCGATCTTGAAGTACGTCCGATTGAAGTGATAAAACGTTTGGCCGTAACACCTGGACTCCGCGTAACTACCGCAGGGATCGTCATATTACGTCAAGCGCCAGCTACAGCACACGGCATGCTCTTTGTAACAATCGAAGATGAGACAGGCTTTCTTCAATGTGTGGTACGTCCTGAGATCCGCGATCTGTTTCGTACTGATCTTCGCAATGCATCACTCGTTGTAAAGGGCACTCTGCATGGAACCGCTCACTGGCGAGGATTGATGGTAGAAGACGTACGTGTGCTAACGAATGTCATCGGAGGATATCATGGACATCTCTCCTATGCCGGTGGTACAGATACACGTGAGATTGGAGTTGAGAAAAACGTAAGGGTCAGTACTCAATGAATACCGACCCTTACTCTCATCATCAGCGTTAGTGGCTTAGAAAATGTAGCGAATACCTACAGCACCGTTGAAATCAAGATCAACAGCATTGATGAGCCAAAGGCATGGTGCAACTTCTCCAAAAAGCTCTAAATGCTTAAATGGGATCCATTGGAGGCCGATTGGGAGTCGAACACCAAATGCAAATGGATCACCAATCCCAAGATTTACACCAGGACCGAGATACCAATCAAGGTTCTTAACGATAGTGCTCTTGAGCAGCCAATAATCTGCTGTTACGTGCAGATAGCCATTATCACCAAGATGCCAGGCTGCACCAATGGCAATACGGTCGAACCGCATCGACAAGCCCACATTACCAGGATATCCAAATTGAACACCAACAGCGGTGCCACCATCTTGCTGGGCAACCATTGCCGGAGCAGACACCATAACCCCCAACACCGTTGCCGAGAGGATCAAGCTTTGTACGATCTTCATAGTCCCAACTCCCTACTTTTGTGAAATGACCCCACTTGCCCTCTTGATCGAATACGAAGGTACTCACTATGTTGGCTGGCAGAACCAACCTAATGGTCAGTCAGTACAACAGGCGATCGAACATGCGATCAAAGAATCCTTTGGAGTAGCTGAACCTGTAATAGGTTCCGGGCGGACGGATTCCGGGGTACACGCTCGTGGCCAAGTAGCGCATGTACACCTACCTGATGTGGCCCATCAGATCCCAATAGACAAGGTCCATATTGCATTGAATGCTCGCCTACCTCGAGATATCAGGGTTCGCTCGGCAGCCCGCGTAGACGAAGGATTTCATGCTCGATTTGATGCCTGCTCTCGCGAGTATGTGTACGTGATCACAACGTATGGGTCTGTTTTTACAGACACGTTTGCATGGACACCCGAGCTCCCATTTAGCGTTGAGAGATTTGCTCAGGCCACACGTGTTTTTGAAGGTCTTCATGATTTCACGGCGATCTCGAAACATAATCCATCCACGACATCGTATATGTGTCGGGTGGAGTCATGCAGAGTTGAGGAATCCCACGATCGTCTACTCGTTCGGATACGAGCAGATCGATTTGTCTATGGCATGTGCCGGTCTATCATTGGAACGGCAATGACTGTTGCTCGGGGAAAGATCGAGCTTGTAGATGCTGAATCAATGTTGGCATCGGGCGTGCGGTCCGGACAAGCGCCCCTTGCACCACCTCAGGGACTGGTCCTCAACCACGTCCGCTACGCAAATGGTATTTTTGACAACGAATCCTTCTTTTGACCGAATTCATATGCAGGTATACATGAACCTCCGCCTTGTCGCCACCATTGCTCTTAGCATCACGTCAGCATTGGTCCTCACCTATTGTGGAGCCATCAATGTCTTTCCGGTAAGTGAAGACCAACGCCTAGGCGCACAATTCGATAAAGAGATCAAGGCCGATGCAAAGCAATATCCACCCTATGTAAATGCAAAGGCACAACAATACGTGCAAAGCATCATCGACAAGATCGTACAATCTCCTGACGTGAAGTATCGAGGAAAATTCTCGTACAAGGTGCAGCTGATCAAGGACGATGCGATGATCAATGCCTTCTGTACTCCAGGCGGATATATCTATGTATACACTGGACTACTCAAGGCAATCGATAATGAGGCTACACTTGCCGGAGTTCTCGGTCACGAGATCGCCCATGCCGAAAAACGCCACTCAACAGAGCGCATGACCACACAGCTTGGCATCCAGACAATGATGGATATAGCACTGGGCAATAACAAGAATCAACATATCGAACTTGCAGCCAATGCATTCGCTGGACTTGGTCTGCTCAAGAATAGTAGATCGGACGAAGAGGAAGCTGATGACTTCTCCTTCCGCTACCTTCGGTCAACACAATGGTTCCCTGGGGGAATCTTGTATTTCTTCGATAAGGTCAAGGGGCGAAGTGGTTCGTCCATTGAGAGGCTCCTCAGCACTCATCCCCTGCCACAAGACCGTATCGATGATACAAACTCACGGTTGAAAAAGGCGAATATTCCGCCACCAACTGAAGCCCAGCTCAACACGCGCGGCTACACAGAATTTAAGCGGTCGCTTTAGTACCACCCTATCACGCAAGCCAACCTGGGCTCTCATCTAGTGCTCGCGTGCAAGCACGCCACATGAGTTGAAAGGCCTCGGCCGCCGTGTCGGCCTCGGCCACCACTGTAAACTCGCCTAACGTTGTGATGCCATGTACAGACGAGGCTTTATCACATTGCTCCCGACGATACGTGTCAACCTCTATTCGGGTATGACCAATGTTGTAGATATCCGCATGAATATTCTGCGACACAACTCTTGCAGCAGCATCTGCGATCAATGTATGCGTACGACCGGGAGTGGCACAAATGGCAGCTGTTGGTCCAAGTGTTCGTTTCGTTGAAACGAATTCAACGTTTCGGTCCCACGCTCGCACTTCCGGCTCAAGATCGCTATTACCAACAATCATGCCGACCGGTACACCAAACGAGCCAAGAACAGCAGCATTCATCTGTACCTCTCCCACTGGCACACCATTGAGTCGCCATTCTCGCACGAGGCTGCCGATATATGTGTGTGCGAGCAGTCCGGATGGTGTTCCGGCCTTGCTGTGGTATCCCACCATACATGCCAAATCAAACGACTCATCTATTCCTTGAAGCTGACAAAGGGGCTTGTTCTGTGGCTTTGCAGATCCGATGACAAGTTCAGCCGCGTCATGTAGCTCCTCCAAGATGATGTTGCGCATTGGACCATGTCCATCCCCAACAACAAAGGTTGATGTAGGCGATACACGCAGCACTCCTTCTATAGCTGCATTGACGTCTGCCGTAAGTAAACGCTGAGCAGCTGCATAGCCCCTTCCATCGGGCATAAGCTGATCGTGGTGAACCACACCGGTGGCTCCTTCTAGATCTGCAGCAATAAAGATCTTCATTGAATATCCGTGAGGTTCAAGATTGGAAGGAGAGAGGTCTCTGTGAATTCGAGTGGTTCGTTCGGAGTAACACGCACGGCATCATCGTCTGTGAAGAGCAATTCAACACTGTACGGACGTTTTTGCAATGTAGATGGGGCCTCGAGCGAAACATAGACATGATTTTCTGTCCACCCGTCCCAACGTCCGGTCGTTGGATCGTACCCTTCTGGGATCATGACCTTACGGCTTCCACACTGCCCCTTATGAAACTCCATTGTACGGATCTGAGACATAGCGCGAAGTCTCTGCGTTCGAAGTCTACGTACTGCAACGTCAACCTGGCCATGCATCGTACTTGCCGGGGTATTCTCTCGCTCTGAGTAGGTGAACACATGTAGGTAGGTAAACGGAATCCCTTCCAAAAACGAAACCGTCTCTTCGAAGTGTGCATCCGTCTCACCCGGGAATCCTACGATCACGTCTATCCCAAGTGCTGCATGGGGCATAGAGCTGGTGACACGGTCTGCCATTTTCGCATACATGGCTGGATTATATCTACGACGCATGTCACGCAACACGTCTGCAGACCCACTCTGTAGCGGCACATGAAGATGTGGTACAAAGGTCCGAGAAACAGAGATCAGGTCAATGATTTCCGGCGTGAGCGTGTTGGGTTCGATGGATGAAATACGAACACGAAATGGTGGTGCCATTTCTTCGATCATGTTCACGACATCGATGAATCTCTCGCCGTTTTCCCCTCGGTATTCACCAAGGTTGATTCCCGAGAGCACCACTTCGTGATATCCTTCTTGGGCGATGGATTCCAGATCCCTTTGGATAGATGCAAGGGACATGGCGCGAGCCGGACCACGTGCACGTGGAATTGTGCAGAATGTACATGAGTAATCGCATCCATCCTGGATCTTCAAGAACGAACGCGTTCGAGAGTCCCCACGTCCGGTACGAGATCCATTGAACACCGTGGCCGTGGAAATCTCATCTACGTAGATACGAGGAGATACACTCGAAAGGATCTCATCGAGCTTTTCCCCAATAGTGAACTTCTGTGTCATTCCGATCACAGCCTTTACGCCATCAATGCTGGCAATCTCTTCCGGTTGCAATTGCGCATAACAGCCCGTGACAACAACAGACGCATTGGGCGATGTGCGAAGCCCCCTTCGGACGATCTTTCGGCACTCTATATCTGCATTCTCGGTTACCGAACACGTATTGACCAATAACACGTCTGCTTCTGCCGAAAAAGGAACGATTTCATGACCACGCTGTACGAGATCTTCTCGTATGGTAGCCGTTTCGCTATAATTCAGCTTGCACCCAAGCGTATGAAGAGCAATGCGCATTCAACAAATGTACGGCATCGAACGTGTAGACCTTCGTATCATTGAGTATGAAACCCGGTATTGAAAACGGCATCGGCATAGTTGAGATTACGGTAACGCCTGACATGACGGCAAGGCTGGACGAAAAGCTCATCCACCCGGTATACTCCACGTTCTGGCTTGCCTATCATGCGGAAGTAGCAGCCCGACGAGCAATAGAACCCTTCTTTGATGAGGGCGACAATGCTGTGGGAAGCTCTATTCAAATCAACCACAAGACTATGGCAGGAATCGGTGCTCGGGTACAGATAACTGCCCGTGTATCATCGGTTAAGGGGCGCCATGTTCTGTGTACCATCGAAGTGGTTGCCCAAAAAACGAATACCCTCCTAGCGGAGGGTACTCAGGGTCAAGTCCTTATGAGTTCGGCATCTCTTGCTGAACGATGCAAGCAGGCGGAATTGTAACCTGCTGGTTCTCCTGTCTATAGCTTCGTGAAGACGAACGTGGTCTTTGTAGGGGAAGCCACTCGTTGAAGCATTGGATTGGACGATGCAGCTCTGTTTGCATAACTCTGAATGCGGGCAGGATTAATGCCACGACGAATCAGCAGATCACGGATAGAGCGAACACGCTTCTGAGAGATTTCTACCTCTTCATGCGATCCGGAATTTGCACCGGTTGCGGAAACGATATCCAAACCTACATCATTGCGTTGCACAAGGACTGTTGCAACAGAATCGAGGAGGTTGAGATCGCTCTGCGATACATCTCCGTTTTCAGCATCGAATGACAGCTCTACATTCATTACAAGCGCATCATCCGTTGAGTACTTCGATACTTCAACACGTGTTCGAGGAAGAAGAACCATCATTTCATTTGAGCGGATTGATCCTGCGGAGCTGCCGGCAGCCGTAAGCACACCACCAGCGGAAGACTCGAGTTCACGGTCGGCCTTCATGTTGACGGTTAACACATACGAATGACGAAGCGCTGTATAGATGCCGAGGAACACACGATCGAACTCATACACATCCGTCAATCGGAAGTTCTTCCCGCCCGTTTCCGTTGAGAGCTGAGTAACAGGAGCATCATTGGAGACGCCATACACAACGGTGTGGATGATGGTGTTTGTGCGCTTTGCATACTCTAGAACATCTTCGCTTGATGCCGAGGAGGAATTGTCTTCGCCATCGGTAAAGACGATGAGAATGCGCTTTGTAGCCTGCGGAGCTTGGTCGAGCTGCTTTAATGCCTCAATGGCGCCGTCATAGATCGCTGTTCCGTTTGAGCGGAGATTCAGTCCATTGACCTTAAAGTCTGAGAGATACTCCGAACGTTCATTCGTGAGTTCAACTTCCGTTGTAACTCTTCCGGTGAACTTCACAATGGATACATAGTCATTAGCATTAAACGAGTTCAGTGCCTGTTGTATAGCCTTCTGCATGCGAATTGCGCGCGGGATGGTCATTGATGGGCTGTGGTCAAGTGCGAACGCCACTGCAAACGACTCTGATTCACTCTTGCGATCTTCGCGGATAGAGATCTGATCAGGTACGGCAGACATGCCAAGATTAGCTGTAACGAAGTCCTTCCACAATTGGCGGGCTTCGTCTTCGGATTGGAGATACGGTGGAGCATATCCACCAATCGTATTCCCCTTCTGGTCCGTTAGAACAAGTTCGATCTCCGTTCGCTCAGCAAAAACCTTTCGTTCAACAAGTTGATAGCGAGCTTGTCCAGAAGTAACAAGATCGCGTACTGTAGAAACAGCAGCCACGCTAGGTGTGCTATTCGGCATAATCGGATCTAGTCCGCCGGCCACAACCGTTTGGAAGGACATGGCCACAACGAGCATCATTACAACGCTGATTGTGACTGAGCTTTTCCTGTCCATGGGTGCTCCCCTGAAGATTGATGGTTTATGCGTACGTGATAACACGACCACATGTTCAACAGGGGCTAACTTATGCGTAAGACTACCTAATGTCAAGTACTTTCTTGCGTGTAACTACGTAACAACATTGAGGTAACGTACGCTAAATGCTCTATGTACTTGACTGCCAACCACTTAGGCTCTTCACAGAGTCAATATATTTATTTAAGAATGTGTCCGGTTTGTGCACACCAGAACAGCAGATCCACTTCGTCAATATCGATTCCTATGTCTATACAGAATTGTAGGTACCGATTCTCTACCTCATGATATGCTCGTTTTGACCCAAGAGGTGGTGTTTCTGTATAGACACCACAATACACAAGGTTCGTAAGTAGATGGCGATCAATAATTGCTAACCCACGTACTCCAATGTTGCGTAGAAAGTGGCTTGATTCCTTCAATCCAAAACCACTCACGATTGATGCTAACTCGTCTCTTCGTTGCTGTGGCGTTACGTGGGTACGTTCTATAACGTCGGATATCTTGGGCCACTCTGTTCGTGCCTGGGCCAGTCTGGCATGCTTAACATTGTGAAATCGAATGTATGAGGTTGGCTGTCGGAGCAGATGTAAAACGTTCTGACCAAATGATTGATAATCAATAGACTTGAGTTCGTTAACAACGTGATTGGCGTGAAGCGCAGATGATTGCGGTGTAAGGAGGCAAAAGCACAATTCGTAAAACCTGTCCTCCGCCTTAACCGAAGCAAAGTCTGCAAGTCGTTGACGAATCTCAGATTTACGAACGTAGTAGAGCTCCTGCAGATCTTCTGGAAGCATCGGTTTCACGGTTACACAAGCCCTCTACGTTTGCGCAGGAACCATTCTAAGGCAAAGGCTCCGATACCTGCCATAATTAACCATGGTAGGTGGTAGAGCGGGAACTCGCGTTCATGTGTTCTAGCAACGGGACGAAGCCGTGGATCTGCCCGAACTGCAGCGATTAACTCATTGATATTTGGAGCAGATGCGGCCATTCCGCCTGTTCGAAGTGCCAGCGTTTGTAAAAGCGAGCTATTACGCGTTGAGGCACCTTCTTCTATTCCTAGATCACCCACGGTGAATCGCCCCTTATCTACTCCGATCTGAATTCCCCTACTGGTTACAACTCCGTTGTAGGAATAGTCGCCAGGAGCCAACGATCCGATATCAAATGCGTATCGACCATTGCCCTGTCCGGTGAGGATCACATCTCGGCGGCCCGATGCCCCTTCCACAACAACCTTTACCTCTGCATCATCCACGGGTGCAAACGTCTGATCTTGAACTGAGGCATTGAACCCAACATGCTCACCAGCGGCGTAAAAGGGATGGGTGCTTCGAATGCGAATACGCTTCGCATCGTCACGAACACTTAGCCATTTAAGTGAATTCCCCATAAACGTCTGCAAAACGTCGGTTACAGCTCCTCCACGAGATGCTGCAGGTCCGTCTCCCATAAGCTTCCACCGATAGATGCCATACCCTAACAACGCCAATGAGCGGATGTTTCCATCTTCCCTCTTCATAAGAAGGGGCTCATCCAACGGTGCATTCCCTACACGAATGGTTGCCAAGGTAACAGCGCCGGGCGTTGGCTCAACAAACGTTTCTGTTCGATAGATGGGTGGCAGGTTGTTCCATACTGCCATGTCAGACTCTGTGCCACTCAGTTTAATGATGGGGTCGGCGGA
>DATGWS010000376.1:0-1876 GCA_035299365.1 Candidatus Didemnitutus sp.
GTACATCACCATCCCCTCCATGAGCGGGACGCGGGTACAAATACGGACGGGAATCGGGGAGGGGATAAAAAACCCCTTGATTTCCAAGGGGTTAGAGGTGTTCATGTCGTGCGGAAGGCGGGACTTGAACCCGCATGCCTTTTGGGCGCCACCCCCTCAAGATGGTGCGTCTGCCAATTTCGCCACTTCCGCAGAGGGGTCACAAAGGTAGGAAACGTTCGGAAGATGGCAAAATCAGCGACCGGATCTCTGTTGAAGTTGGGCGATAACGTCGCGTGCTGCTCTTGCCCCCTGCTCCGTTGCATTTTCTATTGCCGGCGCACAGTCACTATCCGTTCCGGCAAACCGAAGTCGAGGTGTTGCAGCACTTGCGGTCTGCGCTGCTCCATTATGTGTTCCGGGCGACGGAATAACTATTCCATGTCCCCATCCCCAACAATGGACATCGGTGATCGACGTACGCTGCTCATCAGTGAGTCCGGCTGCAAAACGTTCTACTGTCTTTGCTGTAAACCGAGCGAATGCTTCCGGGTCTTGGAGCATTGTTCGTTGCGTGGGATCGAGAGGAACGTATAACGACACTACATGAGCTGAAGAGCCCCGTTGAATACACATCGGATCTATCACGTCCGTGTACGAATTCTCCACACGCAGGTCCCACGTATCGTATGCCTTGCCAGTTGCAATTGCTACACGTGAACTGATCTGCATGGTAACATATGGCGCGTAGGAAATCTTCTTCAGTGCTTCAGCTCGTTGTGCGCCAACGCCCGTGAGCATTCGAGACAGCTGATACTTTGGAACAGCAATGATGCCGAAAGGGGCGATGTATCGCGTCACAGTCCCGTCAAGCTCTACAACATCCACTTCAACGGTGTTCGGCGTTTCGTGAACTCGCGCTACAAGTGCAGATGGCCGTGTGTTTTTCAATGCCGCAGCAACACCATTGGTAAGCTGAGACGTGCCGCCGGGAAAACTATAGCGAGAATACCCAAACGAGGATCCAAGTTCCGATTGGTAGAAGTTCAGTAAACAATACGCGTTGGTCTTTGTGGAAGGGGCACCCATCGACGATCTACTGTAGGCATTGATGATGGTGTTGAGAGTAGCAGACCCGTAGTGATGGGCAAGATCCGACGATCGTTGTGCATCATGGGCTTGCAAACGCGGTGAGAGTGATGCGGGCAGTGGGTATGATGGCAGATCTGCATCCATCACGGAAAGCATATCGCGAAACCGCCTCATCCCATCTCTATCGCGTTCGTCACGGATAGCTTCTTTCAATGTCCTATCCGACCAGAGATCCTGAACGATCTGTCCGTCTGAGAGAATGTAGGCATCATCAGGACACTGTACGGGTTCAATCCGTGCCACCTTCATCAACATATCGATCTCTTCCGTGCGACTTACAAAGTACACACTACCGAGTGGCACCGAGACATCCTTGATCTGTTCACTTACAGCAGCACCTCCTAATCGGGCCTCCGATTCAAGAACGATGCTATCGATTCCGTGTGTTTGTAAGACCAATGCTGCCGTAAGTCCCGACAGTCCCCCACCAACCACCACCACATCCTTGCGCACCGTTGTTGTTGGTTGTGGAAGGGGCTTTCCATCACGCAGAAAATCGTGCGCTACACGAAACTGCGGCGTACCCACTCGCGGGCGAAGAGGTTCAGCAACCTTTGTGACCTGAGGCTCTCCCTCATCAATGCGCGCCGGTCCACATCCCGGCAACGGTGCAAGAAACACCGCTCCGGAACCCAGAATGATCGTGTAGAGAAAGTCTCTTCGGGTGTTCACCATTGTACAATGTAAACAGCGAACGGTGAACACCGAACAGCGAACAGTGAACAGCGAACAGTGAACAGTGAAT
>DATGWS010000377.1:0-6977 GCA_035299365.1 Candidatus Didemnitutus sp.
TCGTCATAATGATTGTGATGTTCGGTCTGTTCATGAACATGATCGTATCCAGCATCGACACGGAACCAAAGAGTGTGGACGTGCGCGACAAGACGGTTCTCATCCTTGATCTTTCAGGGGGCTTACCAGAATACAAGCCACAAATGGTATTCAATCTTGGTGATGATGGCCCTTCCGGTCCATCCTTGCTTGATGTGCTCGACGCGCTTCGCAAGGCAAAGACCGACGATAAGATCAAGGGTCTGTATTTCCGCGCTGGTGGCATGGGCATTGGCATGGCCAAGCTCGCTGAAGTGCGACAAGCCATCGTAGACTTTAAGACATCGGGCAAGTTCGTCTATGCCTTTATCGATGCCGGTACAAAGTCTCACTACTATCTGGCGTCAACTGCCGACTCCATCTACATGCCACAAGAAGGTATGTTGGAGTTTAATGCTTTTGGTGCTTCAGCCCCCTTCATGAAGGGCCTCTTTGATAAGATCGGTGTTACGTGGCACGTTGAACAGTTCGAAGAATACAAGTCCGCCGCAGAAACGATGAGTCGGGACAAATGGTCAGAACCTGCAAAAGAAGAGATCCGTGCCCTCATCGCACAGCGCTCGGACATGTTCATCAACGCCGTTGCAACGGGCAGGAAGCTCGACGTAGCAGTGGTTCGATCACTTCTCGATGTTGGTATGTACGTTCCTGATTCCCTTAAGAAGTACGGTCTCATCGATGGGTTTGCACGTGAAGCAGAACTCAAGGAGCGTATTCACATGCGCCTCAATCCGGATGATTCCACAGATCATCCTTCACTGCGTACTGTAACGATCTCGCAGTACATGCGATCAAAAGTCAAGTCCAAGGAAGAAACGAGCGATAAGGGCATCGCTATAGTCTACGCCTCAGGTCCGATCAGCTCCGGCAAGAACACCAATCCGTTCGACGCCTCGGGTATCTACTCAAAGACGCTCATTCGCGACCTACGAGCCGCACGTGATGACGACGATGTAGACGCCATCATCCTTCGTATCGATAGTCCAGGCGGTTCCGCCTATGGCTCTGATGAGATCTGGGCAGAAATCCTGGAGATCCGCAAAACCAAGCCTGTCTATGCATCGATGAGCGATGTAGCCGCGTCGGGCGGGTATTACATCGCTATGGCATGCGATACGATCGTTGCTCACCCATCAACCATCACTGGATCGATCGGCGTGATCATGGCCATTCCGAACTTCTCCGGAACCATGTCCAAGCTTGGTGTTACCATGGACACCGTGTCGTTCGGCAAGTCATCAAACTTTCTCAACCCCCTTATGCCAAGCACAGATGCAGACAAGAAGCAGTTCCGTTCGCTTGGTGAAGGCATCTACAGAAGATTTGTTCAAAAGGTGGCCGATTCTCGCAAAATGGACTACGAAGCCACTCGGTTGCTCGCTCGCGGTCGTGTCTGGACCGGTCAGGCAGCCAAGGACGCCGGTCTGGTTGATGTAAGCGGCGGCCTCATAGACGCCATCAATCTTGTAAAGAAGCGCATCGGCGTAAGCGAAGACTCCAAGGTCCATCTCTCGCTCTACCCAGAGCGCGTAGACAACATCTCCGCCATCCTCAAGATCTTTGGCCTCGGCGACGAGGACGATGACAACACAGAGGCCCGCACAGCAGTTGCCAAACACGTGATGGCATCTATCACCGGATCTGAAACTTCAACCCAGCAACTCCTGAAATCGCTCCCAATCGGCCTGCGCCAACAAGTGCGCCATGCCGCCACACTCGCCGAGATCGGCCTCACCGAACATTCAATGGTAATGCTGCCGATGATGGTGCCGGTGGAATAGAGAATAGCGAATAGCGAATAGCGAATAGTGAATAGTGAATAGCGAATAGCGAATAGCGAATAGTGAATAGTGGATAGTGGATAGTGGATCCCAGTTGGAATTCGCTAATCGCTATTCACTATTCGCTATTCACTATTCGCTATTTTCGCAAGATGCAACTCGAAACATTTCCGAATCCGCGGCCGGGACGCCGATTCACGATCACGCATATCAACCCGGAGTTCACGTCGGTATGCCCTATGACGGGGCTTCCGGATTTCGGGACGATCACTGTGCAGTATGTGCCAAATGAGGTCTGTGTTGAGCTCAAGGCACTGAAGTATTATTACCTCGATTATCGGAATCGTGGCATCTTCTATGAGGCCGTTACGAACCAGATCCTTGATGATCTTGTGGGTATCTGCGACCCAGTGTGGATGAAGGTTACGGCCGAATGGAAAACTCGTGGTGGTATTCACAGCGTGATCGAAGCCGAACACACCAAGGCCTAATTCGATGCGAACAACGATTTCAAAGCAGTTCCGTTGGGAAATGGGACATCGGTTGCCATTTCACAATGGCCTCTGCAAGAACATCCACGGCCATTCGTACGAAGCGCATGTGATCCTCTCCGGTGAACCTGATGCTCAGGGAATGGTGATGGATTATTTCGACATGAAGCTTTTGATCCAAAAGAAGATCGATGAGCTTGATCATGCGTTCCTCTGCGATACCTCCGATACTGTTGTTCGGTCGTTCCTCGAAGCACATTCGATGAAGACCGTTCTTGTTGCATTTCCTACCACGGCAGAGAACATCGCCAGGATGTTGCTTGAGCATGTGATTTCACAACTCCCTGTTGGACATCGTGTAGATGCTGTGCGCGTCCGCGTGTTTGAAACCGAGAAGACCTTTGCAGAAGTGGAGAGTGTTCTATGAGTGTTCGCGTTCGATTTGCCCCTTCCCCAACCGGCTTCCTGCATATCGGGAGTTTACGGACGGCGCTCTATAACTACCTCTTCGCAAAACACCATGGTGGTGTGTGTATCCTTCGCATCGAAGACACAGACCGCACGAGGCTTGTGGAAGGGGCTATTGAGGAACAGATCGCATCACTAGCATGGGCCGGCGTAACCTTTGATGAAGGGCCACACGTTGGTGGCAACCACGGACCGTACACACAAAGTGAGCGGTTCGATCTATACCGCACCTATGGCTTGCAACTGGTGGAGAATGGGTCTGCCTATTATGCCTTTGACACATCCGAGGAGCTCGATGCCATGCGTTTGCGTCAGCAAGCTGCAGGTATCGCACCCAAGTATGATCGTTCAACGATGCGGAATCAGTTTACCGTTGGCGACCATGAAACACAACGCCTGCTTGGTGAGAATGCCCAGCATGTGATCCGACTTAAGGTGCCGTTGCATACGGATGTTCGATTCCATGATGAGATCCGAGGCGATGTTGTCTTTGCCGGTAGAGAGATCGATGACCAGATCCTTCTGAAAAGCGACGGATTCCCAACATATCACCTTGCCAATGTTGTGGATGACCACCTCATGGAGATCACCCATGTGATCCGCGCCGAAGAGTGGCTCCCGTCTACACCAAAACACGTGTTGCTGTATGAAGCATTCGGTTGGAAAGCGCCAACCTTTGCACACGTGCCACTCTTGCTCAATCCGGATCGTTCAAAGATGAGTAAGCGTCACGGCGACGTAATGGTGCGTGATTTTGCAGAAAAGGGATTTTTCCCAGACGCCCTCGTGAATTTCGTTGCCTTATGCGGATGGAATCCCGGGACAGACACGGAGATCTTTTCGCACAACGAACTCATTGAAGCATTTTCTTTAGAGCGCGTGAATAAGGCCGGAGCAGTGTTTGATTATAAGAAGCTCGACTGGATGAATGGAGAGTATTTGAAGTCGCGAGACCCCAAGGAACTCGCAGCTGAACTCCTTCCGGCACTCACCGCCCGCGGTTACCAATACATCGAGCCTGACTTTGTGGCAGACGTGATCGAACTCGTTCGTGAACGTGTACACTTCCTTAAGGACGTAACAGACTTTGCCGATTATCTCTTTGGTGATGTGCTTAGCCCCCTATCCAACGAACTTGCTGCATCGATCTCTGGGAACGATACACTACGAACGGCAGTCAAAACGTTTCGTGATGGGCTCAACAATGCATCCATAGCAGATCTCGAAGCATTCAAGGGGCTTTCCCAGTCTGCAGCCGAATCCGCCGGATTAAAAATGGGTGCTTTTATGAAGCCCCTTCGATTGATCCTTACTCATCGCGAAGTTGGGGCAGATCTTTTTGGTACAGTACACTTGCTTGGGGCTCAACGATGTTCGGTGCGGCTCGACTCCTTCCTTTCCTTGTGATCCTGACGGCGCTGGTGGCCACCTCATGCGGTACACCACGCCCGAATAAGGCCGCCCCATGCGTTACGGAACGTCAGGTGGACCTCGTGATCCGCTGGGGCACGGAACATGATTCACTTGGAACAGTAGAACAATTCACGATGAACACCAAGGGCGAAGTGTTTACATACAGTGGTACAATTGCTGAACGTGCAGATGGGAACTACACCCTGGCAGTGGATCAATCCAAATACTGCGAGCTTGCCAAGGATGTGATGAGTTGTTTTCTCAAGACACAGGCGTTGAACGTGCGAGGAACAAGGGCCAGATATATCGAATACCGCAACGTTCGCTCCGACGTATATTTACGGGCCGTATGGAACCCCGATCTGGAGACATTTCAGAGCCGGGACATGCGCGAACTCTATGACCAGCTGATGATGCTGATACCTCGCAATTGAATACCATGAAGATCCTCATTGTTGACGACAACCGAGATTTCTGTGCTACTCTGGCCGACGTTGTGCGTGGCGAGGGGTGGAACGCTGAGATCCGCAATAGTCCCGAGCAAGCGCTCAGCTTCCTCGAAACAAGCAGTCGCGAGGTTGGCCTGATGTTGCTGGACATTGAGTTCGGCAGCGAGTCTTCCATGACAGGTATCGACGTACTCGGCAGATCCATTCGCGAGTATCCGTCCATCCCCATCATCATGATCTCCGGCAAAGGGACCATTGAAACCGCCGTAAAAGCAACCAAACTCGGCGCGTTGAATTTCATTGATAAGTCCTCGCTTACCAATGACAGACTTGTTGCTGTACTCACAAGCGCAATGGAACGCGTCAAGGCAGACTCATCCAACGAAGAGCTGCGTCGCGTTGTTGAAGGTCAAGGCATCATTGGACGCAGTGCTATTATGATGGAAGTGGCCGACAAGATCCTGCGATACGGTCGCACAGATCTCAACGTCCTCATCACCGGTGAAACTGGTACGGGAAAGAAACTCGTTGCCCACGCACTGCACGGCGTGAGCCGACGTTCAAAACACCCGTTCATCACGGTAGACATCCCGAACATCCCCCGCGAGCTTTTCCAAAGCGAACTCTTTGGTCATATGAAGGGGGCGTTTTCGGGCGCTATGGACACCAAACGCGGCCTCTTCCATCAGGCTCACAAAGGAACATTGTTCATGGACGAGATCGGAGACATGCCGCTCGAACTCCAGGCCAACCTCCTTTTGCCGATGGAGCAAAAAGCTGTTCGCAGGGTTGGATCGGTAGAAACAGAAGATGTGGATATTCGATTTGTGAGTGCAACAGACCGCGACCTCATTGCCTCGATGGGTGATGGCAGGTTCCGTGAACAGCTCTATCACCGCCTTCGCGAGTGCGAGATCTACATACCATCGCTTCGCGAACGTATAGAAGATGTACCGCTCATCGTTGATCACTACATTGCCAAACACAACAAGGAAATGGGCGATCAAAAAACCGTTTCCTCTGCCGCTGTAGAATATCTCCAACAGTATCAATGGCCGGGCAACGTTCGCGAACTCGCCAGTGTACTGCGTGTGGCGCTTCAGACCATGTCCAACGATCAGCTCGAGATCGCCGATCTCCACCGCATCCTCAAGCGCTCTTCCTCACAGCCAATTCACCGCGTTGCAACCGCTGTTGGTGCCGTGGCGGCCGCTACACCACAGCATTATCAACCTGCTGCCGCTGCGCCCGCTCCACAAGCCCCTTCTCACGAACCTGTCGCAACCAACGGCTCACAGATAGACCTTGGTGAGGACCGCTCCCTAAAGGACGATCTTGCGATGGTGGACAAGATGAAAATCGAGAAGACACTCGAACGCACAAATGGCAACGTCTCCAAAGCCGCAGCCATCCTCGCCGTTAGCCGAGAAACCCTGCACAACAAGATCCGCAAGTACGGGATCGATGTGCATCGTTACCGAGCCTGAGTTATGACTCCGCTCGCTTCGCTCGAAATGACGTAACTCGCTTCGCTCGTAATGACGCCACTCGCTTCGCTCGTAATGACGATATGACGAAATGACGGTATGACTGTCATGACGTCATAAATGTCATAGTCGTCATAACTGTCATAGTTGTCATAACGTCATAAGAGACTTCGTGAGAGAGCTCTTAGCAGCACATGCATTGGTACATCATGCACGCGGATCATGTGGACGGGTACATGCCAGAGGAGAGCATGCATGAGCGCTGTTGCTTGGTCTCGTTGTGATGGGTCTTCAACGCCGGTAAGAGTACCGAGGAAGCGTTTTCTTGAAATGCCGAGTACGATTCCATCAGAGAGATCGGAAAAGGCATCAATATTGCGCAGGAGGGCCAGGTTATGATCGAGGGTCTTACCAAAACCGATGCCGGGATCGACGTAGATGGTTTTGACACCGGCAGTACGAGCTGCGTCCACGCGCTGTTCAAGATACTGGCGTACGTCCTTCACCACATCATCATACTGAGGGTTGTTCTGCATGGTCTGGGGGTCACCCAACATATGCATGAGAATGATGGGTACGTTGTGTTCCACCGCTACTTCAAAGATCTCTGGGTCGTGCGTGCCGGCCGTTACATCATTGATCAATCGTGCGCCGGCATGTAGTGCCTGACGTGCCACGATGGATTTATAAGTATCAACAGAAATCTTGGCCTCGGCGTTTGCCTCAATGATCTCGCGGATCACAGGGATAACGCGCATGCTTTCCATGTCTACAGGGACGTGAGTTGCACCGGGACGTGTACTCTCTCCTCCTATATCGACCCAATCAGCCCCCTGCCCTATCATCTGC